>CAYYXU010000018.1:0-24073 GCA_964475645.1 uncultured bacterium | reverse complement strand
AAAGCATATTCCGCAAACAGCATGGTCGATCCCGTCTGCCTTCACAATTTGGATCAGACTAATCGGGCATCCGTTTACTGCATTGATCATCGCGAATTTACTGGCTTGGTATTTATTAGGCCTTCGTCAAGGCATGACCAAGGATGACATTCATGAAATATGGAGTAAGTCCATGGCTCCGGCAGGCTTAATTATTTTATTAACTGGTGCAGGCGGAATGTTCAAGCAAATCTTAATTGATACTGGTGCAGGTGCTATGTTAGCCAAATCCTTGACTGGCGATACAACTACACCAATAATGTTTGCCTTTATATGCAGCTTATTGGTGCGCGTGATCCAAGGATCAGCTACCGTTGCTATGATTACCAGTGCGGGCTTAACGGCACCACTATTGATATCCTATACTGGGGCAGAAGTTTATAAGGCTTTAGTAGTCATTGCCATTGCCTCTGGCGCTACAATGATGTCCCATGTGAACGACAGTGGTTTCTGGCTAGTGAATCGTTATTTTGGTCTTACGGAACGGCAGACCTTGCAATCATGGACAATACTTACGGTTATCCTGGGTCTAACCGCATTTTCGATAGCCTTGATATTAAGTATGGTAATATGATCAAAGAATTACGTCGAAATCAAATTTCTGTGTAATGACCTCACCTGCGCTTTTTACTTGTACCCAGATGGAGTAATTGCCTGGCGTTGTTAGTTCAATTGCCGGGAAATTTACTTCACCATTTGGTGATGTATTTTTATTGAAGTAATTCCCCGTTGAATCATCCGCAAAACCAAAAAAACATATATCTTCCTGATCGAGCACACCTTGGTTATAATTTTCCTGAAACATTTCCTGCGAGGCCATGCTGATCGTTCCAATAGGGTGCAGGTGGACAAAAACACTCCTATCATTTTTTATCAGTGCTGCGTGACCGCCCATGCTTATATAAGGTTCTAACACTGCTGCTTTTCCATTATTACTGACTTTAAACTCCATCGCAATATTGTCTCCAGCATTATATGCAGGCTGTTTGTCTTTCCATGTAATTCTGTTTTCACTGGTATTTAGTGTCCATGAATCATCTGGATCTCTTTCTACTGTAAGAATAGTGGGATCGTATATGGTGTTTTCAGAATTATAGGTAAATGTATTGGTCATTGTGTGGGAAAAACCAGTTTCATGGGTAATGTCCATATAAAGATGATACGTTCCATTATCAAAAGGTGGCATCTTTACTATGAAAACACTTCTATCATCTGTCCTGGTTGGGTGAATATGTGCCAGCTGTTCATAGGCATCACTGATGATATACATGTGCATAATTTTTCCATGATCGGGAATAAGATCTGCTATTCTCCCTTTAACCCATAATTCGTCTACAATCTCAATACTAATATGATCCGTTTGACCATTATTCAATATATCCACCTTATTATCAAGAGACTGGAATATGTTTTGTTGGTAGGCCAGATCAATTTTATCCCACCAATTTTTTCCGCCATAAATTATTGCTGAGAAAAAAAATAGAGTTATGACAGTAACAATATAAGATCGTTTCCTTTTTGTTTTATCGGGCTCATTGCCTTGCGGTTCGGTGCTGTCCTTATATCCGACCCTGATAATGTTGACAAAGCCAAAGAATAAAATACCAAGCAAAACCCACAGAATAGACGATGTGGTTTGATTCATTACAGCTACTTTTGTAGCTATAGAATTAACTGGAATAGCGATGCGCTCAACACGCTGTCCTTGATATATTTTTATATCAAGATTATATGAACCAAAATCCATTAACCACAGCTGGGCAGAAAACAAATTGTTTTCTCCCTGGACAGGTTTGGCAACATCAGGTGGCGGCGATTTACTTTTTCTGTCTCTATCCTGTTTTTGTGGCTGTACTGTTACTTTATTAACACCATCTGCAAAAACCTTTACTGAAATATCTGATAGTCCAGGGACCACACCAGGCAACTGAACAAATACCCGCAAGGGTATATCACCAGCCTTCCCCTCAAAAACAACATTGTTATGCCCAATGTCCGCATTCAGAAAACAAGAAATAATTATGGAAGGTAAAATAAACTTATTTAGGGCGCAGATCATCGCTTGATCTGCCTGATCCAAGAACCAAAGAAGCTACCTAAGTAGGAAAAGATGATGGTAAAAATGGTAAGAAGGCTAAAATTCCCCAGAGTCATTTTTTTCAATTCATGTTTTTGTCCATAGGGTGTCCATTCCTGAAACCAGAACTCGTAACTACGTTCACCCATACTGACCCAGTAAGGAAAATTATTATCACCGGCAAAAAACCAGTTTCTAGCATGTTCTGTGAGAAGAAATTCAGCAAAGTACCACTGCGCAACAAAGAAAGTGATGCAAAAACAAATACCAATCATTGCTGTTTGTACTATTCTGTTACCACTTTTGATCTTATGGTGCAGGATGTCAACAACAAGCGCTGGGATGACTAATAACACGGGGAAGTAAGGGGCGACGTAATGGTCTAAATCTCTATAAATAGGACCCAGCAACGGTTCAGCTTCAAATAGCGGTAGGATCCAAATGATGAGCAGACGATGAAGGGTAAATAATGCCGCAATGATGGTTGCTGCATATTTATGGTCAGCTGCATTCCGAAAAGCAACCATTAGAAAAGAATAGATTGTCAAAGAAAACAGATAAAATTCATAGGTATGCTGTTTATTGGTAAAACTGTATTCTGTGAGAATGATTGCAAACTGTACAATGATCAAACTAGCGGAATACATAAATAATAATTCCAGAAAATTTTTCTGATTACTCTTGGCCAGATTTTTTTCAGCTGTTAGAAGAAGAAGAGTTCCTAATAAAACAGCAAAGAAACCTGCAGCTAGAACCATGTGCGGTGGGCTGATAATCTGTACGTCCAAACCGTAAGCATTATGCCACCAATCATCAAATGGTGCCGAAGTCAGCATAGCAATAGCCCCCCAGATACAAACCCAGCAGGCAAATGGTGCCTTGAAGCCCCAGAATATCACGTACCGGTTATACAGATTTACATCTATGAAGGTTTGTCGCAAAGCCATGTAGGCACAGGTTACACCACAAATAATTCCGCCTAAGTAAACAACAATGTGAGGCGGAGACAACAATTTGTCCCTACCAATGGTTTCGTGCCAGGATATGTCCCATTCGATACCAACCACCACAGCTGTGGAAGCGATCAGGAATAAATAAATATACCCTGGGAGGCTATTTGCCAAGTCAGCTATGTTATTTGATAATGATTTTTCCATAAGCATAATTTAAATCAACAGTCATCTGCATTATTAAACAAAATTCCTCGCTAATGAATTTGATTAATAGTTAAGTGATCGAATTAATGTTGCAAAGTTGATTACTAAACCTAGGTCAATTATATCATTGTTTAAGTCGTCTTTTAAAGCAAATAGTTTTCCAGTGGACATTCGCAGACTAAAATAGTGGTTAAAATTATATGTAATTCCAAAAACAGATTGAGCAATAGCTCCTTGTCCTATGGCCAAATGTCCACCGCCACCAGCACCAAATAACATTTCTGCATTAGCTTTTACCTGATCATTAAAAATCGTCTTACTTTGTATACCAACACCTACCAATCCAGCAGCATACCCTCCTACGTAATTACCAGAATACGCTGAATGAGCTTGACCCGTAAGAAAAATATAATTGTTCAATAATTTATCAAATTTAACACAAATGAGATGCACATTATCATCTGCAATATTTTGATTCCGTTTAGGGTGTATATAAACTTGGTTAGTTATCCTAATAGCCCAGTTATTAAAGGTGTAAATACCCTCAGCATTCTTCTTCTTTGTTGTGGGTGCAATACTGGCTGTTTCTATTGAATAAAGAAGTTTGGATGTCAGGCTGATCGCTTTAAGATTTCCTTTAGGAGAATTCAGATATCCTCCATCAATTTGCATAGCAATATTTGGAGTAAAGTTCAGTGTTAAACCAATATTTGTTTCTACCAATAATCCACCCCCTGTTTCTACGTAACCACCGCCCCCAGATCCTGCAGTTATTTTTCCTGACAAAGATAAGTATTTGGCAATGAAAGGATAGTTGTAACCAAAACCAGCTAAAAAATCCATATAACCATGGGGATTTCCTTTGAATGCACCTGACGTTTTCAACAAGATATAAGTATTTTTTGTCATGAAGCGACCAAGTTCAAATCCTGTAAGCCAAATAGTATTATCCTGAACTTCACCAAAAGTGTTTTTTGTTGCCACCTCTTGAAAATAATTTTTTACAATGATACCCATATAGATGCGATTAAATACAATATTACTTGAACTTGAAATATGCTTTAACATATTTAAATCATTTATAGTCCTACCAATGAAATTTGGGTTGGCATAATAAAACTGAGTTGGAATAGCAATAGAAAGGCCAACTTGCTTACCTTGGATTTTACTGTCAGGAAAAGTCACATAACTGTAGTTGGCGCCTACTTTGAATCGTTCAAAATCGTAAGAGAGGCCAATATGGCTCCGCATCATAAAGCCATTACCAGTCCCAACCTTTCCGCCTCCTCCTCCAACAAATAAGCCATAATTAATCAAAAGTTTTGAGATTAGACGACGATAAATATTTCCTTCAATTCCTAAAACAAATAAACCACCTTGGTTGCCGCTTATCGCGCTATAACCTACTATACCACCATTAATAAATGGACTTACTTTGGCAAGATAATAAAATCCTATTAGCCCCATAGATCCATCCTTATCTGGCATTTTAATTGAATCAAAGCTTAAACGCCATAGCGTAGATAAATCATTCAATTGTAATGATTCATCTTGACTCTCGTAATTATTAACCGAATCTTGAAGGAATGGTATATTCTCTAGATAATTATTTTCACCATCAATCTTCGTATTTGCTGTGAGAAGATTTGGAACAATAAGATATAGGATGAAAATTGATATTAGTTTATCCATTTTACGTTAATAGATATTTAATGATATGAGTAATAGAAAGAAAATCCGATAGGATGATTATATTACTGTATCAGAATAACTGGTCGTGAATTTACTCTCAAGATAATTACCAAAATGGAATGGTTTATATCGAGGTGGATTATTTTTACTGCAGAATTCATCCAGCGGAACCACGACCGTATCAAGGTTCGGTTCAAAGAAGAATGGAAGGGAGCAGCGGCTTTCATGTTCTGGCGGGATCACACGATGAACGGTTGCCTTATAGTAATCGTTAGTCCACCGCTGGATCATATGACCAATATTGATCAGGAAGGCCCCAGGGATCATCGGGGCGCTGACCCATTCATTATCAGCATTTTTAACCTCAAGTCCACCAATGTTATCTTGAAGTAAAATAGTGAGAAATCCGTAATCAATGTGAGATCCAATTCCATCACCCACATTTTCCTCCTGATTTTTTCCATATGGTGGATAATTCGAGATTCGCATGAAACTGTGAGATTTATTCATAAAAGGTGCGAAAAATTTATTATCCAACCCTAAGCTTATAGCCAATCCTTCCGTTATCTTTCTTCCTAATCCGATCATGAGATCCCAATGCTTTTCTAGGACTTTTCTAAAGTTGGGCTGGCTATCCGGCCATTGGTTGGGTCCCATCAATTGGTTCCCAGCTATTACTTCAGCCTGGTTTGGTTCAATATCAAGACCAAAATCTACACATTCATGCCAGTCATACTTCGCATTCGTAAGTTCCTTACCAAGTGGTGTATATCCTCGGAATGCATCTGATTTACTGATGTGGATTTTCAGTTTTTCTTCTTCTGGCAAATTGAAAAATTCTTGCATTACAAGAACCACGTCATCTAGGTGATTCTGTGGGATTTGATGGTTCTTTATATAAAAAAATCCAACATTTTTGCAGGCATTTCTTATTTTTTTCGCTGTACTTCGTACCGATTTTGGCCCGTCAAAAGGACCTAGTAGTGGAGAAATATCAATGATCGGGATTTCCTTAAATAATGAATTATTTGAAATCATTTTACTCAATTCCTCATTTTAGCTTCCTTGGTTAATTATTATCTTGGCGGCAGAATGTAAGGACAAATATGGGGAAACAAAAAACCCCGCTAATGGATGGGCCTCAATGTCTTCTTACGGGTGGGCGCTGGCAGACTTGAACTGCCGACCTCTGCCGTGTGAAGGCAGCGCTCTGACCAACTGAGCTAAGCGCCCGGATTTGTTTGCATTATTTCAAAATATACACGGAAATTTACATGCTAAAAAATGGCTGATCAATTTGTATGAACACACCTGAAAACATTAAAAATATCCAGGACTTTGAAATAGTTAATGATCTGCTGCTAGTGAATTTTTCCGATGGTAGCGAAGCCATTGTTTCTCTAAAGCGATTACGGGACGAATGCCCCTGTGCCGGCTGTGCAGGTGAAACGGACGCCTTTGGAAATGTATACCGATCTGCGCCCCAGGAAAAAACAAACGCCAGTTATCAAGTTAGGCAAATCATGACGGTAGGCTATTACGGTTTGAAACCAATCTGGGGCGATAATCACAATACGGGGATTTTTTCTGCTAATCTGCTGGAAAAGCTGTCTAAAGACTGATTAATAGCCCATGGTGTGAATCTTTTTCAAGATCTGGTCCACTAAAACTTCTGGGTCTTCAGTACTGGAATCAATCACAATTTCTGCATTTTCAGGTTCTTCATAGGGATCATCAATACCGGTAAATTGTTTAATAAGTCCCTGGCGCGCCTTGGTATATAGTCCTTTTACGTCCCTGCGTTCGCAGACATCCAGCGGTGTATTCACAAATATTTCTATATAGCCCCCTAGCGGTGTAATCATTTCTCGGTTAAAACGCCGATCCGCGCGGTAAGGGGCGATTGGCGCACAAATTGCGATGCCGCCGTTTTTGGTGATCTCGCTGGCAACAAAGCCGATCCGCCGGATATTTAAAGAGCGGTGTTCTTGGGAAAAGCCAAGTTCACTGGAGAGGTGCGTGCGTACAATATCTCCATCAAGCATTGTCGCCGGTCGCCGTCCCTCCTCCAGCAATTTGACCAATAGTCCATTTGCTAGGGTCGATTTACCTGACCCGGATAATCCGGTGAAGAAAATAGTGAAGCCCCGTTTGGACATGGCTGGTCGTTGCTTGCGCAGTTCTTCCACTACATCGGGATAGGAAAACCATTCAGGCACATCACCACCTTTATCCAAAAGCTCACGCAATTCTGTGCCGGACACAGTCAATGTTTCAGCACCTTCAGGTACTTCATTCGTTGCCGTGTAGGATCCCGTATCCTTTACATAAACCATCAGCTTAAAGGGCACCATCTTTATACCAAGTTCTTCCTCATGCTGGCGCAGCAGATTCTGTGCATCGTAGGAACCGTAGAAAGGATTTCCTTTGCTATCCATTCCTGGGCTAGCATGATCGCGCCCAATAATAAAATGGTTACAGCCATAATTCTTACGGATAATAGCGTGCCATAGCGCTTCTCTTGGTCCCGCCATGCGCATGGCCAAGGGCAGCAGGCTCAATGCGACAGTGTTATCTGCATATTTTTCCATAATCTTCTGGTAACAGCGTACCCGGGTATAATGGTTCACATCACCGGGTTTGGTGAGGCCCACCACCGGATGGATTAACACATTGGCGTTTGTTTCTGCAGAAGCTTTGCGTGTCAGTTCTACATGTGCGCGATGCATGGGATTACGGGTTTGAAAAGCAACAATATTTGTCCATCCCAATCGGTCAAATTCTTCTCGTAGTTGGGTCGGTGTGTGCCGCAGGTCTTGGTAATCATAATGCTTGGGGGCATGTACGCCTTCAACTGAACCGCCTATGTAAACGGGGTTACTTTCATGCAGTAGATAGTTCACACCAGGATGGGACTCATCCATTGTGCCATACACTTGTTCCGCTTCTTTTTTCCGGTCCGGTTTCCAGACATCACCAATAGTTAACGATGCCAATGCAAACCCCTCTTTATCGCGCAGTACCATTTTATTTCCAACCATCAATTTTTCAGCAACATCTTCCGTGACATCTAGGGTAATAGGTATTGGCCAGAGGGCATTATTTTGTAGGCGCATGCCTGTGCAAACGGCATCATAATCTTCCTGGTCTAGGAAACCGATCAATGGCGAAAAACCACCGTTCATGATCATTTCTAGGTCGCAGATCTGGCGGTCGTTCAAAGTCCAGGACTGTAAATGAATAAAATCTTGCTTTAGTTCACTGATGCGTTCTTCTGTGACCATCCGATCACATAATTGGCCACCGTGTGGTTCTATGAGTGAGTTAGACAAAGATAATCCTTCTTAAGAAGTACATATCATAACAGTTAATACGAATCATTGATCTAGAAAATCGGTGGCCAAATTAATGTTCTTTTTACTATTATTGAATATGATTATAATTGTAGAGATAAGCGGTAAAAAATGAAACATAGGATTATACTACTGGTCGCAATAGCAACGGGGATATTTTTCTCCTGTAGTGATGATAATGATATTGATCAGGAATTCACTAAGGCTTATGTTACCTTACAAGGTTCTGACAAGATAGCAGTTATCGATGTTGATCGTGCTAAATTAATAGCAGAAGTCGATGTAAACTTTATTAACACTGGTGATCGACCACATTATGTTGTGATTGATGAAATTCATCGCAACTGGTATGTAACACTTATTTCTTCTGGTTATGTATGCAAATTTGATTTGGATACGGATGAATTAGTGGATTCAATATTTATCGGCAGCCAACCGGCGCTAATGGATATCGACCGGGAAAACCAGATCCTTTATGTATCCCGCTTTATGCCCATGCCAAGCATGGGCATGGAAGGCTCTGAATCCCAATTGGTCCATAAGATCAATGCGGCTACTATGACCATCCTGGGAACAGTAGATGTTGGCGCGTCATCACCTCACGGGATCGCTCTTAGCAGCGATGGATCTACACTATGGGTGGCCAGTAATGAAGCTTCTCATTTTTTTGCCATTGAGACTACCCGTTTTGGTGAAAGTAATTATCAGCCGCAGAATTTTCGCCTAGGGTCGGATGTCCCTTATAGTTACGAGATCAATGATAATACCTACAACGCTTTGGAACTCGTATTAAGCCAGGCTGGTTCGGAACTGTTCGTATCTTGTTCGGGGACAGGGCAGGTACGCATATTTGATACATCTAATGGGGACAGCTTGAAATATTTCAATACTGGTATGATGCCTTGGCATATAGTTGTTTCCAATGATGATGAATATCTTTATACAACCAATCGTATGTCAAATAATGTTGTACAAACAGATCTCACCAATGGTGTTGCAAAAACATTCACTGCCGAAGATCTTGTAATGCCCCACGGGCTTGCCCTTACAGCCGATAACAGCAAACTGGTAGTAAGTTCTTCCATGGGTGATGTATTATATATTGTGGATACAGAATCCATGGCCATGACCGGGATGATTATGCTAATGAATAGTGGTATGGATATGGACAACATGCATATGCCCACCGGTGTAGCTGTTGTCCAGGAGTAAACCCGGATTATTTTTTCTTTGCTTGGTTAGCTACTGAATTTATCGCTGATTGGATCGCTTCCTCATCCCCCAGATAATAATGCTTGACCGGCTGTAGTTCATTATTTAGTTCATAAACCAGAGGGACACCCGTAGGTATATTTAGACCAACAATTTCTTTATCTGAAATATTATCCAAGTATTTAACCAGGGCCCGCAGTGAATTCCCGTGGGCAACGATCAATACCTTATTCCCGTTACGGATAGATGGTGCAATAGTTTCTTTCCAATAAGGAAGAAAACGACTTACTGTATCCTTTAAACATTCGGTCAGAGGAATATCCTTTTGGTCAATATTGGCATAAGTAGGGTCATTTCCGGACCATCGTTTATCTGATATTTCAAGTGCTGGAGGCTGCGTATCGTAACTGCGACGCCAGATCAGTACCTGCTCATCACCAAACTTGGCAGCGGTCTCTGCTTTATTCAACCCTTGGAGCGCACCGTAATGCCGTTCATTTAATCGCCAATTATATTTGATCGGTACATTATCTATTTGCATTTCCGATAGGCAAATTTCCATTGTGTGAATTGCACGGGTGAGCAGGGATGTATAGATCAGATCGAAATCGAATCCTTCTTCTGCCAGAATTTTTCCAGAATTTTGTGCCTCTTGCTCTCCTTTTGGAGTCAGATCAACATCAGTCCATCCGGTAAAACGATTTTCCAAATTCCAAAGGCTTTCGCCATGACGCAATAAAACAAGTTTAACCATTAATACTTTCCCATCAGAAATTCGATCAAAACTATTATTCTTCAAAATGCCAAAATATATTTAACCAAAGAATTTGAGGAAATAATGATGAATGAACGTGTTGCAGTAAATGAATTTGTTCGGCGTCAAACAAAAGAATCAGGAAAATCATTTTCAAACCAACTTTCTTTTGAAGATATTGCGTTGCATGCTGAATTACAGATGTCCGCCGGGCATTTTAAAGAAGGGTACCGGGATGGCGTGAGACTCGTGGCAGCAGCAGCAGATATTACCAAACAATTCACCTGCCCCTTTGTAAAGATTGATGTAACAACTGAATTGTCCGCAAAATATGTTCAACGGAGACCAAATGAAAATTTCTATATCCAGGTGCGCGCAAAAGCGGGGACATTACTCAATGCTGGAAAAGTTGAACTGATCTTGTATCGTCATGATGTGTTAAAGGAAAATGATGAGCAAAGTACCACTGCTGAGTGGGAATTGATCAGTTTTCATGCATTGCCGGAGGGAATAAATGAAATGCCTATGGGACCAGTTACCATGATGCGCAATCAGTTGGAAATGCCAGGTGGTACCAAAGCCAATTATTCTGCAGATGAATGGGCATATTCTATCGAATTTTGGCAGCATTACGCTGTCCTGGAAACCGAAGTTTAATTTTTCTTTAGACCTATTAGAATGATATCCTAATCCCCAGTTTTAATCCCCGGGGGTTTAAGAATGCAGTCTGAATATTATCTGGCATATTAATGTACTTCTTTTTATCCAAGACATCTTTTACGAAACCCGGGTCTGCATTCTGCCATTCATTATTGATGAATTGCTTATACGTTGCACTATTATATACGTAATAAAGTTCGTTTGGATCTCTTGAATCCATTACCACAGCAGGAGGTAAGAGGTAATCCCCTCGCACTATGTTTATCGGTACAAATTCTACGTCTGATTGGGGATAATCTCCCGGCTGATCTTTACCCGGAATAAACATATAAGGATAATCATAAGACTCGACATCACCAAATGCGCTGAGCGGTAAATGCAGGGAAGCCATGTAATCATTGTAATCACTTAAGGGGTTTTCCCCGGTTGTAATGAAAGGATGTTCGAAGTACATAAATTTCAGATTTAATGGGTTTGTCACATCAATAAATAATTGTACCTCTCCAAACCGGGTCTCGAAACTTTTACTGAAGCGTAGGTCCAAACTGTAGAAATCCTTTGTCCGAAGATTATTTTTTATTGTTGGGTGAGGTATATACTGCACACCATTTTTGTCATCTACTTGATCAAGGATCGGCCCACTCCAGGTAAATACTTTACCAGCCCGCCATTGACTTAATAGATCAATATGCCAATCGGATAACAAACGTAATCTATTTTGTTCAGGTAGAAAAAATTCCAGATTTAGTCGAGCATATGGTTGTGCTATAGGTTTTGTCTGGTAGTGATCCTGAGTTATGCTATAGTATTCATTTTCATCCAATGGGTTCTGAATGACTCCAGTTATACCAAAATTCCCAGAACTAAAATCCATATAGGTATAATTCAAGAAACCCCGGACCCAATTTCCTCTTACCTTGCTCAAAGTTAATTCTAGGCCACGGACATCATTATAATTGTTAGGCATGGCGATTGTATAGATCATTGCATCACTTATAAAAGCCTGAAAACTAACCTGATTATCCACACTGCGAGAATAACCAGAAAACTGTAGCAAATATTCATTGGTCAAGACTCTTTCATAGCCTATTTCATAAGCACTGGTCCTGGGCATGGGCATATTGGGATTACCCAGGCCGGTAATGGCGCTGCGACCGACCGTAAAGGACTTTTCCTGCATCCTATATAGGTACTGAGCCTGGGGCATCTGGCGGAACTGTCCATAATTGAAATAGAATTTTGTTTTGTCTGTTATCGGGAATGATATGCCAACTCGCGGGCTCAACGCCACCTGTTTTTCTGCGCTGACTGTTGTTGCTGAATCCTTTCGGGCGTCGTTATTTTGCTGGGCAAAGAATTGATCAAAATCACTGAAAATGTTGTTTTCACCTCCAGCAGAAAAATAGTCCATTCGCGCGCCCAGTTTTATAACCATTTGATTAAACGTCAACTTTCCTTGAATATATGCGGCCCCCTGTTGGGGTGTAGCCGTCCATGATTCATGAAGTCGGTAAGGTGATTCATAGTCTATATTTTCGCCAAAAAAGAGATTAGAAATTGACCCAATAGCCATTACCCTGGTATCTACCGCATCATTAAATTCTGAAGATATGTCATAATTACTGAATATATATTCAAAACCAGCTTTTAGTTGGGTGTTTGAATTCATTTGTTTGGTAATATCAAAATTCCCCGAAATAATGGACACACTTGAAGTATCTCTGTTCTTGGTGATATTTTCGAGATCAGGACGTAAAAAGTAATCTGAACGCAAGTAATGCATTTTCATTTCATAAAATGTACTAGCATTTAGTGTGCGCGATAATTTACCGGCGAACATACTGTGATCAATATCTGAGATACCAATACTGGCATTTTTAAATAGCCCCTCTGTCCTAAAAAAATCATTTTCAAAACCCCAAGGGTAGGCCGGTATTCCCGCATCCATAACCGTACTGATCGAATCTGTGGTACCCTTTTGACTAGTAAATAAGCCGCTAAGAGTAAGTTTAATATCTGGTTTAATATTTGAAATGAGCTTGACTTGAAATGTTTCATCTTGGCGCAGATGTTCACCAAATTGTTCCAAATATGGTATAATATTTTTTCGATAGGATGTTAGAAACCGAAGATTACCAACGTATTGACTTAGGGGTCCGCCCAGAGTCAAATCTATATTATTCCCTGCATCGTTAATTGTTTTCCAATCTCCAGGAAAATTCAATCTTTGCGCAGAACGATTTCTTATAAATAAATCCGCGATAAAATGATCTTTGGGAGGATCTTTCGTAATAATCTGTACTAGACCGGAACGGACATTTCCGTAAGCAGCATCAAAACCACTGGTCTGTACTTGTATCTGCTCCACCGCTGTGTAACTGAGCCCGGTAATTGGACCATTGGTTCGACCTTCTCTTAGGTTTATACCATCTACAATAAATGATGTAGAATTAATATTCCCCCCTCGAATTGTCATATTTGGCTCAACGCCTGCTTGCAGGCGGACTGCATCCTCAATCGTAGCGATAGGAATATTTTTCAGGTTTGCAGCATCAAGGTTAATTGTATTTGCCGATTTACCAGGCTTAATCAATTCTTGCTCTGCTATAATGGTTACTTCTTCACCTTTTAAAACTACTTCATCAAGCATAAAATTGATATTTGTGGTTTGACCAGGATATACCTTTATATCTGTAACAGTTGTCTGTGTATAGCCAATGTAGAATGCCCTAAGGCTGTATGTCCCTGGAAGTATGTTTGCGATCATATAGATACCGCTACTGTCTGTTGATCCTCCGATATCGGTACCGATTAGTAGAATGTCTGCACCGCCCAGAAGCTTGCCGTTAATTGCCGTTTCGACTTTGCCGTTAATATTGCCGGACTGTGCCTGAATTGGATAAGCGGCGATGAAAAATAACAACAGCCAAATCAGGGTAGAGTGATTATTAAATAGAAAACACCAAAACCGGTATTTGTGCATTTTCTATTTTAACACAAATTAAACAATGAAACGAATATCTAGGTAAAAAGTATTAAAGATTACTTTTCTTAGGCATCAAAATACTGTTGTGTTATATCAACATAAATAATCAAATATTGCCCAGGATGAATCAAGCTGGATTGTTTTTTCACTTTTTTGTTCCAGTTGACCAGTTCTGTAACAGATACATTAAAACGATTGGCAATGCGGCCTAGAGAATCACCATTTCTGACGTGGTAAGCAACTTTTTGTATTGTTTCTGGTCGGGATACGTCGGGCTTGTTTTTGCATTGAAATAATTTTATTGTTTGGTCAATTTTCAAATAATCTTTTTTGTTCAACTTATTCCAGACTACAAGTTCATCAATGGTCACCTCAAACTCCTTACTTAAATCCCACAACGAATCCCCGCGTTTTATCTTGTATTCTGTATAATGTGGGTCGTGCCCATTTTCTGGTAATGCGGTACCAGTTGTAATTTTTGGAACCAGTAGTTGGTCTCCCGCAATAATTGTATTCGATGATAATTTGTTGACTTTTTTGATAAGATTCACTGATGTGGAGTGATTTTTTGCGATTTTGCTCAAACAATCACCATTATTGATCTTATAATGTATCCATTGGATTGATCCTTCTGTTGGCAAGTCCGCAATTAAAGCATTCATCAACAATTTATTTTCTACCGGAATCAGGAACTGATGGGGGCCATCAGGAGCTGATTGCCAGAAATTAAAACCCGGATTAAGCTTGTAAATATCTTCTAGTTGTAGGTCCATTATATCTGCCAACGCTGTTAAATCAATTTGTGTGGGCCAATTCACGATGGAGAACCTTTCCTTTTTCGGCAATTCGGGCAGTTTTATGCCCAGGGAACTGCTATTCTCAATTACGTGAATCAGAGCCAGCAGTCTAGGTACATATTGTTTTGTTTCCTGGGGTAAGCTTAAAGACCAAAAATCCGTATCTTTTCCCCAGGCAGCATTTCGTCTTTGGACATAAGAAACGGTGCCTTCACCAGCGTTATAGGCGGCGATAGCAAGTAACCAGTCGCCATCAAATCTTTTATGTAGATACGTTAGGTAATCAAGGGCTGCCTGTGTTGAAAAAACAATATCCCGGCGGCCATCATACCAGCTATTTATTGCCACACCATATTGCCGTGCAGTACTTGGTATCATCTGCCAGAAACCGGCAGCACTGCCATGGGAAAATGCATAAGGGTCATAATTACTTTCTATAAAGGGTAGCAATGCCAGTTCCAGGGGTAGGCCTCGTTTTTCCAGCTCTATGGTAACATAATGAATAAAGGGGCTGGCTTGGTGCGACAAATAATTAAAATACCAGGATCCATGATTTTTGATACGTTCAATTTCCTGTTGCACAGTTTTATCCTTGGAATAGGTATTCCATGATAAATTTTCTTTTAAATGTTCCCATAGATTAGTTTGTTGCACGGGTTCTGTAATTAGCGGATCAATGTCACAGGCACTGTAACAAATTGCATCTTCGTTATCGATCACTTTTATTAGTACATCAGTGGTCTTCGTAAGGGGAGAGAAATGTTCCGTAAGAAAAATTATAACTAGAAATAATGAGAATATGTATTTCATAAAATTATATATGTTGTGATTAAACTCTTAGTTAACCAAAAAACGGGTCTGACTAAAGGCCAGACCCGTTTCATTGGATTTTGTGTGTGCCATACTCCAAATAGCTGGTTTAGTCGTTCGATCCTAATACGGCTGAGTAAACTTCTTCCTCATCATCAGCAGTGAATTTCGTATCATTACTATCTTCATCGGAATCTAAGCTATCTTCTTTTTCTTCTACCGGAGAACTATTTGCCGCTAGTTCCTCTGCATAGGACGTAGTGTATTCTTGTCCCTTCCAGGAGAATGCGTGGCCAGGGCCAAGCAGTGCCCGAGCTTCAGCAAAAGCTTTATTAAAAGTTTCCGGTTCTGAAGCTACCATTTCGAGATCTTCCTCAGCATTTTCAGTTTCTTCAATTATCACATCTATAGCTTCAATAGCTTCAGCGATATATGCTTCAGCACGATCATCTAGAACAACTTCCTTACTTTCTTCATAAGGACTTTCATATGTTAATTCCACTGCGCGGTTATTAGCACTCACTATCATCAACACTGCAATGATACCGAAAGACAATGTTACGAAAGCTACTCTACCACGATTTGTTTTGTATTTGTTCATTTTTAACTCCTTTTTCGTTTATGATCACATTTGGTTGCAATCGGTAGGTTTTACATAATAAATGCGGAATCAGTTCCAGTAATTATTTCAAATAGTCTTGTTTTGTGAGCTTTGTCACAATACAAGCACCATTTTCAGAAATATTGGAACTTAGAGGGTATAATAGTATTTAATACGGTTGCAAATTCTAGTTTAGGTTTTTTACACCCAGCATCTAAGCTCAGCTGTATATTATATTGGTTATAAATAATGAAAATGGTAAGCTTTTTCAGAATATATAGTTATATAAATAATGAAAAATAAATCAACACTAGTTTTTTATGCTCTTTGTGCCCTTGTGCCAATTATCTTTATTTCGGTAGCTTTTTTCGGACCGGAAAAAGAAATAGCTATCTTATTTAAAGGACCGAATACATTTGGTTTAGATGATGAAAAGGTTACCAAGAAGTATGATCAGTTAGAAAAGAAGGAAAAGAAAAAACGGGAAAAATTCAAAAAAGAGGTAGAAAAAAAATGGGATTCCTTTAAGGAATCAACATCAAAAACCTATGTAACCTACAGTAAGGATCTCAATTCACGGACAATAGTAGATTTTGAGAAAGGTGAGGTTACCATAGAAGTTATCATAGATGAAGATGAAGGCCAGGACGGCTCTTATAATCTTGATTTGGAAATGGATCGTAGTATTCTGATATCCCGGGGAAAAAACACGCGGAATAACACTATCCTGTCAATCGCAACATCATTGGTTAATATGACAAACATTTTTGCCTTCCAGGAAACGGGAAAAAAAGATAGCAAAACCCTTAACTCTAGATTTACAAAACTGTTATCGAATATTATGAAGGAAAAGGGTGATGATGGCCAGCCTATTCTGAAAGATCAATTAGTTGATGCCAAAGGTAAAGCTGCGGAAGGTATGAGTAATACACTAGATTTTGCCAAATCTGTTGTTAGTAAGCAATCTAAAAAGGTGCGGATGCATTTTTCAAAGGATGGTAAAAAACGAACGATTATTTCCCTGAAATTACCATTGAGCGATGATCATATCGCCAAGCGCAGAGATAGGTATAAAGACCTTATAATTATAGAGGCAAGAAGGTTCAATATCCCCCCGGAAATCGCTTTGGCAATTGCCGAAACAGAATCGGCTTTTAACCCCAAAGCAAAGTCGCATGTTCCCGCCTATGGATTAATGCAATTGGTTCCGAAAACGGGTGCCCGGGATGCCTACCAGTGGATCTATAAAAAGGATAAATATGTCAGCGGCAGATACCTATACAAACCCAAGAACAACGTAGAGCTTGGGTGTGCTTATTTATCCATGATTAGGCATCATTATTTTTCTGGTATTCGCGATGACGAACGAGCGTACCTTTGTGCCATTCCAGCTTACAATACAGGTGTTGGGAATGTATCCAAGGCCCTTGTCGACAAAACAAATATAAAGGAAGCATCTAAAAAGGCAAACAAGATGGATAGGGATGAATTGTATGATAAACTGTATACAGACCTCAATAGTAAGGAAGCAAAGAATTATCTAAAAAAGGTCTGGGCTAGAAAAGAAAATTATAAATGATTAGGCTTTTGTTTTTGCGAGATTCATCCGCAAAATAAATACCCGTAACGAACTGAGAACAATTGTACCAATAATTACAACATAGACAACGCGGGCCATGTATTCAGCGCCAGGCATACCGGCTTGAATCACGGCCTGAATCAGTACAGCAGCAGCCAGTCCCCGGGCAAAAACTGCATTAACCAGTTGTCGCTGGTCTTTTGGCATCCCTTTAGTTAATGGCATAGACCCCATGCGAGTAATCATGATCAGCACCGATAAAATGCTTCCGATAACCAGCGCTGTTTGATCCGTAATATCAAGTAGGATACCCACATAAATGAAAAACAGCGCTTTTAGAAAAAAGGAAATCAAATTGTAATACCGTTTCTCAGTTGCTGAGGTAACTTCGACTCCAAGATCACCCTGAATGGCTTTTTGTTTTTCCGCAACCGACCTGGAAAGAATCCCTTCTTTTATAGAGGAAAGTTGCTTTGAGTTATTCAAAATCAATCCCAGGAATAAAGCAGCAATAGGGCCATTACCGCCAAAGTATTCCGTTGCCAAATAAACCAGTATTAGATATGCAAGCGTAATAATATAATTCTGTTCTTCGAACACTCTGATAACAATCCAAATTATGCCGCCCAAAACACCGATAAATCCAGCAATGGCAAATAATTCAATAAGGTAAGTGAGTGTTTTTTGAACACCAAAAATTCCAGTAGTATATACTTCTATAACTGATAAGGTCGCCACAATACAGAATACATCTGTAAGCGCAGATTCAAGGGCTAATCTTGAAAACAACTTTCCTCCTACACGTATCTGACTCAATATAGGAATCACAAAAGAAGAGGATACACCAGCAAGAGAAAACCCAATAACCATTGATGCCATCATTGTTGTTCCATCAAGATGATATTGATGGATATAGTAAAATATTCCACCCACTACGATTGTGGAAATAACAAAATTGTATATTGTTAGGATGAGACTGGAAGAAAATTCCCTGATCAGCGAGGACAGATTAATATTAAATGCGCCATCAAAAATCAGGATCAATAGAGTAAAGGTCGTACATACTGGAGCAACGGAAGCGAGATCCTCAGGTGATGTGTATCCAAACCCATTGGGACCAATAATAAATCCAAGTATAATAAGAAATAATACATCAGGTATATTTGTCCGGCGGAATAATGCTTCAGATAAAAAGCCAAAAATCGCTATTAAGCTAAATGTCAGTAATGCTGTATTAACGTTCAAAACGCTAGGTCAATATTAATCGATATTTACTTACACTTTTCATTTAATTTTTCCAATATGAGCTTTAACCATAACTGTCTCTGTCCAATAAATTGGCCAAAAACCTTCTATCGTTTTCGAGAATTTTGGAGCAATTAAAACATCATATTCTTTATTTTTATTTAATAGATCCTGTAAAGCCAGGTTCTCAGTGTCAACGATTGTTAACCCTAATGATTGAGCAGAAGTTTCGGGGTCAAATTTTGATGTTATAATTTGAATAGGGCTTGAAGCTATGCCGATATTTGCAGATTCTATATTTCTTTTGAACATTCTATTAAAATCAAATCCTAGAATTTTCACAGATTTTGCCTGACCCCAAACTTCATCGGATATATCCAAATCACCTAATTGAATTTCCGGTGTGACGATACTGTGGGAAATCATTGTACAGCCAGACATTAAGATAAAAATTGTGATTAGGAATAAAGGGATCTTTTTCATTGGTTATGCCTCTATAGTTAGACCAAAAATAAAACTACATGTTTATAATAAATATAGATTTTTCCTTATGGTAAAAAATATTATTTCAAGTATTTTAGCTGACATTATTGATAGAAAATTATGAAAAAAACAATCATTATGAAAAAACATATCAGAAACATTGTAATATTTAGTGGGATAGCATTTCTTATTAGTAGTTGTACTAAACAAGAAAGTCAAAATAAAGTAGAAGACATGAATATTAAACTAAGCTGGGGCATGATCACGAATATGCTGAAAGGAGACTCGAGTTGCAGGGCCTCATTTACCATCCATAATAAATCTAATCAAACTCTTAGCGATTCTGGTTGGGCTATATATTATTCTCAAAGTCCAAGGGAAATAACCAATGCACCAAATGCAAAGGCTATTGTAAAACATATTAGTGGTGATTGGTTTAAAATTATTCCCGAACAGGGTTTTTCTCTTTCCCCAGAAGAGAAATTAGTGGTGCATTATGATCTTTCACATTATTTGATCAATGAAACGGATGCGCCACACTATCCATATATAGTACGTTATGATGAAAATGGAAATGAAACATCCATCAAAAAAATTACTGATTATACGATTTTTCCATTTGAAAAACCTGAGCAGATCAACAGAGGATCTAATGATGTTGTGCCAATTCCTACCCCGGCTAATCGGTATCAAGATAATCAAGGCTTATCATTATTAGCAGATAATACATTACATAAGATTATTCCAACGCCGGTTAATGTGAATCCAAAAGATGGAAATCTAAATATCAGTAATGCCTTAAAAATATATTATAGTTCTGATCTTAAATCAGAGGCTATATATATTCGAGAAATGCTGGAAAATTTTACGGGTACAAAATTTTCAATTCTGGAAAAAGATTATAAAAATGGAAAAGCGATTGTGTTGAATTCGAAACCCCTTAATATTAATGGAATTTCCTCTGAAGCATATATGCTTGAAATTTCTTCCAATAAAGGAGTAGTTATTACTGGATCTGACCCAACAGGAGTATTTTATGGCATCCAGAGCTTAATGTCATTAATGCCATTAGAAATTTTTCAAACCTCTCAAAATACCATCACAGTCCCCAATATTCGAGTTGAAGATGCTCCAAGGTTCCCATATCGTGGTCAACATCTAGATGTATGTAGAAATTTCTTTCCAAAAAGCACTGTACTAAAGCTATTGGATTTGATGGCTTTTTATAAGCTTAATCATTTACAGTTATATCTTTCCGAAGATGAAGGTTGGCGCATTGAAATAGAAGATCTGCCAGAGCTCACTGCGGTGGGCGCACAACGCCAACATACATCCAAAGACGCTGCAGCACTTCATCCATCATATGGAAGTGGACCAAATCCCTATGAAGAGGATACTCATGGAAGCGGTTATTATAGTAAGGATGATTTTATTGAAATAATTAAATATGCACAAAAGAGACATATCAAGGTAATCCCTACAATAAACTTTCCGGGACATGCGAGAGCAGCAATAAAGGCTATGGAAGCACGATTTAATAATTTTATGGAAAAAGGCCAAGAACAATTAGCAAACGAATACCGATTAATTGACCCTGATGAAAAATCGAAATATTCCTCTGCGCAGGGATATGATGATAATGTAGTAAACGTAGCTAGAGAATCGACATATCGTTTTTATGAAACGGTGATAAAAAATATCAGCGATATGTATAAAGAAGCAGATGTCCCATTCACTTTTTTCCATACCGGTGGGGATGAAGTACCAAATGGTTCATGGTCAGATTCGCCATTGATCAATGAACTTTTGGAAACGATGCCTGAAGTAAAAAATCCAATGAATCTTCAGGCTCACTTTTTCCGCCGTGCAACAGATATTCTTGAAAAGTATGATGTAAAAATCGGAGGCTGGGAAGAAGTAGCAATGCTGAGAGATGCAAAAGGGATACCTGCTACCAATCCAGAATTTGTTGATAAAAACGTGGTTCCTTACTTTTGGATCAATGCTTGGGGGCAGGAAGATCTGGCCTATCGTTTAGCGAATATTGGTTACGAAGTGGTTATGTGCAATGTTACAAATTTTTATTTTGATTTTGCTTACAACAAAGACCCTCAAGAACCAGGATTGTATTGGGGTGGGTTCAATAAAACTAGGGATGCCTATGAAACCGCACCGCTGGACCTGTTTAAGACCACAACTACCACTACTAGCGGGACACCGATCGATATCGAAAAAACATTTAAATTTAGAGAACACCTACAACCGGAAAATAAAGAAAATATAATTGGTGTCCAGGGCCAACTTTGGAGCGAGACCATAAAAGGCGAGAAAATGCTAGAATATTATTATTTACCTAAGATTATAGGTTTTTCTGAAACAGCCTGGTCAGATCGAGATTGGGAAACCATAGAAAATCGGGAAGAAAGGGAAAAAGCCATATTAAAGGAATGGAATGTTTTCACAAATATATTGGCACGGAAAGAGCTACCCCGGCTCAATTCTATTTTTGGTGGCTATAATTACCGTATACCATTACCGGGTGCAGTGGTAGAAAATGGATTACTAAAGGCAAATGTTGAATTTCCTGGACTTGATCTTCGTTATACTATTGATGGATCTGAGCCCACTTTAGAATCGTCACTATTTACAGCACCTATAGAAGTTTCTGGTATAGTAAAGATTCGCGCATTTGATGCGGCTGGTAACAGCAGCCGTACATCTACTATCGAAACTGAATAGTTAGGGAAATATTGTCGGTTTGTAGCATTGGATAAATTCCTCTGGCATACGCTGTGGTTTGC
Organism: uncultured bacterium; assembly: GCA_964475645.1. Lineage (GTDB taxonomy): Bacteria > Fidelibacterota > Marinisomatia > Marinisomatales > TCS55. The sequence goes on along the minus strand of CAYYXU010000018.1, from coordinate 1,827 downwards.
CATTTTTGGTATTCATTGATACCCAGTCTGTTTCGGCCCGTAAAATGGTTTTATCATCAGCCAGCCGAATAATCTGGTATTTGCGCTGACTATTGAACCTGTTATCGTTTGTAGCAATCCATGTGCCAATAATCAGTTCATCATTAACGAATGTAGCCGCAATATAGTTAAGTTCATGGCGTTTGGCTACCATGGCCACACCAATATTTAGGTAATCATCAACAGACAGACCCAAGCTTTCCGAATGGGCATAGGCAGCTTTCATGATCCAATTTAGGTAGACGCGATTATTTGCATGACCTAGCTGGTCTATCTCTTCTGGAAGCACATTAATTGCCACGGTATACGGGGCAGGGTAGTCCCAGTTTAATTGGCCCGTTATATCCCTTTGTATTTCCATATATAATTATTTATTGAGATATCATCTTTGAAAAAAGATTAAGGTTGGGAATTATTTTTTCTTAAAACTTCCTGCTATAATCAATGGTCATTGTTAGGTCACCAGTTTCTTCATCTTTATCTAAAATGAACTTTCCCCTTGATAAGGCATCAATATCATAGAACATTCCGTCTTCACGATCAAATTCACCCTCCAGCGCTGTCCATAGAAATACTTGTAATGTTGGGTGAATCTTTTTTTCATAAAACAATAAAATTTCCTCTGCAAAAAGTTTTTCCGTAAGAACACTTTTGATCACGTAGTGTTTTATCGAATTGAAGAAGTTTTTTTTCTCCAGCGCCACTGTTAACCATTCATTAAGACTGTTTGCAAATGAAGCTGTCTGCATGCGCAACTTTTCATCAACACTGGGATCATACTCTGGATCCTCTAAATATCGAATCAATAAATTTCGATCCATTACTGAATTCCAGTTTTTTCTAATCGCATTGGCATGATCTTTGGCCTTTTCTTTCCATGACTGAACCTGAGAAATAATATACATTTCGTCTAGACCATTGGGACTAAAATAATCTTCTTTACTCTGGTAATAAAAGTCCATGTTGTTGAACATCCACCAATCTCCCAACCGATCCCTGTTTGCGCTGCGGAGCGCTACCATGATGGCCTCGGCCCAGATATCCAGTTCGATTATCCGTTTAACCTGGTCGAATATTGTATCGTTATCTGCATTTTGTATGTTTTCGTAGGCATTCTTTTTCTCATATTTCAGTGCTGCTATCATTTGGTCAAAAACTTTCTGATCCTCTTTGGCGATGTTCTGCACCCAGGTGACAATACCTTCGAAACCCATTTCTTTAAATTTCCTAGTGGTGATTTCAAACGCAATTTCATCTGTAACCTCATCTGGTTCTTTTTCCTCTGATCGGTATACGTAATCCTTGGAATCGTAAACAATTTTCTTGTTTTTGTCCTTCATCTGGAAATTGGGTCGCATAGAAAATACTTATAGATAAAAATTTTATTCTTTAACATTTTTTACAATGCTGAATCTAAGCCTATTACAATTATAATTGTTTTGTGAAAACTGCCTGTACTGTAATGGGAAATGAGTGGGCCCTCAGGGATTCGAACCCCGGACCAACGGATTATGAGTCCGCTGCTCTAACCACTGAGCTAAGGGCCCATTAGTGGGCGTGAAAGATAATAAGAGCTCGTCGATATACCAAGCGTGTCGACGGGCTCTGGTCTATTATCACTCTTAAAATTTCCCCCTAAAAATACTACCATATATAATGTGTACTAAATCCTATTAGTACGTAAGAATGTTAAAGTGTGTACAGTTTTGCGTGTACAATAGTACAAATTAAAAAACGTCACTAACGTTGCAAAACGTCACCGCGCCTGTGGCTGAGGCACAAAACAAC
>CAYYXU010000017.1:0-26220 GCA_964475645.1 uncultured bacterium | reverse complement strand
AAAAAGCGGAAGCAATCGAGGTCGAAATACCGATAATTAAAGGATCGCCACCCATGTCCAATACAATTGGGCCCAAAACTGCAACTGTAGCAGCGTTGCTTAGCAAATTTGTTAGAATACCTGTAAGGACAACTGAAATAAACCAACGAACTATAGTCACATCTTGGAAAATTAAATCTAAAGTAATAAGTGCCTTTTCTGCTACCCATAGGGCAGCACCTGTTTCCTTCATTTGGATTCCCAGTGAAATCGCCGCACCAAACAATAGAATCACTCCCCAATTGGTGTTACGGTTGATCTCTTTCCATTCGATGAGCCCAAAAGCAAGATAAAAGAACACACCAGTCAACGCAACAATTCCAAGACCGATTATAGGGCTCAAGAAAACCCAACCTAAAAAAACCAATAAAAATACAAAAATCGCCATAATCTGGTTTCCTGTTAATTTACCGGACTTGGCCACGTGTACTTTTAGTTTTCGAACAGCAGAGTCCATAATCTTTTGCTTGGGTGTGAAAGTGAACCAAAGGACTAATACCGCAAGGGGTATTTCTAACAAGAGCATGGGGTAAGCAAATACCATCCATTTTAAGTAAGATATATTTGCCAATCCAAAATCTGATAAGTAACCAATCATAATTACATTTCTTCCTCCCCCTGAAGGCGTGCCAATGGATCCCATAGCACAGCCATAAGCGATAGAAAATAATAATAGAGTTGATAAACGTGTTGCCTTCCCTGGATCTTGTCCGGTATTGCGTATTAGGGAAAGCGCTACAGGTAACATCATTGCCGCAACTGTATGTTCCCCTATAAAAGAGGAAAGAAACGCTGAAATGGCTACAAATCCGAGTACAATTCTCCAAGTTTTATTTCCCGTTAGGTTGATTATGCCAAGAGCTAATCTTTTATCTAAACCCTGATGTACGATTGAAACCGCAAGCATCAGTGAGCCCATGATAAAAAATACGGCATCATTCATAAAGGATGATGCCACTCCATCTGCAGTATCCACTCCAAGAATTACCTCCATTATTAAGATCAGGATGGCCACAGCAGGAAGCGGAATTGATTCGCTAATAATCAAGATTAACACTATTAAAACAATAATCAGTGTACGGTGCCCTTCAGGGGACAATCCTTCTGGGGATGGCAAATAAAATAAAGTGATACTTAAGACGAAGGAAATAATGAGCCACTTTTTACGAGTAATCCAATAAAGGATCTCAGTAATTACTTTATTTGATAGAAGGAACATTCCTTATAAATAATAATTTTCTAACTGTGGATTTAAGGGTCGAGCCATCCAAAGCGGTCGACGCAATCCATTGTGGTGCGTTTCCCGTTCTTTTGCCCATTCATTCCATTTTTTGAAATGTTCGAAAGATTTATTGGTATCTACAAAGACATCACCGTATTTCTCATCTGGTTCTGGTTTGGAAATGCTCACTTTCTGCAACCAGCAATGGGCCCCCGAGATAGGATCTGGATTAGTTGCATGGGTAATATTCTGATGCACACCGCCATCTCGCCACCAGACCCGGTTGGTATCAGGATCATCTGTTTCCCAGGATTCAACCCCTTTGATTGTTTCCATTTTCCACTTACCCTCGCCCACATTCTGTATACTTACAGTATTGGTCATGTAACGATTCCCCTCATCCTGCTGGCGGCGCCAGCGGCCGATATGATGCGAGCAGGCCACAACCCCAGGCTTAATGGCCTCTGTCACCCAGACTTTATCCACGAACCATCCAATCTCCGTGGTAATTTTAAGTAAATCACCATTTTCCACCCTCAGGTGTTTCGCATCATTTGTATGAATCCAAATTGGATTTCGATGGGCAATCTCAGCAAGCCATTTGGCATTTGCGGATCGGGAATGAATGTGGGTGGGTAGCCTGAAATTTGGTAGGAGCACACATTCATTTTTTTCCTGATCCATCTCACTCAAATGAATGTGGCTCTTAATTCTATATCCTGGTGTGGCGTGCTCCGGATAGCCAAAATCAATCATAGTTTGCGAATACAATTCCTGCCGTTTGGATGGGGTTGGAAAACCTCCATAATTCTTTCCGTCAATTTGTATGCCAATTACCTTATCATCTTTTTTGATTTGCCCATTCGGCTGAACGATGCCTTCCAATTCTGTTAATTCTTTTTCATTATTTCGATAAATGTTATCATCTACCAGAAAAGCTCCATATTTCCTCATGTATTCTAATGCAGATAGCCCTTCTTTTTCTGCTGCTGCCGGTAGACCATTGGTATGTTGAAAAATATATTGATAATATTCGTCTATATTGATCTTTTCACCATCTCGGTACGGACTCATAAAATGTTTGCGGATACCCAGATCATCGTTCTTATCGATCCGCCATGAAAGCTCGATCCAGAATTCATCTTCTTCCCAAACTTCCCCTGGATTGACTTCATAAGTAAATTCTACTTCTTTACCATCCCGACGGGCCTTTTCACGTAATACAGGTTGACGAAAGGCAATCCACATACCGGCCTGGGTCTCATAGGAATTAATGTCATGGCGCTCTGAAGCATGGCCCATGGGCAGCACATAATCAGCAAAAAATGCTGTCTCATTCCAAGTAGGCGTGAGGGCTACGTGGCACCCAATTTTTTCTTTATCAGACAACATCTCAATCCAAGTGAAACCATCAGGATAGGTCCATACTGGATTAAAAACACGAGTAAAATACACATCCAGAGAACCTCGACTATCCTTCAACAGATGAGGCAAAATCTGGCTCATCTCGTAATGCGCCAATGTGTACTCCCTCGGCCAGTTCAGTTCATTCCAGGCATTGGGTCCCGGTGGTGAATCAAAAAATTCCGGATGGAATTTATTCCATGCACTTGGTGAAGTCCCCCCTTCCGTGCCCACAGAGCCAGTAAGTACGTTCAGCAAATGCAGGGCGCGAGACACCTGCCAGCCGCCTAAATTTCCGATGGAGGCGCCACGCCAGACATGAGTTGAAAGTTTACTTCCAGCATTACCAACTAAATGTGCAACTCGAATAATTTGCTCAGGATCAATTTGGGCTTCTTGCGCCGCAAATTCTGGTGTGTAATCCATCCATTCTTCGCTCAAACGTTTAATGAATTGGTCAAAATCAACTGGATCTTCCGGATGAAGATTCTTGAGATACTCATCCCAGTTCACCCAGTTTTCCATATAACGGCGGTCATACAGTTTTTCATCGAGGATGATCTTGGCAATTGCCATAAACACAGCCGCTTCACTTCCTGGATAAGTGGGCATCCATTCATCCGCCATTGAAGCAGTATTGGATAACCGCGGATCCATGACGATGAGCCTTGCACCCTTCATCATGCCTTCCATGATCCGTTGGGCATGGGGATTAAAATAATGTCCCGTTTCCAAATGAGACGACGCAAGCAAAATCACTTCCGCATTGGTGTGATCGGGGCTGGGCCGGTCATATTTATGCCAAATTGCATAACCAGTCCGGGCACCGGCAGAACAAATATTGGTATGAGAATTGTGGCCGTCTACCCCCCATGCTTTCAATACACGTTCTGCATAACCTTCATGGCCGGGTCGGCCCACATGGTACACAACTCCATCTTTACGTTTGCGAATAGATGCAGCAATCTTTTCCGAAATCTCATCCAATGCCTGATCCCAGGATATGCGTTCCCATTTACCTTCACCTCTATCACCGACACGCTTCAAGGGATAAAGAATTCGTTCCGTATCATTGATCTGATTAATGGTGGCAGGACCCTTGGCGCAGTTTCGCCCGCGACTGCCCGGATGGTGTGGATTACCTTCAAACTTTTGTACTTCATTAGACTCTTTATCAATATATGCCAGCAGACCACAAGCTGATTCACAATTAAAGCATGTGGTAGGCACGATCGAATAATGACGATCCTTTTTTTCCGGCCAAGCCTGTGGGTCCAACTCTGTAAAGTCATCCCAATCACTGGGGTCCGGATATTTGTAGAGTTCCCGGGGTCCTTCCATAGCAAATTCTTCGGACCAATCAGGCCGATCTGAAATGTTAGGTATAAGCCCTAATGATTCTGAAAATGTTTCTATCCAACTGCGTTTCATACTTAACTCAACGGTATCATTTGCGGTACGCGGATGCGTACAAATTCAGTTAAAAAGATTCCAAATATTGCCAATCCACTTGCAACAAATATTATACTTCCATTCAAAACAATTAGCATAATAATAGGAAATACATTACCGATAATAATACCCGTCAAAAACATTTTGGAATAATATCCTTTTGTCATGAGTTGAATCGCTTTCTTTGTGTCAGGAGTATTGTAGGGCATTAACATTTCTTTTCCTATAATGCATATATTCAGAATAATTCCCCAAAGAAGAATATTCGCCATCCATGCAGAAGCTTCTGGCGCAATCACTAGCATTGTAGCCGAGCCAGCCATGACCGAATGAACCAGCATGTGCACCGCAGAAAGTCCAGTTGATTGCCATAAGTCTCGACCCCTTGCCTGGCCAAATAGGAATGCTGTGTAGACCGCACCCAGTATTGCCAGTACAACACCGGGAATCATCAGCCAGTAGAATCCCCACGAAAAATAATAATCGAATATTTTTATTGTAATCACCCCACCAAACCCCGTAATGATATACGCACCACGGACCAACCATGATTTCCATTGGGGGCGTAACAATACATAAAGAAATCGGTCCGGTCTGTCCAAATCTTTAACTAACAATGCACCAGTAATACCCATAAATACCAAAGATGTGAGCAGACAATACATTTCCAATTTTGGTTCAAAACCATTATTCAGCCAGGTCCACACAGCCATCATAAGAAAGGTCCCCGTGGCAATGGCCTTGGTCCAGACATAGGTCGTGACTTCCCAGCCCCAGAGCACACCTTTGCTTGGACTATCATACACACGGCGGACTTCCTGAGTGTCTAAATCCTGTTGAATTTCTTGTGCTACATTATCAATGGCTCGTTGATCAATAGGTGTTCCAGTTTGGGATGAAGTTTCCATTGCTAACTGAATAAGCAGGTTTTCTGTGTTTGAATCAGCAACACGTTCTTCAGCATATTTTGCAAAATGCCCCACGCCTGATGATTGTTCTGACCATAAATATTTTCCTTCCTGAGCTGTAGCGTTTGGATCCAGCATTTCTGTAGAACTATTTATATAATACAAATTGGGATTGGTCAACTTTTCCGGTTTGCGGGTCATAGTCGCTTCCTTCGCCACCAACTGGGAAATCTTGGAATCGTGATCATCAAGATCACCCGACACAATAGCTTCTACAGGGCAAACAATTACGCAGGCCGGCTCATATCCACCATCAAGGCGATGGGCACAGTAATTGCACTTTGATGCCGTATGAGTATCAGGATCAATATAAAGGGCATCATAGGGACAAGCCTGCATACAGGATTTACAGCCAATGCAACGGTCATTATCAAAATCCACGATACCATCTGCGCGGGTGTAAAGAGCAGTGGTCGGGCAAATCTCAACACAAGGTGCATCGGCACAATGATTGCAACGATGTACAGAAAATTCCCGAGTGTTATTTGGAAACTTACCTTTTTCAATGTACTTCACATGAGTACGATTCACACCTATTGGGATATCGTGTTCACTTTTACAGGCCACAGTACAGGCATGACAGCCGATACACAATCGATTATCTATAACAAATCCGTAATTCATATAATTTTATTCGAGGGTCTATTGAAAAGTAATAAATCAAACTGTAAATTTTTTACTTTTCTATTATTGCATTATTGAAATTTAAATTTCAGTAGATTTTAAAAGACAAGCTGAATACTTTCTAAATATGATTAAATGAACTAACCTGAAACTAGTTAATAATCAATAAGAAATGTCCCATGTTAAAACTATGATGAAAACATATAATTAATGAAATCGCTAATAAAAAAGTTAAAAATGTTTGCAGAACAAAATTTCCCAGTAGCGGAAGTCTCTTCTTACCTGACTGACTTAGACATCCCTAGAGAAAAGTTGGAAAAATTTTGTCATTTTAATGATGGGTTTTATACGCGAAATCTTGTACATAAGGAACGGGACTTCGAAATATTAGTTATTTGCTGGCCCGCAGGGCAAGCTGCGCCTATTCATGGTCATGAAGGTGAAAAATGCTGGGCTAGAGTTCAAAGTGGTACGCTTAAAATTTGTAATTATGAACAAAAGTCTATAAATCCTCTCTTAATTAAAAGGGTAGAAAAAGTATTGGGTGGTCCTAATTATTTGGATGGACCTGCTGATATTCACTCTGTAGAAAATCCGTCCGATGACTCTGCAATTAGCTTACATATCTATGCAAGGCCATTCGACAGCTGTGATATTTATAATTTAGAACATAACAGAATAGAGCGCATAAAACTGCAGTACTATAGCAAGTTTGGCCATCTATGTTAAAAAAACACAATATTGAAAAGTTGTCCGACCAATTAATGAGTATTTTCTAGAACCTTTAAAATATTTTTTATCTTAAAGAACCTACTTTTTCAATTTGCTGTTAAAATGAACCATACATGATCATTCATCTACTTATCTAGTTTATCAATCCGCTGCTGATGGCGACCTCCCGCAAAGGGTTCATTAAGCCACAGATCGATAACATCGTACATTTCTTTTGCAGTCATGAAACGTGCGCCAAGAGACAGAACATTAGCATCGTTGTGTTCTCGGGATAGTTTTACAATCTTTTCAGGACCATTATAATACACTGCAGCACGTACACCTTTAATTCTATTTGCAGCCATTGCCTCTCCTTGACCCGACCCTCCAAGAATTATTCCACGACTACCAATTTCCCCAGCCACAGCTTTGGCGCAAGGAAAAATAAAATCTGGATAGTCGTCAAGTGGATTATGATCATGGGCCCCGTGATCCATAACATCATAACCCTCTTTAGTAAGATACGTCTTGATTGAGTTTTTCAGTTCCAGTCCAGCGTGATCTGTAGCTAGATGTATTTTCATAACAATGCTGCTAAATGATCTCTAACTTTTTTTTCAATTTGACTGGCAGTAAAACCAAATTCCTTGGCTAAATCTTTGTATGGGGCTGATGCACCAAAATGATCAATACCAATGGCCAACCCGTTTGAACTAATGTATTTTTCCCAACCACGGGTTATGCCAGCCTCAATTGAAATTTTCATACAGCCCCGTTCAGGTAATATTTGAGATTTATATTCAGTCGATTGCTGGTCGAATATTTCCATACAGGGCATACTTACTACCCGGATATGTTTATCATTCATTAAATCTGCTACTTCCAAGGCTAGACTAACCTCAGAACCAGTTGCGAGAAAGATCAATTCTGGGTGCTCTGAAGCATCTTTAATAATATAAGCCCCTTTTTGCACACCGGAAACAATTGTGTCCATCTGCAATGTGCCTACAGGGACTCCCTGCCTTGTAAGCAATAAAGCACTTGGGGTTTGTGTTGTTTGCAAGGCGAGTTGAAAGCAGGCAGCCGTTTCCTGAGCATTAGCTGGTCGAAAAACGTTAAAATTTGGAATGGACCGTAGGCCCATGGCATGCTCCACAGGCTGGTGCGTAGGGCCATCTTCACCAACATAGAATGAGTCATGAGTAAATTCGTGAATTACTTGTAAATGTTGAATCGCTGCCAAACGTAGCGCTGGCCGTTCGTAATCAGCAAACACAAGAAAAGTACCTCCAAATGGTATTAAACCGCCATGCAGTGCAATACCATTCATTATAGCTGCCATTGGAAACTCACGTACTCCAAAAGCAAGATTCCTACCGCTTCGATTGTCCTTAAGGAAATCTCCATAATTAGCCGCAAAATTCCCAGTATAGTTTGATGGTTCCAAATCAGCTGAACCACCAATCAAATTAGGAAGCTGTGTTGCAAAGAAGTCTAATGTAGCACCAAAAGCCTTGCGTGTCGCTAATACTGTGCCTTTTTCAAATTCAGGCAATTCAAGCTCTGGTAATTCATCTGCTATACATAGCCGCCATAACTTGTCAACATCTTTATTGAGCCTTGCGGTCTCAACATTCTTCGCCAAAGCCTTAACTTCATTTCTTAACAAATCAAAACGATACTGAAAATAGTTAATTACTTCAGCAGGTAAATAGAATTTTTCATTTGGTAGGCCCAATTTCTGTTTTGTCGCATCAATTTCTTCCTGCGGTAAGGGTGCGCCATGAGTTTCATGATCACCTTCCATTTCAGCCGTCCCATAGGCCATTGTTGTTTCGCCAATTATAATGCTTGGTCGATTTACTACCTGCGCTTTTTCTATCGCTGACCTGATCTGTTTGTGATCATGCCCATTGATGCGCTGAACATGCCAACCGTACCCTTCAAAAATGGTCCCATAATCAGCAGAATCGGACCGCTGTGTATTTCCAGAAATTTGTGCTTTATTAGAATCATAAAATATTATAACTCTTGATAATCCCCAGTGTCCGGCCAATGCAGCTGCACCAATGGAAACTGGTTCCTGCAAATCACCATCGCTAGCCAGGATATAATTAAAATGACCAATAAGATCATCAGCATTTTCAATGTGGCGTGAAAACATTGAACGTAATTTTGATTCCGCAACTGCCATACCAATGCCCATACCCACTCCTTGGCCAAGTGGTCCAGTAGTGGCTTCAACACCATTTAATTCAACTTCTGGATGACCCGGCGTTTTACTATGCAACTGTCTAAACTTTCGTAGATCATCGATATTTAACCAACCAACCAATGTTAATAAAACATAAAGTAATGCTGATTCGTGACCAGCCGAGAGGACAAAACGATCACGCTTGAACCACTCAGAATTTTTTGGATCAAAATTCAAATATTCCGCGAATAATATATAGGCGAAATCTGCAGAGGACATTGGACCACCAGTATGACCTGAGTCTGCATTTCGAACTGTGTCCATTATTAAACCTTTAACCACAGCCAGTGCAAATTGATCTTTATCATCCCCCGCCCATTCTGAAAAAGAACTAATATCTTTAAAGTTAGGCATTGTTAATTCAGGGGTTAAACAGTATAGAAGTCTTTTATTGTTTGAATAGGGTCTTGAACACCAAAAACTGCTGAACCCGCTACAAGAACATCGCCACCAGCAGAAATTATTTCTCTGGCATTGTTTAATTTTACACCACCATCTACCTCAATAATCACTCGATCAAGACAAAGCTCGTCCAGTCTTCCTCTCAGTTCCGCAATCCTTGCTGTAGACTCTGGCAGATAACCTTGTCCACCGAAGCCAGGATCCACGCTCATGATAAGTACCAAATCAACTTGATCAAGGTATGGTTCTATTGTACTGAGAGGCGTTCCTGGTTTAAGAGATATACCAACTTGTTTGCCATTTGATTTAATTAAATCAATGACTGCAGGTGGGTCATCTGCTGCTTCAATATGAAAGGTAATTCCATCTGCACCAGCACGAGCAAATGGTTCCACAAGCTTTTCTGGCTCAATCACCATCATATGTACATCCAAAAACTTTTCCGTATATGCTCTCAAAGACCGTACAACAGGCGGGCCAATTGTGAGATTAGGCACGAACTGATTATCCATCACATCAATGTGAATCCAGTGCGCGCCACCATATTTACAATGGTCTAAGGCAGTACGTAAATCACCAAAATCAGCAGATAAAATTGATGGCGCTAGTTTGAATGAATTGAAAGTCATTTAGGGCTTGAGTTTAATAAAAGGGAATATCTTATTCATACCAATTATCCAACCACTTGGCGGAAGACACGTTTAAAGTTCTCCCCAAGTATTTTTCTAATATTTTCTTTTGTGTACCCTCTTTCAAATAATTTCTTCGTTATAGCAGGTGTTTTTGAACAGTCCTCAATTCCCCTTGGCAATACCGGTACGCCATCAAAATCAGAACCAAGACCTACATGATCAGGGCCAATCAAGTTCACAATATAATCGATGTGATCAATTAATTGGTCCAATGATGGTGCAACTGCAGAAAGATCTTTATTAATAATATCCTGACTCTTATACCAGTAATCATCGCTTTCTTCAGTATAAAGCACCTTTAAAGAATCCAGTGCAGGTTGGTGCTTTTTCCGTACCTGATTGGCACGTTTTTCGAACGTACTATCAATATATGCAGGATAAAAATTAACGAATACGACACCTCCATTTTCTTTAATGGCCAATAGTTGTGCATCATTTAAGTTGCGGAAATGGGGACAAATATTATATACAGAAGAGTGGGATGCTATGATGGGATGGGCAGTTGTTTCAAGAATATCATAAAATGTTTTTTCGCCACAATGGGATACATCTACGATTACGCCAAGTTCATCACATTTCTTGATAACATTTTTTCCAAATTCGGTCAGTCCTTTAAATGGTAATAATTTCCCCGATGCCTCATCTTTCGCTGATGTCGCCCAGTCAGTTGAATTATTCCAAGTGATTCCTAAATACCGCATCCCACGATCATAAAAATGCTGCAATTTATCCAGACTATTTTCTAATGGGTGTCCACCCTCTAAACCTACCATTGCGGATATTTTTCCTTGGGCATCATTTACTAATAAATCATTAAAAGTCATCGGGATAGCAATTTTTTCAGGTGCGCGGGTACATATATCTTCCAGCGCATCAATCATTTTATTCGCTTGATCATATGAACCAACAGGTACATACTCATCGGGGTTAACCCAAATTACAAATACTTCCAGGTCAATACCTCCATCCCGCAGACGGGGCAAATCTGTATGACCTTTATTCGACCTAATTAAAATATCATCGCCATTAAGAACACGACCAAGGACATCATTATGGGTATCTGCCACATACGATTCGAAATGAAAGGCTCTTTGATCATCTTGACAAGAAAAAATAATGAAAACACTTATTATTACTGTTCTGAAATGATTCAAGTGCATTGTTTACCTATTCAATCCTATAATGATTGTGTCCGCCCACCATCAACAGGTAAGTTAATACCATTAATGTAAGCCGCCTGGGGAGCAGCTAAAAAAACAACGGCAGATGCGGTTTCATCAGCATTAGCAAACCTGCCTGCTGGGGTAGAATCTTTCATTGTCTTGGTAACTTCAGCGATGCTTTGGCCTTTTTTTTGTGCAATATTTTTTATCACAGATTGTAATCGAGCGGTATCAGTAAAACCAGGCAATATATTATTTACAGTTATTCCAAATCTACCCACTTCTGTTGCCAGAGTTTTTGCCCAATTGGCTACAGCACCGCGAATTGTATTTGAAACACCCAAATCAGGGATCGGCTGTTTAACCGAAGTGGAAATAATATTTATTATTCGCCCGTAAGATTCTGCTTTCATTCCAGGTATTAATGCCTTTGCCAGATTGTGATTATTTATTAAATGTCTGTTGAAGCTTTCTATATATTCTTCAGGAACAGAATCCAAAACCGAACCTGGCGCTGGTCCACCTGAATTATTTACCAAAATGTGAATGGGGGTATTTTCATTTACAAAATCTGTTACTTTATTGATAAGAATATCAGGGGAATCAAAATCTGCACAGATAAAGCTGTGAGTTTGTTTATCATTGATATGCAATTCATTTATTACCAATTGTAAACTATCCTCATTTCTCGCCGCTAATACTATAGAAGCGCCACACGCAGCTAATTGTAGAGCAGCTGCTTTACCTATACCCTGCGTACTACCGCATACGAGGGCTCTTTTTCCTTTTAATTCTATCTTCATTTTTTAATCACCTATAGTTATTCTAGTCCCACTCAAATCCATTTACCTTTTTTGAAGTAATATCTATTTCCACAGAATTATAATCATCAAGCGATTCTATAAAATAATAGAATACCTTGTATTGTTGAGAGTCAGCTACCCAGACAGAATCGGGTAATCCTAAGATTCCAAATACTTCGGTTTCTTTTGGTTCTTCTTTTAAAAATTCCCAAACATCGTACTGTGTGAGCATGCCCCTTGATAATGGAGATGAAATATCCAGCGATGGGTGAGATAATTTTGTAGGAGTTGGTGCAAGAGGAGTTGACGGCTTCGTGCAGGATATTATTAACATAAGGATAATAATATAATAGAATTGCATAGTCTAAAATACAGTCTTGATAAGGGTGAATCAACTCTAGGAATAATTACGTTTTGCAATTATTGATGATATTTCATCTGTAAATTTCATGAAAAAAAGGATACAAATGAATAAAGACAGATTTTATACCGATAATGATTTTTTGAATAGTCCTGATGGAAGAACTATCAGAATTCTCTCAGAATACTTTGGTCCTTTTCAACGCTTAAGAAAAAATAATATCAAGGACACCATTGTATTTTTTGGATCAGCAAGATTAAAGTCAAGATCCCAAGCAAAGAATGCCCTTGCCAATAAGTCAAAAAATATTTCTGATACTAAATTGACTGAGCTGAAACGCGACTTGGAAATGAGCAATTATTATGAAGCCGCGCGGGCATTAGCATTTAAACTAACGAAATGGAGCAAGGGATTAAAAAATCAGAAAAGACGATTTATAGTTACATCTGGAGGCGGACCTGGAATAATGGAGGCTGCGAACAGGGGTGCTAAGGAAGCAAAAGGACTCACCCTTGGTCTAGGCATAACACTACCTAAAGAACAAAAGTTGAATCAATATATACCAAGGGATCTAGGACTCATTTTTCATTATTTCTTTATGCGTAAATTTTGGTTTTTATATCAGGCAAAAGCTATGGTCATTTGGCCTGGAGGTTACGGTACCATGGATGAATTGATGGAATCACTTACGTTGATTCAATGCAAAAAGCTGCGAAAAAAGATTCCTATCGTACTGTATGACAGCGAATTTTGGAATAATGTGATTAATTGGAATTATTTGGTTGATAAAGGTGTTATTTCAAAAAATGACTTGAATCTTTTTCAGTTTTGTGATTCTGTGCCAGAAGCATTCAATTTTCTGACAGATAATATAACTAAAACGCACATTCAAGGTCCTAATTTTTAGAGTATTAATTTAAATCCTCTCTTCTCTCTTAGGGACCGGATCGTAACCAAAAGTACCCCATGGATGACACTTGCTAATACGCTTTATTCCTAGCCACAAGCCTTTAAATGGTCCCCAAATTTTTAGCGCTTTAATCATATAATAAGAGCATGTAGGATCAAACCGGCAGGATCCTGGAAATAATGGTGAAATTACAATCTGATATATTTTAATCGGCAAGATTAGAATAAATGTTATAATAGTACGCCATATCTCAAGCATATTCACATCCTGTTTTATTTAACCCCAATGATAAATCATAAAATATCCAGTTAAATAACAATAAAATACAATTATTTGTAGCACACCCGGGACAATAACAGACCATTTATTTACTTGTTAAAATATAGTATATAAACTAAACTAGACCGACCAGTCGGTCTAGTTTATGGATGTTATAAAACAAGATTTAAGAAAAAACCAAATTTTAGATGCTGCTATGGAAGTAATCACCCGGCATGGATATGAGAATAGCCGTATGGATGATGTGGTGAAGTTTTCAAAAATGAGCAAGGGTGCAATCTATTGGTATTATAATAGCAAAAAAGATATTTATCTCGATCTTGTAAACTACTGGGTATTACGCTATAGTGATATGGTTAGTAAAATCTTGGAAAAAGACCAGAAAGCTTCTCTCCAGCTGAAAAAAATATTTAGCTATTTCATTGATGAATATGAAAAGGATCCCGAGCCATTTAAAGCTTTGACTGAATTCTGGTCTATGGCACAAAAGGATAAGGATTTTCGCAAAAAACTACAAAAAGTATATGGCGCCTTTTTAGATGTTATTGAATCAATAATTTCCAATGGTAAAAAATCAGGTGAATTCAAGAACCTGGACACCCGCATTGCTGCTCTATCAATTATGATGAATATTGAAACAATCAATTGGTTTACTCTTTTTGATGATCACGGTGTCAGTGCTAGAGAATATTTTAACACACTAACAGATTTCATTCTATCAGGACTATTAAAAAAACAATAGGGAGAATTTTGGATATGGAACAACCAATAAAAACTACTCAAACTGGTGGGCGATTTTTAATTACACCTATAACCAATACGAATATTTTTACCCGGGAAGATTTCACAGAGGAACAACGCGAAATCCAAGAAATGGTTCGAGGTTTTTGTAAAGAACACATCGCTCCGGTTAAGGAAGAATTAGAAAAAAAAGACAAAGACTTGACCTTTAGCTTATTAAAAAAAATTGCTGAGCTTGGATTGCTTGGTATTACTGTTCCAGAAGAATATGGCGGTATGGAATTAGATAAAATAACAGGAGCAATAGTTGCCGAAGCATCCTCTTATTCTGAATGCTCATCTTTTGTTGTTACCTGGTCGACAAATTTAGGTATCGGATCATTACCAATTGTATGGTTTGGCACTCCTGCGCAAAAAGAAAAATATTTACCAAGATTGATTGATGGTACATGTATTGGTGCTTACGGTTTAACTGAACCATCAGCAGGATCAGATGCGCTCTCTGCAAAAACGACTGCTGTACTTTCTGATGATGGAAAGCATTACATTTTAAATGGTGAAAAGGTCTTCATTACTAATGGGGGCTGGGCGGATGTCTATACTGTGTTTGCAAAAGTAGATGGTGAAAAATTTACTGCCTTTATTGTTGAAAGAGATACACCTGGGTTTACACAGGGTCCTGAGTATGATAAAATGGGGATGAGGGGATCATCAACAACACCGTTGATTTTTCAAAACGCTAAGGTTCCGGTTGAAAACCTTCTTTACGAAGTCGGCAAAGGACATCACATCGCCTTTAATGTATTGAATATGGGCCGTTTTAAGATGTCTGCCTCATTGCTCGGCGGCGCAAAATTAACTACAAGTGCCTCTATTGAATATATTCTTGAAAGACGTCAATTTGGTAAGGCAATTGCGCACTTTGATACTACGATTGGAAAAGTTGCCGATATGGTCGTTGAGACATTTTCCGCTGACTCTATGACCTACAGAACGGTCGGCATGATCCAAGATGCTGTTGATGAGCTTGATAAGACAGACCCCAACTATTATATCATGATGGGGGAGGCCATGGAAAAATATGCTATTGAAAGCTCAATGGCCAAGGTGTATTGTAGTGAACTGAATGGCAGGGTCATTGATAACGGATTACAAATGATGGGTGGCTATGGATTCATAGAAGAATACACCATGGCAAGGTTATACCGTGATTGCCGGATCGATCGCATCTGGGAAGGTACAAACGAAATAAATAGACAAATTATCACCGGTTACATGATGAAAAAGGCACTGATGGAAGAACTCCCAATTCAAGGCGCAATTAGGGAAATCGAACAATATATGAATAATGGTAAACTGGAGACAGATAGCGAAACCTTGCTTGCTGAAAGCAACGTAATTGAGACCAGCAAAAGGCTCGCCCTATTCTTACTGAATGAAGGTATCTGCGAATTCGGCCAAGATCTAAAGCACCAGCAACAGATTGCTGATATTTTGGCTAATATTTTCATAGATATCTATGTAGCTGAAAGTACTGTTTTGCGAGCAAAGAAAATTCTCGGAGACCCAAAAGGGCCCTCAAGTGTTGAAGCTGTCGCAAAAATATTTGTGGCAGAAATGGCCCAGCGAATGATACAGCTCGCTGAAACAGCATTAAAAGGAATTTATAATGGTGATTTATCAACATTGATTCACGAAAACCTTAATGCGTTTCGTTCACGAATGTATTTGCCAACAAATACTATTGGTTTAAAAAGAGAAATTGCAGCATATGCATATTCCAAAATAAGCTATCCATATTAGGAGAAAAACATGAGCAATAAATCAGTAATAATTGATGGTGTTCGATCGCCGATTAGTACGAAAAATGGCGAAATGATTGGCATGCGACCTGATGACATTACAGCGCAAGTTATTATAGGTCTATTAGAAAGAAATAAAGAAATAAAGAATGAAGAGGTGGAAGATGTAGTTGTTGGCTGCGCTTTTCCTGAAGGTCCTCAAGGGATGCTAATTGGCCGCAGTGTTGCCATGTTAGCCGGTTTACCATTAACAACAGCTGGAAAAGTTGTTAATAGGTTCTGTGGCTCTTCTATGGATGGGTTGCATCAAATCTCTACTGCCATTGAAAGTGGTGACATTGATGTTGGTATTGCTGCTGGCGTGGAAGACATGTTCTCTGTACCGCAAGGTGGCTTCGCCCCTGATTTCCACCCTGAGCTTGCAGAACAGGAATACTATATTGGCATGGGCGAAGGAGCTGAGATATTAGCAGAAAAGGGAAATATTTCCCGGGAAGACCAGGAAGAGTTTGCCATCAATTCCCATAAAAAATCTTTGGCTGCAATGGCAGATGGGAAATTTGATAATGAATTAGTTCCTATCGATAAATATGGTGAATGTATTATTGACAAAGATGAAGGACCCCGAGAACCAGATATTGATAAAATCAAGAGCTTAAATCCAGCATTTATTGAAAATGGTACCATAACAGCTGCTACAAGTAGTCCCTTTTCAATTGGCGCAGCGGCTATATTACTTACCAGTGATTCTTTTGCCGAAAAGCGCGGATTAAAAACAAGGGCGGAAATTGTGAGTCGAGCTGTAGCAGGTGTCGATTGGAAATTATTTGGTATGGGGCCAATTCCAGCAACCGAAAAAGCCCTGAATAAGGCCGGCGTAAAAATGAATGATGTAGAAACTATCGAATTGAATGAAGCGTTCGCGGCCCAGTCACTATATTGCATCAATGAAGGTAATTGGGATATAAATAAGATAAACCTTAACGGTGGGGCAATTGCCTTGGGACACCCTCTAGGATGTTCAGGAGCGCGTATTACAACAACCCTAATCAATGTAATGGAACAGCAAGATTCACATCTGGGTCTGGCAACCATGTGTATTGGTACTGGCCAGGGAATTGCCACAATCATTGGAAGATAACTTTGTATGAAAATTAAAGAACCATTCAGTGCTGGTTTTCATGCTTTAGGTGCAGTATTTGTACCGCACCTTGCTGGCACAAACGAAACATTCCATTTATTTGTATTGATTGGTAGCACATCACACGTCTGTTACATCACGAAATTTTGTTAATATTAATCCGAGGATAATCAATGACTAATAATATTGAAAAAGTTGCGGTTTTAGGAGCGGGTACTATGGGCGCTCAGATTGCTGGGCATCTAGCTAACGCTGGTATACCATCCTGTTTATTTGATATATCGCAGGAACTTGCAGAAAAAGGTGTAGGAATCCTTAAATCACTAAAACCAGCTCCTTTATATAAACCAAAAAATATAGAGTTAATCGAAGCATGCAATTATGATCAACATCTAGAAAAAATAAAAGAGGTCGATTGGATATTAGAAGCAGTTGCTGAGAATCTTGAAATAAAACACAAAGTCTATAACAATATAATGGACTATTTAAAAGATACGGCAATAGTAAGCTCAAACACATCAGGCATACCATTAGCAGATTTGACTAAAGTTATGTCAGATGAAGTAAAGAAAAGATTTCTTATTACCCACTTTTTCAACCCGCCCAGATATATGCGTTTGTTAGAATTGGTTAAGGGCCCAAATACATCCGATGATATTTATAATAAAATGGCTTCTTTTGGAGAAAATATTCTTGGTAAAGGAATTGTACACGGCAAGGATACGCCAAATTTCGTTGGTAACCGTATTGGTGTACATGGAGGCAATAATGCAGTTAGACTAGCGATAGAAATGGGCCTCACTTGTGAGGAAGTTGATAAATTGACCGGGACAATTGTTGGCCGCCCTAAAAGTGGAGTTTTTCGTACGACTGATATAGTCGGCTTAGATGTACATGCAAGTGTTTCAGCTACCAGTTATAATAATCTACCTGATGATGAAGCGCGGGATATATTGCAAGCTCCTGAAATCCTCAAAATATTAATTGATTCTGGCCGGCTAGGCCAAAAAACAAAGGCGGGTTTTTATAAAAAAACAGAAGATGGCATTCTATCTGTAGATCTCAAGACCGGGGAATACGGACCACAGAAACGAGTAAGATTCGACGGATTTCGTTTGGCCAAGGATCGTCAAAGTGTTGGTGAGCGTCTAAAAGCGTTAGCATCAAGTAATGATAAAGCAGGTAAATTTTTTTGGGAAATAACATCAGACTCCCTTCTATATACTGCCAACCGCATTCCAGAAATCAGTGATGATATTGTCAATGTAGATAATGCTATGAAATGGGGTTATGGTTGGGAATTAGGTCCATTTGAGGCCTGGGATGCTATTGGCGTGGAATCTTCAGTGAACCGCATGACTAATGACGGTAAAAAAGTCCCACAATGGGTACTGGATATGCTCGAATCAGGCCAAAAGAATTTCCTTTCTATAGAAAATGGCACGAAGAGTTATTTTGAAGTTGGCAGCAAATCTATGCAACCAGTGCAACAAAAGGATAAATCGCTAAACCTGGTACTTCAAAAATCCGCCGGTAATCTTGTAAAGCGTGGCTGGAGTGCAAGTTTAGTCGATTTGGGTGATAGTGTTTTGTGTTGTGAATTTCACTCTGTATTACAATCTACGTTAAACCCGATAGATGGATCAATGGTACAAACTTTTGTGGATGGTTTAGACCTTATTGAAGCAGGGAAATATAAGGCTATGGTCATCGGACACCAGGGACAAAACTTCTGCGCTGGAGCAAACTTGAACGGGATAATACAATATTGTGAAAACAATGATTATGATACTATTGCTGCACGAACCAAAATATTACAAGATGTAACCCAGCGAGTCCGTTTCAGTGAGGCGCCTATTGTAGCTGCACCATTTCATCTGGCTTTGGGTGGCGGATTTGAACTTGTAGCACCAGCTGCACACAGGGTTGCCCTTGGTGAGTTATATATTGGTGCTGTAGAGGTTGGCGTTGGCTTGATTCCTGGTGCAGGTGGAAATTTGCGTCTGTTGCTTAATCTAATGGATAATTCTGGAACAGGTGGAAGAATCAACACATTCCAAATTACTCAGAAGGCATTTGAAACAATCGGATTTGCCAAGGTAGCAACGAGTGCCGAAGAAGCGAAACATTTGGGTTATCTCTTAAAATCGGATACAATAATACTTAATAATGATCACCGCATTTGGGCAGCCAAACAAAAAGCTCTTGAAATGGTTGGTGAATATAAACCACCCAAATATAGAGACGATCTTAAACTCCCTGGCGCTGGTGGCAGAACTGCAATGGCTGCAGCTCTAAAAGGATTTAAAGTACAGGGAAAGATATCGGATCATGATGAATTTATTGCAAATAAATTAGCTTACGTACTTACAGGCGGAGATAAAGCAGGGCTCACAAAAGCAGTCGATGAACAATACCTCCTAGATATTGAAAGAGAGGCTTTTGTATCGCTGGCCGGGGAAAAACTTTCGCAAGAGCGGATTCGTTTTATGCTTAAGACAGGGAAGCCCCTGCGCAACTAAACATGGTTAACCGTCGCCATTTTCTTAAACAATTTGGATCCTTTTCTTTAGCGTTTGCCGGATTTGGTCATGTGTTAGGAAAAGCAGCAAATTTAAATACCCTTCTCGAACAAACTAAAGGTCATGGCTATGGACCTCTTCTAAAAGACCCCAATGGTATTCTTGACTTGCCAAAAGGATTCTCTTATACAATTTTTTCAGAATACGGAGAGACAATGGACGATGGTCTACTTGTACCTGCAGCACATGACGGCATGGCTGTTTTTAATGGCTCAAATGGTAATCTTATTATCATTAGAAATCATGAACTTGGTGGCGAAGCGCACCTTAGACGTGGTCCATTTGGTTCGAAGCTTGAATTGTTATCCAAGGTTGAAAAGAATCTAATATACGATACCGGTTATAATGGAATTCCTGGTCAAGGAGGAACTACCACAATCATTTATGACCCAATAAGGAAACAGGTTATCCGTCAATTCCTTAGCTTGGCAGGTACTACTATAAACTGTAGCGGTGGACCAACGCCATGGAATAGTTGGATAAGCTGTGAAGAAACGGAAATGCAAGCTGGAGAAGATTGGAAGAAAGACCATGGATATAATTTTGAAGTACCGGCGACTGAAAATCCTGGGCTGACCAAACCAGTTCCTATCAAAGGAATGGGTCGTTTTACACATGAAGCAGTAGCTATTGATCCAAGGTCTGGTATTGCTTACCAGACAGAAGATGAAAGCAACGGTCTTATTTATCGCTTTAAGCCAACGGTTAAAGGTGCATTACATAAAGGCGGCGTTTTACAGGCTATGGTCTTTAAATATAAAGCATCAATGGATACAAGAAATTGGAAAGAAACCGATGTTTTGAAAAAAGAATTATATGATATTGAATGGATTACACTGCAAGACACGGATAATCCTGAAAATGATCTAAGATTTAGAGGTTATGAAGCTGGAGCGGCTATTTTTGCTCGCGGTGAAGGCATGTGGTATAATAATGGTAAAGTATATTTTACTTGTACTACAGGTGGAAAAAAGAAACTGGGGCAATTATTTGTTTATCACCTCAGCCCCTTTGAAGGCCAATCAAACGAAACAGAGAAACCAGGAAAACTAGAGCTCTTTTTAGAACCGAAAGATAGCGAAATTATGGACATGTGTGATAATCTGACTGTTGCGCCATGGGGCGATTTGATTATATGTGAAGACGGTCGTGGAACGGATTATTTAATTGGTGTCAAGCCAAATGGTGCACCATATAAACTGGCTAGGAATGCTTTGAATAGTAAAGAATTTGCGGGCTCGATATTCTCTCCAGATGGATCCATACTTTTTGTTAATATTCAATTACCAGGGTTGACCTTAGCAATCACTGGCCCATGGCAAGGCTAGGTTTTTATTTCAGTAAAATAAATTTTCCTGATACTTTAACCGGATGAGATTATTAAAAATCATCTGGCTATTATTATCTTCCTTCGAAATCATGTTTTCTTTCTTATCCTGATTACAGGAATCAAATCTAATTGCCAGCGATTTGGGTTTTTATAAAGAACTTTTTGCATTAATATTAGTACTGTTTCTTTTTTTTGCGGTTCCAAAGAGAATGGGTAGATAATGCAAGCACCACTAATAGTATATAACCACACCGAATACAAAGACTTGCCGTCTGAATTATATACCAAAGAAAAGTATAGACTCCAGGTGGAATTGCTGAAGATGCAGGAATGGATGATTAAAGAAAAGAAAAAGGTAGCTATAGTTCTTGAGGGTCGTGATGCTGCTGGGAAAGGCTCTACAATAAGGCGATTTATTCAACACATGATGCCAAAAAAAACAAGGGTTGTCGAATTAGGGGTTCCTACACATAAACAGAATAGGAATTGGTTTAGTACCTATAAAAAGCACTTACCAAAAGACGGGGAAATTGTATTCTTTGATCGCTCATGGTATTCTCGCGCTGTTATCCAGCCCACGATGGGGTACTGTTCAAAAAGTCAGTACTACTATTTTATAAACAATGTTAATGATTGGGAAAAAAGATTAATTAATAATGGTTTAATATTATTCAAATTTTATTTATCTGTATCACAAGAAACACAAAAGTATAGATTTTTCTTAAGACGAAGCAGTGAATTAAAATATTGGAAAGTTACGGATAATGATCTAAAAGCAATGGAACACTGGCATCTCTATACTCGCTACAAGGAACAAATGTTTGAACAAACCTCTACGGAACACGCTCCTTGGATTTTAATTAACAGTGATAACAAAATGATCGCCCGTTTAAACACCATGCGCTACGTATTGAAAAGAGTAAATTATACAGATAAGAAAAAGGTGAAAGCTAAACGCTATTTTAAAGAACTTGAAGATTATCAAATCACAATAAAAGGTGTAAAGTTTGAAAATTTGACTAAACAACAATACGAACTTCTTTTTAAGATTAAAGCGCACGAATAAAATAATTGCAAATAAGTATTATAATTTAATCAGTCTATTTACACCAATTCTGTTTACAATTTGTTGATTTTTAAATACCGGTTCTAAGAAATAATATCTTGTAATAAGTATAGAATTCACATCTAGAATAACTAATTCAATTACATTTCATTAATAATCAATTAATATTCTAATATTTTGACTAACGATAGATATAATACTATTCTGAGGATTATCGGTGTATTTTGCGCACTTTATTTATTCTTGGTAGGAATTAAAGGTCTTTCCATGGGTATCAAATACCTTGGTGGAGATTTTGCAAAAACAGTAATGACAACAACTAGTAATCCGTTTATCGCATTATTTATTGGCATTTTGGCCACGACCCTTTTTCAAAGTTCTTCTACAACAACTTCTCTCATCGTTGGAATGGTTAGTGGCGGAGCACTTACAATTTCCGGTGCAGTCCCTATGATAATGGGTGCAAATATTGGAACAACAGTGACCAATACAGTCGTTTCAATCGGTTATGTGAATCGTGATAATGAATTTCGAAGGGCATTTTCCGCAGCAACAGTTCATGACTTTTTCAA
This sequence comes from uncultured bacterium, assembly GCA_964475645.1. Taxonomy (GTDB): domain Bacteria; phylum Fidelibacterota; class Marinisomatia; order Marinisomatales; family TCS55. Next base: position 3,702 of record CAYYXU010000017.1, on the reverse strand, counting down.
TCTACTCGCAGTAATAATCCTATTTCCATTAGAAATGGCATTTGGGATTTTGGAAAAAAGCGCTACAGGTCTTGGTAAACTACTTTTTGGTACTATTAGTTCAGATGAAGTATTTAATAGTCCTATTAAAAAAGCGATTAAATGGGGTGCAAAACAAATAGAAGCTATCAGTTTTGACAGTAACACACTTTTAATAGTATTAAGTGTTTTACTTACATTTGGTATGCTATTTGTAATCGTTAAATTACTAAGAAGTGTGGTTCTTAGTCGCGTAGAACAATTTTTTGATAAGTATATATTTAAAACGGCTTTAAGAGCAATTATTTTTGGTATTCTATTAACAATTTTTGTACAAAGTTCTTCAATAACTACCTCTACAGTGATTCCATTAGCCGGCGCAGGAGTTCTTACCCTTCGACAAATATATCCGTTTACATTGGGAGCAAACATTGGAACAACAATAACGGCATTGCTAGCATCATTAACGCTTAATGTAACTGCAATGGTTGCGGCCTTCAGTCATCTATTTTTCAATTTACTTGGTATTATAATTATTTATTTAAATCCACTTTTACGAGATGTACCATTGAAATTTGCTGAATGGATAGCTAATGTGGCTTTAAAAAACAAGGTACTACCAATTATTTATTTATTAATAATATTTTATGGAATACCATTAATAATTATTATTCTAGGGAGTTGAACTATGTCAATATTTACAGATCTATTAAATGTATGGCGTAAAGAGGATTTACTTTCCCAAGCATGGGATGAATCATTACAAATGTTAGATCTATCGCATAATATGTTTAATAAAGCAGTAAAGAAATCAAAAAAGCAGGAAAGCCTTTCTGTCTTAAGACAACTAAAAAATCGTGATAAAAAAATAAATTCCTATCACCGGGAAGTCCGTAGAAAAATTATTACACATTATTCACTTGAACGAAGTACCCATGATATAACTAGTTTAATGGTTCTGGTAAATATGATCGTAGATATTGAACGAATCGGTGATTATTCAAAAAACATTCTTGATCTGGCAATCAATTATCCAGATGCGCTAAATACGAAACATCTTCATAAAGATCTCTATGGTGTTGAAAAAGCAGTTAAAGAAAGATTTGATCATACAATAGATGCTGTTAAAACACAGGATGAAAAAATTGCACGTAACTTACTGAAAGGTATTAAAGAAAAAGTAACTGGGGCATCTGATAGAATCGTTAATAATATAATCGCAGGAGATCTCGAATTCGAATCTGGATCAGAAGCCGCTGCCATAGCTTTATATGCTCGCTATCTTAAACGTATTGGCAGCCATTTAAAAAATATTACTACTACAATCGTAAACCCTATTGATTCAATTGGATATAGAGTAAAAAAATAATTGGAAGACCATTAGGGGCTAACCGTTGTAATACCAAAAGAAAAGGTAGATCCTTTTCCTTCAAGACTATCAACATATATATTTGAGCCATGAGCCTCAATTATATGTTTTGAAATTGCCAGACCCAAGCCGGTCCCTCCCTTTCTTCTATCCCTTGCTTTATCTGCTCGATAAAATCGCTCAAAAATTCGATTGATTGATTTTCTTGATATACCAATACCTGTATCTATAATTGAAAAAACTAATTCGTTATCACGGCGTATAACCTTTATTCTGATATGCCCTTCATCTGTATACCTCATTGAATTGGAAATTAAATTATCGATAACTTGTTCTAACCGACCCTCATCACCGTAAATGAATAATTTTTTATCAGGTACTTCTAGTTGGATCTTTATGTTTTTATTACTATTTCTCTGCTTAGCATCTTTATGTATATCATTTAGCAAAGTATAAATATTGAAATAATCATAATTCATTTGTAATTCGCCAGTTTCAATTCTGGATATTTCCACCAGATCCGTAACTAATTCTTCTAATCGTTTTACATTTTCAAGTGCCCTTTTAAGAAAATCGATATTTACATTTTCGTCCTTAATAGCACCTTCAAGAAGTGTTTCGATATAGCCAGATATTGATGAAATAGGCGTTTTTAACTCATGGGTAACATTCCCTAGAAATTCAGAACGTACTTTTTCCATGCGTTTGATCCGTCTAAAATCTTGATCAAGAGTCATCGCCATTTGGCTCATATTTGTTGCTAAATTATCAATTTCTACCCCTCCGGTATTTATATTAATCCTTCGGCTTAAATCCCCTTTACTAATATCATCTGCAGCTTGGGTAAGTTCTTGGATTGGATCAGTTAACCAATTTTTTAATAAAAACCAGGCTATAATAATAACGAGAATCATAAAGCCGATAATTAAATAATAAAATTCACGATAAGTGTTGGCTGGATCCTTTACTGATTTTAACGATTGTGCCAGACGCACATATTTGAATCCATGATGATTTTGGTCCACTTTTTTTGCAAAATATAGAAATTCAGTTTTCAAGGTAGTACTATAACGAGTTGAAAACCCTTCCCCAAATTCCTGAGCTGCAAGAATTTCAGAACGATCAATATGATTATCCATTTGAGATAGTTGATTATTTGGCAAAGAAGATTCTCCGATCACTGTGCCATCAGCCGCTATTAATGTTACCCTTAAACTGGATGCATCAGAATATTCAGTAGCTAATCCCTGAAAAGTATCTTTTTGACTTGAACTGCTATAGACTAGAATTGCATTAGCATGGGATCGCAGTTTATCAATGATACCTTCCTGGGCTTGATCCAATGCCAATGAATTTGTATAGAGTATTGGTGTGATTATTCCTATTAATCCGATAGAAATAATGATTGCCAGTAATCTATACTGTATCCGTCTCACTATTTGATATAGTATTTAGTTTTAAATCTTCGGACGAAAACGGTACCCAATGCCTTTTACCGTTTCAATCCAATTTTTACAAGGACCTAATTTGGATCGAATTCGGTTAATATGAACGTCAATGGTACGATCAACTACGAAAACATCTTCTTCCCATATCCTACCAAGAAGTTCATCGCGGTTAAATATGATATTTGGATGACTCATAAAAAAAGCCAATAATTCAAACTCTTTACGAGGTAAGTGCAGTTCTTCTCCATCCAGTTGAGCTATATATGTAGAAGTATTTATTTCCAATTCACCAAAACTAATACTAGTGCCCTTGGAATTAATTTGATCAATTCTGCGGAATATTGCATTAATCCTGGCAATAAGCATTTTTGGACTGAATGGCTTCCTGACGTAGTCATCAGCACCAACTTCCAATCCCTTTACTTCATCAAATTCACGGTCCATTGCTGTAAGGAAAACAATCGGCAATGTATTTCCTTGCTCACGAATTTTTCGGCATACATCATAGCCATCCTTTCCCGGCATCATTATATCTAAAATTGCTAAATCCAGATCTTTAGAAAGTTTGTCTAATGCATCATTCCCATCTACAGCTTCTGTGATGGAAAAGCCTTCCTTTTCCAAATTATACCTTAGTATCGCACGAATATCCGGCTCATCATCAACTATAAGTATATTTTTCATGGCCCCCTAATCTATTTCATCATTGTAAATAAATTAGTGGGTTCTATTGCCCCCTATATATACAGCCTGTAGAACAGGTCTCACTGACAATAATTTTTTTTAATCCAGAAAGTTGGGGTTTTACTTTTTCCCAGATCCATTTAGCTAGATTTTCGCTGGTGGGATTATTCAACCCTTTTATGT
>CAYYXU010000016.1:0-26391 GCA_964475645.1 uncultured bacterium | reverse complement strand
AAATTTACCGATTCAAATAAAAATGGCAAATGGGATGATTACAGGGAACCCGAAGAATTATCAGCATATATCCAAAATACTTTTGAAGTCCCCTGGATGGTAATTAACGCTGGAATTAGAGTTGATATGGTTAACTATAATACACAATTGTGGGCCGATACCTTGGGTAATTTTTCCCCTGGTAAACCATTTTATTATTCGGACCAGAATAATAATAATTCTTGGGATGCAGGTGAAGATGTAGGATCTAATCCAGGTTTTGCAAACCAGAAAGTAATTTTTACCGATTCCAAATGGTTTTATAAAATTAGTCCGCGAATTGGAATAAGCCATGTAATTACAGACCAAGCAACCTTCACCTTTAACTATGGGCTCTATTATCAGACACCAGTTTATCAAAATATATTTTTGAATACAAATCGATTGGATGACCCTGAAGAATTATTTATCGAAGCCGAAGGAAATATTGGGAATCCATCAATGAATGCAGCCCGTTCTCAGGAATACCAATCAGGGTTTAATGTCCAATTCAACCGTTATTGGGCTTATTCAATAATGGCTTGGGTAAAAAAAATGGACCAGATGTCTGGATACCAAAACACTCGTTCCGGTATATATAAATATCAAATATTTACCAATAATGATTTTGCTAGCGCAAAGGGTATTGATTTCACTTTGCAGAATCGTGGATTAACGTACAGTATGATGCTTCAGTATACTCGTTCGATTGCAACAGGTAATTCAGAACACGATTGGGCTGCATCAGGCGGATTAATTGTGGATGCCCCTTCTCAGGAATTTCTAATGCCCTTTGACCGCCCCCAGGATTTGACTTTTTCTTTTTATTCTAGATTACCTATTGGTATTACGGGAGGTATCACAGCTTTTTATCAATCAGGTTATCCATATACGCCGCTGATATTTAATGGTCGGGATCCGCAAGTAGATTACGAAAATAAATATTCCAAAAGGAAATCATCTTATCGAATGATCAATCTATCATTTTTCAAAGGTTTTAAATACCAGAACCAAATGGTATCCCTTGGTCTGACCATTTATAATGCATTTAATATTGTCAATGCACTGGATGTTTATCCACTAACGGGGAAAGCGGATGACCCAGGTGAATATTATACGAGTTATGTTGGATTACCAGACGCTGAACATGATAAATCAGGCTCGTACTACGATCAGCCTTGGTGGTTCCATAATCCTAGAGAAATAAACTTTTTTATCAAGATTGATTTTGAATAATCAAATGTATAAAATAATAATTTTATCATATTTGTTAGTTTGTCAAACATTTGGAAAAGAACCATTAATTTATAACGAACCAATTACGCCAAAGAAATTTTTACCTAATCGTTACGATAAAATAGGTGATTATCCCTTTCCCACAAATCCTATGACTGATCGGGCTAGGGGCTATTTAATCCAGGGAAAAGTAAAAAATGCTATAACCAATTATGGAAATTTTATTAATTGGGATGAACATCCCGCAGGCCTTTGGGGGCAATATGCCTATTTACCAGCAGTAAGCATGCTAGCTGGAATACCGGGCCACGCTTATTCCTCAAAATTTAACTGGACCATATATGAATCTATCCAAAGTGGTGGTACGACTTTGCGACAGACTTGGCAATCATCTGATGCCTACAATTCTTGGTATAATGATGGGGATACTAATTTTGTGGGCATATTGTTTGATGCGGATAACGATTATGGTAATTGGCAGCCGGATAGTTTGTCCAAAATTGATGCCCCTGAATTTGTAAATGATATTTATCAATGGGGAATTGATGAGGATGATGGGTCAATATTTATTAGTGTCGCTGGTGAGATTGACCCCAATAAAACAAATTCGAAAATAGGACTTATTTATCCCTGGGCACTGCGGCCCAAGCTTAAGGAAAGAACGGATGATTTTGATGTCTATGAATACGGCGAGGATAAAGAAGAATGGACAGCGGATGATCAATATTATTACTACGGTGCAAATGTTGCTGAATCTTGGTTCACAAGGTATAATCCTACCTGGAATACAGATTGGCACGCATCCACAAAATCACGAATAGCTACACATAATACTGAAGTTGTCTCGGGTGAAATTTTTGGTGATACACCATTTACTGATCCAGCGGATACATACCCATTGCTGGCGCACAGCTCATTTTCCCAAACATGGCCTACTAAGTTCAATTCTGAGACAAATGAATACGAACCTTTTTGGCCAGGCTGGTGGGCTGAAGATTATAATGAAGACTTGCCCAATTGTAGCGGCTCACGGAAAGATCCAGATTGTTGGGAAGATGTTCCAGGGCGTTTTATATCTGACAATGATGTGTATATGGAATTTGATGACCGTTGGACGGAACGAGCAAACAATGTCAGTACAAATAATGAATATCTACAGACTGGATACCCCATGGGATTGCGTGTAATGGCAGAGGCTCATTCCTATGGAGTATCCTATGCTGAAGATATAATGTTTGTTACGGTAAAAGTGCGCAATGAAAGCGGGGATTGGATTGATGAAAATGGGGTAGCGCATGAAGCAATGATCATGCCTGATGGAACTAAACTTAATCGGGGGAAAGGATTTAATTATAAAGATTTCTTTTTAGGGTTTTACATGGATGCAGATGTGCTTTCAACTGATATTAATGGAAATTTTGGCGTTCATTCTAATGATGATGATTATATGAAATATTATTGGGAAAGATTTGAATTGGGCGATGAATCAATGGTAATCAGTATGGCCATGATTGGCGATTATGATGGTAACAGTAATGGCCCCCAGGGTTACAGTATGAAAGATAGTGAAAATCGTGGTGATGATTTTGGTATAGTGGCAACTCAGCTTTTGGACTCACCTTTGGCGACAAATGAAATAGATCTTGATTTGGATGGTTTCCCTGATATTTATCCAGGTGAACCATTAAAAATGACTGATTGGCATTGGTTTGACTGGTACAATAGACCTGGGGTTATAACGCGTGAAAGTAACACGAACTGCTGTGCGGGAAGTCCGGGACGCCCCGTAGCAAGAAATAAAGAAGAAATTTTATTTAAAGTTATGTCCGGTGATACAGTAAATCTTAGTGATGACGAAAAAGCCTGGTTTTTTCACACGCCTAACCCAGATACTGACCTTGACTTGGAATTAAATCCACACTTCGATTCCTTGGATGGATTGGAAAAAGAAGATGCTTTTGATGATGGTCTTGATTGTGTATTAATAATGAGTTGTGGACCATTTGATCTAGACGTTGGAGAAGAAGCACCGTTTTCATTTTCCATTATTTTTGGACAGAATGAAACTGATTTAATTAATAATGCACGGTTTGCCCAAATTATGTATAACTCTCATTATCAAGGCTACACGCCACCCGCAAAACCAATTGTAACCGCGGTGCCGGATGATGAAAAAGTAACTATCCTCTGGAAAAATAATTCCGAATTATCAAAAGATGTAGTTACTGGGTATGCAGATTTTGAAGGATACAAGATTTATAAGAGCACTGATAGTGGTACAAACTGGGGTTCAGTTGACAAAAGGATTTATGATAATAACGATATTTTTGTAGGATGGCAGCCGATTGAACAGTTTGATTTGGCCGCAAGCGAGGATAGTAGCCATTGTATTTATGATAGCGAAAATTGTGCTGCTGGTGAAAATCGCGGCAGGTCCATTTCAGGGCCAGACCCAATGCAGCCCTGGTACAGTTTGGGGACGGACACTGGCTTTGAAGGAATTGATACAATAGCTGTTATAGATGGTATAGAATACAATTATTATTATGTTGATACAAATGTAGTTAATGGAATGCACTATACGTATTCAGTTACTGCATATGATATGGGGGTCGAAGCTGATTTTGTGATTAATTGGGTGACAGATGGGAATGGAGGTTTTAATCCTGATACAGTTTGGTCTAGCGCAAATCCTGAACATTGGTCAAGCCCAAATGGCTATCAAAGTTTAGAAACATCCCGGGGCACTACCATTCTGGATCCTAATTATGTACAAATTTATCCAGGGGTTCATGCCCAAAATACATCAGAAAATATCAAGGTTGTGCCCAACCCCTATATATCACGGTCAAATTTCAATGAAAATAAATATGTTCGCAAAATACGGTTCACCAATCTGCCTGCTATTTGCACTATTTCAATTTTCACAGTGAGCGGAGAACAAGTATTTACCTTAAATCACCAAAGTGAAATGGATGGTAATGAATGGTGGGACCTTAGAACTATTAATAACCAGGAAATAGCACCGGGTCTTTATGTATACGTTGTTCAAGCAGAAGGCATGGATGATTTTATAGGCAAATTTGCTATAGTGCGATGATATACAGATTTATTATAGTGTGTTCATTGTTATTTACTGTACTACATGGTCAATACCGTGATTTGCCTGATGTAGTTACGAAGGTAGCTACAGCAGCGGGGAATTGGCTTAAGTTAGAGACGGACGCCCGTGCCATGGCGATGGGCGGTGCTTTTGTTGCTGCTGGTCGTGGGGTCAGTGGTATTCCATACAATGCCTCTGCTATTGCGTATTTATCCGGCAGTGAGTTGGTTTATGGAAAGAGTAGTTATATAGCTGGTATTACGCATAATGTAGTTTCATATGGACGGCAGCTTAGCGGGTCGGACTTTTTCGGTTTACACTTGTTTTATTTGGATTCAGGTCCAATGGCAGTAACCAATGAATTTTATCCTGATGGTACCGGTGAAGATTTCAGGGCATTGAGTATGGCCTTGCGGTTTACCTATGCCAGGAGATTGACAGATCGATTGAAGGTAGGCGGGTCACTGAATTATATCCGAGATGAGATATATACTACACTGATGCAGACCACTGCATTTGATTTGGGTTCCAATTTTGATACAGGTATTTATGGATTCGTCCTGGGGATGAGTATATCCAACTTTGGCCCAGAGGTTCAGTATCATGGCACGGGGTTACAGCAGACAGTACCAGATACGATTGATGTAGATGGCAGGCTTTTGCGTGTAACAGAAGACTTTCCTTTGCCATTACTGTTTCGTTTAGGTGTATCGAATGATATACTGGGAAAGACAAGCATGTTCAAAAAGAGCGATATTCATCGGTTAACTGTTGCTGTAGATGGGTTATATCCCAGCGATTATACGGTGTATACTTGTATTGGGTTAGAGTATGGTTTTAAGGATCTGGTATTTGTACGTGGTGGCACTCATTTGGGTCATGACACAGCTGGTTTCAGTGTTGGATTGGGTACGTTGGTTGCAGTGGGCCGAAACAGAATAACGGTGGATTATGCCTATGTAGATTATGGTGTATTGAAAGCAACGCACCAAATAAGTATTGGATTGAAAATGTGAAGAATTGTGTTACAACACTGGTATACATTGTTTTGTTATCTTTGAGCCAACTGACCGCACAGGAAAATCCTGGTTTTACTGCACCAAACAATCCAAAGGTGTATGCAACGGTTGATCATCAGAAAGTATTTTTATCGTGGGACAACTCTGCTGAATTTTCAATCGATGGGTTAACAGGCTACAGTGATTTTGAAGGATACAGAATTTACAAAAGTACTGATGGCGGTATAACCTGGGGGAATGCAAACGATCGTTTGTATGATTATAATGGAAATTTTATAGGCTGGAAGCCATTCAAACAATTTGATTTATCAGAAGATGAAGATATCAATCATTGCATATTTAGCAATGATGTCTGCGAAGCGGATCAAGCTCGAGGGACAAGTATTTTTGGACCAGATCCTTTAAATCCTCGATTTAGTTTGGGTGAAAACTCGGGTATTTATTACGCTTTAATAGATACATTAGTGGAAGATGGTATAGAGTATACATATTCAGTTACTGCCTATGACATTGGGCTGAGAACTTTTTCTATCGAATTTGTGGATGATGATGGTGATGGTATATTCGATGCAGACACAATATGGTCATCAGATAATCCTGGTCATTATACATCCTCAGATGGTATAAGTGGATATCCCAGCCTAGAATCACCTAAGGGATCATCTCAGGCAGATTCCAATTTTTCTACGATAGTGCCCGGATATTACGCAAGTAACATTACCTTTCCTGATGAAGAAAATACCTCTGAGTTTTTCATAGGTGATTCGGATAATGTTGGCACAGGTGAAAAATCTTATATAATAGTTGACCGTTCAGATTTGGCTGGAAAGCTGTATAAATTCGAAGTACAAGCCGATCTTGGTGAATCTGCAGTCGAAGGGATGGCCTGTGAAAACCCACTAATTTATGTCTTCGAGATAAATGATAAAGAAGATCAACAGCCTGTGGTTATAGATACGAGTTATATGTTATCCAATTTAACTGAAGAAGAAAAAGCATCACTGTTGGGTTTGCCAGGAACATATGATAATGGTGAACAATTATTTATTCCTTTGTACCGGATAATTGCACCTATGAATCAGATCAGTGATATATTGGATGGTATCCGTTTTCAATTTGAAAATTTACCAAGACTGGTTCCCGTTCCTTTAGAAAATGTAGAATTTGAATGGTCTGATGGATTTGATAGTACAATGATAAATTTTATAGATATTGAATTCGATTATAATAGCCAGGCCAGTTATGAACGCAGATTAAACTTTGATTATATTATTGAATTTTTTTCATCGCCAGTAGGGGATACGGTTCGTAATAATTATTGTACTAATTTTCCAACTGTATTGCCATTTCAAATCAAAAACCTTACTACTAATCGTAAAGTTGGTTTGAATCATTCTGATTTAGGTGTTTCAGGAACACTACCACCAGATTTTGACAATGGTGCTGTGGATTGCATGTGGACGAGAAATGAGGAAATAAAATTCAGTAATGATACACTTTTTGTTGGGACTGATTTAGAAGAGATATATTCATTTAACCTACGATTAGACTTTAAATATTTCGAAGAACAGGTATCGACCAACTTATATAATGAATCCACGATTTATGAAGCGGATGATGTTGTTTTTCATAAAGGGATGAGATGGGCCGCTACACGTATTACAACTGACGAAGAACCGGGGCCAGAATATATTGACGATAATAATGATGGCATCAATGATTTACCTTGGCAGATTCAATACCCTTGGGATAATGGAAGCTATGTCATTATTAAACCAAAGAAGTTTTTTACAGATGGAGATAATTGGATTGTAGATATGTCCGAATTGGGAAAACCTCACAAAGTGATGCAAGATGAGCTCAGTCAGATACAAGTTGTTCCCAATCCATACTTGGTAAGATCACGTTTTAATGAGACAGCGAATGAGAGGCGTATACGCTTCACACATTTACCCCAATATTGTAGAATATCTATTTTTACTGTGAGCGGAGAGATTGTCCAAAGCATTAATCATGACAATGTTTATGATGGTAACAGTTGGTGGGATTTGAAATCAACTCATGGTGAACTGGTTTCTCCAGGATTATATATTTATATCGTAGAATCTGAAGGCTTAGAACATATAGGCAAATTTGCTATAGTGCGATGATATACAGATTTATTATAGTGTGTTCATTGTTATTTACTGTACTACATGGTCAATACCGTGATTTGCCTGATGTAGTTACGAAGGTAGCTACAGCAGCGGGGAATTGGCTTAAGTTAGAGACGGACGCCCGTGCCATGGCGATGGGCGGTGCTTTTGTTGCTGCTGGTCGTGGGGTCAGTGGTATTCCATACAATGCCTCTGCTATTGCGTATTTATCCGGCAGTGAGTTGGTTTATGGAAAGAGTAGTTATATAGCTGGTATTACGCATAATGTAGTTTCATATGGACGGCAGCTTAGCGGGTCGGACTTTTTCGGTTTACACTTGTTTTATTTGGATTCAGGTCCAATGGCAGTAACCAATGAATTTTATCCTGATGGTACCGGTGAAGATTTCAGGGCATTGAGTATGGCCTTGCGGTTTACCTATGCCAGGAGATTGACAGATCGATTGAAGGTAGGCGGGTCACTGAATTATATCCGAGATGAGATATATACTACACTGATGCAGACCACTGCATTTGATTTGGGTTCCAATTTTGATACAGGTATTTATGGATTCGTCCTGGGGATGAGTATATCCAACTTTGGCCCAGAGGTTCAGTATCATGGCACGGGGTTACAGCAGACAGTACCAGATACGATTGATGTAGATGGCAGGCTTTTGCGTGTAACAGAAGACTTTCCTTTGCCATTACTGTTTCGTTTAGGTGTATCGAATGATATACTGGGAAAGACAAGCATGTTCAAAAAGAGCGATATTCATCGGTTAACTGTTGCTGTAGATGGGTTATATCCCAGCGATTATACGGTGTATACTTGTATTGGGTTAGAGTATGGTTTTAAGGATCTGGTATTTGTACGTGGTGGCACTCATTTGGGTCATGACACAGCTGGTTTCAGTGTTGGATTGGGTACGTTGGTTGCAGTGGGCCGAAACAGAATAACGGTGGATTATGCCTATGTAGATTATGGTGTATTGAAAGCAACGCACCAAATAAGTATTGGATTGAAAATGTGAAACAGTGTGACATTGCTCACCTGTTAAATCAGTAAAATACGTTAGCTTATGTTTGTCAATTAAATGATACAAATTGATAGACGGTTCGTATTAAGTTTGTGATTATTTGATAAAATATCGTTTTCATGGTAGAATCCCGGGCTGTGATCAACAATATTTTCATAATTTTATTTTGAAAATTTCTGAATGAATTCAGTTTAATACTGGTTGAAAGGATAAAATAATGCAGTTTTTAAGAATCACTGTCATTTTCTTTGCTTTTTTTGGGTCAGCATTTACGTCTGATATAAAACAGGATTTACGCCCAGCACAGAATAACTCTTATCCGTTTATCGCTGATGTTGAAAATTCTATTCGTAATTATTCGCGCGTGGATACGGTAGTTCATTTTATAGATGATATGGAAGGTGATGTATCCGGGTGGTATTACAATGGGTCTTGGACTCTTAGCCAACAATCGTATTCCAGCCCATCCAATTCATTTAATGCTGATGATAACGGTACCAATTCTGTTCAAGATTTAATTTCTCCTGTTATTAGTATTCCTAACAGCGATGATATAGGATCCAATCAGGCATTATATCTTTCTTTTGATTTATGGTGCGATATGCCTGGTTGGGATGAAGATACCTCAAGTTCCCTGGGTGACTATTATAGTGTGTCGATTTGGGATACGTCTAATGCTCCGCCGGCCCATTTAACAACAACGGGTGCCTATTCTGGTAATTCTTGGTGGTTTGGATTAGAATCCACTGGTGGTTACCTGGATGGCTGGCTCACTTTTTTGGATTCTCCAGTATTCACGGTTCCCAGTGCAAATGCAGGGTTAACATTCAAAACTAATTACGATATAGAAGATCCTGCTTCAGCTTCCAGTCCTTATGATGGTTGGGATGTAGCAAATGTTCGTATTTCTAATGATGGTTTTGCAACATGGTCAGTATTGTATGGTACACCGGCATATGGTGTAAATAGTGGATATGGTTGGGGCTACAATGGAGAAGGTTCCGGGATACCTGGTTGGGCAGGTAACTCTGGCGGTTGGGTAGATGCAACTTTTGACCTCAGTGCCTATGCAGGTCAAGATGTTCAGATTAGGTTTGCATTTGGGTCTGATCCAGCAGTTTTTGAATCTGGCTGGTGGATTGATAATGTTGTGGTCAGCGGTGATGGTGGCACGGTTATGGAAGATGACGGTGATGTTAATGTTGTATTGGTCCCGTCTGGAGAGCCATGGGTAGATATGGTCTATGACTATGGCGATATAGACCGCCCTGGAGGTACTGGTTGGGTAACGTACTATGATGGCATGAATTACAATGGCAATTTAAGCGTCCATCCGTATGTAGGAAAAGATGTCAGACTTAAATTCAGATCCATTCTGGGTGATTCGCTCACTCCAGAGGCCACGGGACTTTGGATCGATGATGTGCGTATTATTGGTATTGGAACCTCATCCAGTTCACCCATGCCTCAAAATTTAACAGCAATCCCTGGAAATGAAGTAGTGGATCTAAGCTGGTATCCACCTTCAGTTTCAGCGCCGGGTGTATACCAATATGATAATGATCTTGGGGATGGATCTGTTTTCACAAATGGCATATTTACCCAATCGGGGACATTTGTAGCAGCAGAGCTATTCCAAAATCTTGGGGGCAATATAGATATCGATACAGTAATGATTTTTGGCTACGGTAGCAATACTGCTACAGCAACTAGTATTCATGGTTATAATGGCAATTTTGCCGCCGGTTTAATTGATGCCACTCCAGCTTACACTATGGCTGTCGATCTAGAAACAGGTATTTGGAATTACTTTGATGTTTCTGCTGCAGGCTGGTCATTTGATGGAGATTTTGCAATTGGATTTGATGTTGGTACAACTACAGGTATTATTTACGCTGCATTGGATGAATCGGCCGTTCCCAGTGTGGGAAGTTATACGGACCTTGGTGGTTGGGATACTTGGGCAAGTGTTGCAGCAGCCAATAATCTGCCTGATGGGGAATGGGGAATTCGGGCCAGGTCTCAAACAACTGGAGGTGATTCGTTAGCGGTGTTTTATAAAATGTATCGAAGAATATCGGGGGAACAGGATTGGACCCAATGCTGGTGGATGGGCGGAGATGAAATCACTGGTACGACTTGGCAGGATTATTTTGTCATGAATTTTACTACCTATGATTACACGGTCACAGCAGTCATAAATGGAAATGAATCTGAGTTTTCCAATACTGCAACAACAACTGTTGAACCAATTACGGTGCATGAACTTGGTTATGATGATGATGGAATGAATACCAGTATAAATACGGGTAGTGGGAATATGCTTGCAGTGCGCTTCACACCACTGAGTTATCCAAGTAAAGTCCAACGAATAAAAATTTATTGCGCAGGCGACGATGCAGGTATAGCGATTGCTCAAATATGGGACGATGATGAAACTGATGATTTACCGGGCACAGCACTGTCTCCTCAAGTTGGATTTAGCCTTGTTCCGGGTTGGAATGTAAAAGATATGTCGCAGTTGGATATTATAATTAATAGTGGTGATATTTATATAGGTATAGTGGAAACGCCGCAGACTCCGCCTATAGGAATTGATACAGATTCACCAGTAGATGGGCGTAGTTATATAAATGTTGTTGGGGCCCCTCCTCAAGGCACAGATGGCCTATGGGCTCCATTAAGTAGTATATTTGCAGGAGATTTTATGATTCGGACGGAATTGGATTCAGCTAGCAATGTTGGCATTGATAATCCATTAGAAGCCTCAATTCCCCAGGAATTTAGACTAGGGCAAAACTATCCCAACCCATTTAATCCAGTTACCACTCTTGAATTTGATATTCCAGAAAATGGTGCAACACGATTATCGTTATTTGACTTAACGGGTAAAGAGGTAATGACAATTATTGATCGGGAATTAAGCGCTGGACATTACCGATTTCAATTGGATGGTCGTGATCTTGTGTCAGGTATTTATATATATCAAATACAGGTCAATGGACAGAAAGAGTCTTATTTAGCCACACGAAAATTGATTCTATTGAAATAACGTACCGATATATTCATAAAGGACAGTGTAGACTGGACCATTTTGAATATTTATAAGAATCTAATGTTTAAGCATATAGCCAAGCTGACTATTATTTTTTGTTCTATTTTGCTTGGTAATGGAATACACGAGGATAGAATCCTAATTTATATAGAAAATAGTTTCTCGGATTTTTCTTTAGATAATAAAATCCCTTTTCCAAATACAACTGATCAGCAAATAAATAATATATTATTAAAAACGGATGCTTTAAAAATTCGGAAATGGCTCCCTAATGCTCGGGTAACTGATAGGGACGGCGATATATATCTTAATCGATTTTTTGTGGTTCATTTTAAACATAGTCGCTCAGATTTATTTTCTCTAATTGATATTTATAATAGTCTAAAAAATATCCGATTTTCTGATACTATAAGTAAGATGAGGAAGGATTATGATCCAAATGATCCCAGATATTATCAACAATGGCATTTACCCCAAATAGAGGCACCGCAAGCTTTTGATGCCTGGGATATAGAAGGTGGAGAAATACCAGGCACCAATTCTACTAGACAGATCGTTGTAGCTGCTGTCGATGATGGTTTTGAATGGGATCATCCCGATTTGATCAATAACATATGGAATAACCTTGGTGAAGATGCGGATGGTGATGGTCATACTCTAGAACAATCAGGAAACAATTGGATATTGGACCCGGGGGATATAAATAATATAGACGATGATAATGATGGATTTATAGATAATTTAATTGGTTGGGATGTTGAGGCTGATGGTGGTGGGGCAGAAGATAATAATCCAATGACTGTTTCCGGGAATGATCATGGAACAATGGTTGCCGGTTGTATGTCAGCAGTGACCAATAATGGTTTAGGTGTTGCCTCTGTTGGCTGGTCCCTAAAGATAATGCCTATTAAAGCAACAGCAACGCCTAATTCACAATATATTGAAGATGGATACAATGGTATTTTAACAGCAGCACAACAAGGTGCTGATATAATTAATTGCAGCTGGGGCGGCTTTTCTGGCGGCGGAAGCCAGAGTCTAATTAATACTGTCTGGAATACATATGATGCCATCGTTGTTGCATCATCCGGTAATGGCAATGAGGACGCTGGTTATTCTAATTTTGACAATCATTATCCTTCAGCATATAATAATGTCATTTCTGTATCGGCCACTGGACCTGGAGATACTTGGGGTTCAAGCTGGTTTCATCCGACTGCAGGGCCTACTGTTGATATCTGTGCACCAGGGGAAAACATTTGGACTACTGATACGAATAATGGTTATGATAATTCATGGGGGACATCATTTTCATCTCCAATCACCGCTGGCGCGTTAGGACTGTTGTGGTCTTTATTTCCAACTGAGTCTAAGCAATGGATCATTGACAAAATTATAAGTACTGCAGATTATTTTCCGGCAATGAATGGTTATGCTTTGATACAAAATTATAATGATGATACACCGCACCAGGAAAGTTTAAATGGAATGTTGGGAAGTGGTCGGTTAAATATTAATAAAGCCATTAACGGTGGCTTATTTCCAAGTCTTACTATCAATGAAGTACATATTCTAAATGATACGGATGGCGATGGCGTATTTAATCCTGGTGAAACAGTAAACGTAAAATTAGTTTTATATAATGAAGAACAGTGGGCGGAAGCAACAAATATAACCTGTGTTTTATCAACAGATAACCCCTGGATTACAATCATTGATAATCTGATTGAAATTTCTAGTCCAATTGAGTCAGGAACATCTACATTTGCATTATTTGATGCATTTACAATTACATCCGATTTATCCGCAGCACTAGGCCCTGTTAACTTAAATGTAACTATCACTGCTGGTTCTGATCCTTATATATATGAAACTATAGAAGAGATTTCAATTATGTTAAGTATCAACCAAATGAACTTCCCATTTTTTACTATGATGGGTGTAAAAACATCACCAATTGTCTATGATATGAATTCAGATGGTGAACAAGAGGTTTATTTCGGATCGGATAATTATAACTTTTATGGTCTTGGATCTAATGCCTTGCTACTGCCTGGTTTTCCATTTACTGCTGGAAATCAAGTACGGTCTAGTCCTGCCATTGGTGATGTAGACGGTGATAATGAACCAGAATTAGTTTTTGGTTCAAAGGATCAAAATTTATATATCTTAAATGGATATGGATCAATCGAACTAGTTTTTTCCTCTTCCGGTTATATCAATCATGCGCCAGCATTAACTGATTTGGATGGCGATGAGGATCTGGAAATAATATTTGGAACATTCGAATATGTTGGTGGATCGAATACGGGGCTTCTTTATGCTATTCATCATGATGGCTCAATTGTTAATGGATTTCCAATAGACCTTGGTAACCCAATAATGGTAGAACAAGCCATTGGAGATATTGATGGGGATGGAGAACTGGATATCATTGTGGGAACATGGGGTAATCAAATAACCGCTATAAGTGCAAACGGTTCAATTAAATCTGGTTTTCCTTTTAGTGCCAGCAACAAAATAAATGTGCCACCAAGCATAGGAAATCTTATTGGTGATTCAAATATGGAAATTGCTGCAGGAAGTGATGATGGTAATCTATATATTATCAATAGTATTGGTTCTGCTATTGACGTAATTAATACGGGAGGATTTATACGTGGTGATATAGCACTACATGATTTTAATTCTGATGGTCACCCAGAAATAGTTTTTGCAGGATATGACAAGGAAATACATGTTTATGATGTTTCAAATGGTTCCGAAATAAGCGGTTGGCCGGTAAATGTTAATAACAATATAATATCCTCACCAATCATTGCAGACCTCGATAATGATGGCAGTGTTGAAATTCTTGCCGGTCATATAAACAACCAGATTGTTGCCTATCATAGCAATGGTATACAAGTAGAGACTTTTCCTGTAAGTACTGTTAGTTCAATTCAAAGTTCTCTAGGTATAGAGGATGTGGATCAGGATGGAGACCTGGAAATACTTGTAGGTACGTCCCAGGGGCTGGAAGTTATTGATGTGAAAACCATTAAAGGATCCCCTTACACTTGGAGTGTATTTCGAGGTAGTTATCACCGGACTGGATTGTACAGTGATGCTTTGATGAGTAATAATTTTCAAAAAAGTGATATAATCATTCCATCTGTTTTCAGTGTATCGGATAATTATCCAAATCCATTTAATCCCCGGACGCAGTTTACAGTATCTCTTCCAAAGATGAGTCACGTAGTGGTAACTATTTATGATATCTCGGGCAGGCAAGTAGCCTTACTAGCACAAGGCGATTATAATGCAGGCCGATACAGGATGGAATGGGATGGTATGATGGATATGAACGCAGCCGCGCCGAGTGGTGTATATTTACTGGTTGTACAGGCAGGGGATCATGTGTTTAAAAATAAAATGATTATGATGAAATAAAGAATTAAGATGTATAAGTAATTATCCTTGATGAGACGTTAAAAATATATATATGCGGCAAATACAAGAATTTATTTTGTTACTAACATTTTTTCTAGCAACTGTTAGTGCTAATTCTATCTCTATTACCCCAGATTCACTGTATGAGTCATTGGATTATGGAAATACTGCGATTCATACTGTAACTATAACCAATAATTACCCTACGGAAGTTGATGTTACATTATCTATGGTGGAACAGGCTATGTTCCCTCCAAGACAAAGCTCATTATTTGATAATGAAAATAACTTGGATAATCAAAGTACTATTGAAATTGAAAAACCGGATTTCCAATGTGGCACACCTGATCCAGACCCAAATGAATGGCAATTAACAATTGACCAAGTTCAACATTGGGTAGCGAACCAGAACCGCAGCAATAGAAATATTGTTAATGTATTAATTGCCTGGCATGTTATTTCTTCGTCTAATGGTGTAGGTTACCTTACAGACAGCCAAATTTACCAACAAGTGGAATGGCTTAATGATGCTTTTGCTGACCACGAATTTTATTTCACACTTGAGGTTATTGACCATACGGTTAATGATGACTGGTTTAATGATATGTATGACACCTATGATGCTGAGGCAAAACAGTCCTTATATATAGATCCCTATCATCATATGAATGTTTACAGTGCAAGTCTTTGGCAAGATGGCGTAGGTGGATATGCTTATTTGCCACATTCATGGCCGCAAGGGAGTTATATGCATGGCATTGTTCTTGATTACAGAAGTTTACCATATTACGATAATACTTCTGGAGATACGGGTGTCCATGAAGCCGGACATTATTTAGGATTGCACCATACATTTTATAATAATTGTTCCGTAACCAATGATGGTGTAGATGACACACCTGCTCATCATGAGGATTATAATGATATATGTAATGAGAGCTTGGACAGTTGTCCGAATCAGCCAGGGAACGATCCGGTGCATAATTATATGAATTATACGAATGATGCATGCACCACTGAATATAGCTCAGGCCAGAAAGATCGTATGCATGCAATGGTGGCTCAATACAGGCCCAGTTTGCTGGGTAATGCGGTAGCGCCAGGATGGCTAATAACACCTACATTAGAATTGACGGTCCCAGCGAATTCTTCCATTGCAGTGGACTTTACGTTTGATGCAACGAATACGTATGGGGGTAATTATCATACGGCTATTAATTATTCTTCAGTAGCCGCCGATACTACAATCGAAGGGTATGCAACTTTACAGATAATAGGTCATCCTCAAATCGAGTCGAATACATCCTCTATTAGTTTTGGTGGTGTATATGTAAATGACACTACATCGATGCAATTATTTTTATCCAATACTGGTACAGATGACCTTGTTATATCATCAATTGTTAGTGATCCCGATGTATTTTTCACTACACCAAGCTCTGGTATAATAGATCCTGAAGAAAGTATGAATGTAACGGTTTATTTTCTTCCTAATGTTGTAGAATATTACACGGGGTCGGTTACAATATTTTCTAATGATGGAAATGATTCAGTTTTTGTTATTCCTGTGTATGGCCAAGGATTATTATCACCAATGCAATTTTCCACGGCTGCTATATCGGATACCATGGCACCGAATGATCTGCATATACATCGCATTGCACTAACTAACAGTGGAAACTTCATCCTAAACTACAATATAAGCCATGATATTCCCTGGGTAACTCTTAGCCATAGTGAGGGGCAATTAGATGCTGGGACTGAAGATTCGGTCAGCGTAACAATTAACACTCTATTTATGGGTTACGGAGATTATGAAGGCAATCTTATGTTTACAACCAACGTTGGAGAGTTCATACTGCCGGTCCATATATTAATTACAGTACTTGCTGCAGATAATGATATAATCATTCCATCTGTTTTCAGTGTATCGGATAATTATCCAAATCCATTTAATCCCCGGACGCAGTTTACAGTATCTCTTCCAAAGATGAGTCACGTAGTGGTAACTATTTATGATATCTCGGGCAGGCAAGTAGCCTTACTAGCACAAGGCGATTATAATGCAGGCCGATACAGGATGGAATGGGATGGTATGATGGATATGAACGCAGCCGCGCCGAGTGGTGTATATTTACTGGTTGTACAGGCAGGGGATCATGTGTTTAAAAATAAAATGATTATGATGAAATAAAGAATTGTTGGATTTTGAATCAAACATGGATATCTTACATTCAAAGACCTTCTTTCGGATTAGAACTATGAAAAGAAATATAACCTTACAGCTAATAATTATTTTGTCCTTGACGGTTAACGCCTATGGGTTAGACTGTCCTTCCGATTCTGCACAACATACAGACTTAAGAACCTTGTTGCCCAATGGGTCCCCAAATCCTACGTATGGCCAGGTAATTACCACTGGTTTATGCGGCTGTATTGGTTTTGCTTCTGAGCTTTCAGGTATGGAAGAAGATTCCAGCCTTACGCTTACATTAATAATGGTAGATAATGAATCAATTCGCGGTGCTCAAATAGATATCTATCACGATGCTGGTTCAGCCCTTAGTTATGACCAAGGTGGTATAGTTATAAAGGGAGATAAATTAGAAAACTTAGATGATCCAACTACTCCTCTTGTCAGTGAAACGATGACAATATTAGCTAATGAAATGGATAATTTTATTCGTATCATGGCTTATAGTACATCACAGGCCCGCACAGCTGGAGATGGTACTGAAGGTGAAATTATACGAGTTACTTTTAAAGCAACTAATGGATTAGGCTCATTACCATCCACTATATCCTTTGGATTAGGTGCTTTAGATCTTCCTGGAACTTCGATGGCGCCAGAAATACTTAATGTAGCCTGTAGTTATCCAGATACATCAGAGATGGTTTCATTCAGTACAACCAATCTAGGTGTAATTGCACAGGATGGGGTACCAGTTCAATATAATTTATCACAGAATTATCCTAATCCATTTAATCCCTCAACAAGAATATCTTTTGACTTAGTAAACCCAGGTCAAACAACGCTGATTGTTTATAATTTGTTAGGCCAAAAGATTACTACGCTTATTAACCACAGACTGGATGCTGGTCACCATAGTTTGGAATGGAATGGATTGGACTTTTCTGGTCAGCCAATCTCATCTGGTGTATATTTTTATGAACTTCGTTCTGAAAAGTATATTGCTAGAAAGAAGATGCTTTTATTACGCTGATATAGGAAAAAATAAAGCAATAGTAATAAAAAGAGATCAATCCCATCTTATTTTGTTGACTTGATAATCCGATCTAAAAGCGCAGTAGTGCTTTTTTCTGGTATCAAAGGGATTATTTCTACAGTTCCACCATTGGCAATAACTGTATCTGCACCAACAATTGTATCCGTGTTATAATCTCCTCCTTTTACAAGAATATCTGGTAAGAAATGTAATATAATTTCTGCTGGAGTATCTTCTTCAAAGCCAACTACCATATCCACCGATTTGATTGCGTCTAAAATCATGGCTCGATCCTCAAAAGGCTGAAGTGGCCGATCATTTCCTTTGAGGCGAGTTACAGATTGATCACCATTTAGGCCCACAACAAGACGATTTCCTTTCTCTTTTGCTGCAGATAGTATTTCAATATGTCCCCTATGAATTATATCAAAACATCCATTTGTGAAAACAACAGTATCACCTGTTTTTTTCCATTGTTTTATATGATTATTAGCTATGTCCCAATCGTTAATAATCATGGCAATTAGTTGTTATATATCTTAAAAAACAATGACTATACAAGAGCACGCTTTGTTGGGTCCCACTCAATTCTACGACCTTGGAGGTAAGATTCTGTGGCCATATGACATGCTACAGCTTCATGAAATGCTTCTTCTATATTACATGCAGGCATACCTCCACTTCGAATAGAATCAATCCAATCTTTTACATGTAAATGGGTTGAGTCAACCCGCTTACCATCCCTATAAGTATAAAGTAGCCCTTTATTCGCAAAATACTGAGAAGTTGCAGATGTGATGCCATCAATTTCTTTTGAACCAGGAGCATAAGAATAAATAGGATATTTTGAATTAATGATTCCTTTATCTAATCTTTCTTTGTATTTAGTTGAGTATGGGTCAGCAGAGACAATAAATCCTCCAAGTGCACCAGCATTTGATTCACCACCTATTTGCATCGTTGCATCATGCCCCATAATTCTGTTGCCCCTTGAATTCAAACTTGATAGTGTGGCGCTGTACAAAACAGTTAAATCTTTATCCGGGTATTCGAGAGTAGCATTCCAAACATCAGGTACATCTCTTCCGTCTTTATAAAAATAAATTCCCCCTGAAGACGAAGCGTATTTGGGTATGCCTAAGCCCATAATTTGATTAATTTGATCAAAATCATGAGAAAAAAGGTCCCCAGATAAACCGGTACCATAATCAAACCAGCAGCGCCAGCGAAAAAATCGTCTTAATGCTTCTTCCCCGAATGGAATCTTATTAGGAGACGGTTCCTGAAATGTTTCCCAATCTATAGTTTTAGAATTCCCTTCAGGATGAATACCCCACACCCACGCACCACCTGGTGAATTTCTGTTTGTTGTTAGTTGTACAAGGTTGATTGGACCCAGTAAGTTTTGATTAATTATTTTTTTTGCCTGTTCATAAGCTTCTACTTGTCGGTTTTGATGACCTAACTGGAATGTGATACCCGTTTCTTTTACTGTATCATACAGGTCTAGTGCTTCATTAAAAGTTCTTGTTAATCCTTTCTCACAATAAACATGTTTCCCTGCTTTAGCAGCATCAATTGCAACACGTGAATGCCAATGATCAGGTGTGGAAACAATTACAGCATCAATGTCCTTATTTGCCAAAAGGTCTGTATAATGGCGATACCTTTTCGCAGTTTCTTTCGGCTTACCACCTGAGCGAACTTCATTTTTTGATGCTGCTAATCCTAATTCTGCCCTTACATCAAATAGATCGCAGACACCAACAAGAGAGCAATTTAAATTTGCTTGTGACATGAATGTGACAAATCCTTTATCTAGCTTATTATTTCGTGCTCTTTCTGCGGCATTTGTTGTCCAATCAGGGGTTGCGAAACCAAGTCCTCTTGTGAGGTGGCTTCCGCGACCACCATAGCCAACAATGCCGATACGGAGATGATCATTATTTCCGATACTTGAAACCACAGCAGGGGCTTTTTTTTGATTTACCAAATCCTGAAGTAAGTTTGATTTCTTCAATTTATCTAAACGCATTTTTTTCCAAAATTTCACAAAGAAAAAACCTAATACAGGTACAGTCGCTAAGCCCTTTAAAACATCTCTACGGTTAAATATGTCGGATTGTTTTTCTTCAATTTTATGACTCATTACTTAACTCCTGATTATTTTGATTGTATTGATGATATTAAACGGTCTAAGCCAATTAATTGACTGGTAGGAAAAAGATAAAGCACATACAGAGCACATGCTTCAATTAAATTCTTATTAACTATGATATAACTGCCTTCACCTGGTTTACTATATTCCAATCCAATGAATGGCGGTGCGAAAATATAATAAAGTAAAACAAAAACCAAACCAGCTATAGCACCGTAGCGACTCATGAATCCTAAAAGTAATGATAAACCTACAATTGTAAGTCCCCACATATTTACAGAATCAGTCACCTCTAATAATGTTGGGTTTGCTACTATTCTTTCAGCTAATGAAGAAAAAATCCACTTGGAATCGAGCAAATATGCTGCAGAACTCCAATAGGGATTGACTAGTTTAGAAATGCCTTCATAAAGAAAATGCCATCCTATTAAAATTCGTAATAATACTAATCCAATAAGTTGTGATTCCGAATATGCATCATTTTTCATGTTGAGCCTTCCTTCGCTAATGAGTGCTAAAATGTACACAGAGAAACTGAAAATTAATAGTCAGCTTTACTATTTGAAACATTGTAAAAAATATTCATCCTATTCAGCTAATAAACTTTTTTGATACGAATATGAGGTAGGCGCATAAATTTTGATTGAATCACTAGTTTAGATAATTCAGAAATAACCTAGTCTTTCTCGTTTTTCAAAAAAAATTAATTGCCTACCTAATGCTGTAATTATTGGAATTGATAATTTCTTTGGAAAAAATTTAGGTTAAAATATTACCATGCCAATAATATGGCATAGCATGTACATTCTCTTTCCATTTTTTCTTAAGATAGGCAATTATATAAAAAATTATATTTAAAAACGATAAAATGGAATATCTAGAAAAATTACACGACGCTGTCTTAAATGGAGATCCCCCTACAGCGATTTCGGTAACAAAACAAGCACTGGAAGAAAATATAGATCCCCATGTATTGATCAATGAATATATGATTCGTGCAATGGATGAGGTAGGTGCTCGGTTTGAACGATTTGAATATTTTATTCCCCAACTTCTCATGTCTGCAAAAGCGATGAAAAGTGCCATGGTTTTGATTCGCCCGCTTCTCATTGGTGATGATATCGGAGATATTTCTATTTGTGCAATTACTGGAACAGTAAAAGGTGATGTGCATGATATTGGTAAAAACCTATTAGGGGCTCTTTTGGAAGGAGGAGGTTTTAAAGTTGTAGATCTAGGTACAAACGTATCACCGGAACAATTCATTGAAGCGACAAATGAGAATAAAGCAAAGTTAGTGTGTATGTCTGCATTGCTTACTACAACCATGCCTGGGATGAAAACGACCATTAATGCATTTAAGGAAGCCGGTATTCGGGATGATGTTGTAATGCTTGTGGGCGGTGCACCAGTTACGCAACATTTTGCGGATGATATTGGTGCCGATGGATACCGGGATAATGCAAGTGCCGGGGTTGTATTGGCCAAAGAATTACTTGGGATTAATAAATAAATGAATTCCAAATTATTAATTGTGAAATATTCAAGCGTGAGCTACTTGATTATTTTTATAAAAGAAAAAACTAAACAATAACTAATAAGTGGAAACTGGCCCAATTCTGAATTCCTTTATAACCAACCCGGATCGGTAGTCCAGCAATTAATTGATGATGATTTGATACATGCAGTACAGAGGCCGGCTTCAGTTTAAAAGTCTGTGACTAATAAAGTCCGGATTACACTTTTACCTTTAAATCAGAGTTTTGAGGTAGAAAAAGGATCAGCACTCCATGATGTGCTGTTTAATTATGGTGTAGAATTTCCCTGTGGTGGACATGCCAGATGTCGTGGGTGTCGTATTCGTATCAAAGAGGGGGATTTACCCATTACCGACCCTCAAAAACATATACTTAATGATACAGAAATCGGGAATGGGTGGCGGCTTGCCTGTCAGGGATCAATTCTTGATGATATCACAATAGAATTGGATCAATGGAAATCTGATGTGTTGTCTGACGATTCGGATTTTCAGTTTACACCATTGGATGGTCTTGGAGTGGCTATTGATTTAGGGACCACTACTTTAGCCGCGCAATTGGTTAACAGAGAGACAGGAGAAGTACTAGCTGTTGAAACAGCCATTAATCCACAGGCAAAATTTGGCGGTGATATCATGACGCGGATTGATGGTGCTTCCAGGTTGGAAAAAAATGAGGAAATGCAGCAATTAATTAGATCCAAATTAATGGATATGATATTGGATTTGTTTAAAAGTTCTAATGAAGAAATGATAAAATTGAAACGCGTTGTAATTGTTGGGAATGCTGTGATGCATAATATTTTTTGTGGGATTGATGTAGCTCCCATGGGATACCACCCTTTTGAACCCATTTCTAATGATC
This sequence comes from uncultured bacterium, assembly GCA_964475645.1. Lineage (GTDB taxonomy): Bacteria > Fidelibacterota > Marinisomatia > Marinisomatales > TCS55. The sequence goes on along the minus strand of CAYYXU010000016.1, from coordinate 3,566 downwards.
TAGAGGTTTTTAAACCATCGGATTCATTATGGAATCTTAATAAGGATGTTGTTGTGGAATTCCTACCGGGAGTAGGCAGTTTTATTGGGAGTGATATTCTGGTGGGCGCTTGGGTAGAAAATATGGCAGAGAGTGATGAAATGAGGGTGCTGGTGGATCTAGGAACAAATGGCGAAATAATGGTTGGAAATAGACATAAAATCCTGGCAGCATCTACGGCAGCTGGTCCTGCTTTTGAGGGCGCTGGAATTTCTATGGGAATGCGAGCAGCAACAGGGGCCATATCAAGCGTCATTACAAGAAATGGTGAAATTATTCCAAAAGTGTTAGGTAATGAAAAAGCAAGAGGAATATGCGGTAGCGGTCTTGTAGATGCTGTATCTGCTTATTTAGATGTGGGTTCGATTAAAGCGGATGGCCGGTTATTAGATGGAGAATCAATTATAGTTTTGGATCCTGTGAAAATCACCCAAAAAGATATTCGGGAATTACAATTGGCTAAAGGGGCTATTGCAACAGGAATTCGGTTATTATTGCAAGAGTTGAACTCGAGAGAGGATAATGTAGCCGAAGTATATTTATCCGGCGCATTTGGGAATTATATCAGCAAACGGAGTTCTCGCAGGATTGGATTGTTGAACTTTCCGCAGAAGAAAATTACCACAGCTGGAAATACGGCACTTCTAGGCGCAAAAATGGCACTGTTCAACGATGAGGAATCAAATAATTTTTTTTCTATAAGGAAAAAAACAGATCATCTTGATTTAAGCATGCATCCGGATTTTACAGAAGTATTTGCTGAACTGGTGAATTTCCCAAAAAGGAATGATTGATTTATGCCTTTAATTGGTCGGATAATAGTTTAATATATGCAGGTGTGGTTCCACAGCAACCACCTAGAATCTGGATACCCAGATTATTAATTTTTACCATTCCCTGGACAAATTCATCAGCTGATTGTCCGTAGGACACTGTATCTCCATTTAATACTGGCTGCCCTGCATTTGGTTTAATTGAAATGGGCGTTGTAGTGAGCGTTAGCAATTCTTCCGCAAGTTCATATAATTCAACACTGTCCAAGTTGCAATTAGTTCCTATAATATCCGCGCCAGCATCGAGGAATTTTTGTGTGCATTCTGAAAGGGAGTTTCCCATTACGGTAAAGAATCCATTTCCCGTCTGAGAATAAGTCATATTTGCAATAATGGGTTTTTTACTGATTTTTCTGATGGCTTTTACAGCAAGTACAGCTTCTTCTATATCAATCATAGTTTCAACACTGAAAAGGTCGACACCAGTATTTTCCAATATAAGAGCCTGGCGGTAGAACGCGTTTTCCAATTCTTCTAAAGTACCAGAACCTAGTGGTTCAAGAAGTAGTCCAGATGGGCCAATGTCGCCTGAGACTAGTGAGTTTCCACCATATTCCCTGCAAATCTCAACTGCTTTTTGATTAACCAGATCATGATGTTCAGCAATACCACATTCTTTCAATCTATAATAAGATGCTCCAAAAGTATTGGTCTGAAGAATATCGCTCCCTGCTTCAAAATATAATTGGTGGGTTTTTCCAATTCGTTCAGGATATTTCATGGTCCATTCTTCAGGTGGCTGTCCTGAATGCAGCCCCATATCCATAAGCAAAGACCCCATGGCACCATCCAGTAAAACAGGCCCTTCTGATAATCTTTTATTGAGAGTCTTACGAGACATGATACGAAAGGTATTTTATACTATTATCCGTACGCAGGAAGATCATCAGGTTTTATGTTACCATCGCACATAATTTTCCGTAATTCTTGATCAAGATTTTCTTCAATGGGTTCTTCGTCATAATTATCAAGGGATTCCTGAATAATATTTCTGGCCCGGTCCTGCCAAGTATTACTGCCAAACTGTTCCCATTGCTGCCAACTGGTTCGGTCTACCATGGATCCTGGCATATAGAGTTCCTTTGGCCAATATTCCAGAGTGTGTTCCATAGTGCAGATTTGTTGTTCTGTTAATACCTCATCAATAAATGGTTTGATGGGGATATCTTCTTTTATTTCAATATCTCTCATGAAATGGTTCACATGTCCGCAGATCTCATCATCGAATACTAATTTCTCAAGACTAAAACAGTTCACAAAATCCAGCATTCCTGCACCTGCCACCTGATTGATACGGCTCAAAGCTGCCAAGTAGGCGCCGCTGGCTGTTTCCGACCCTGCCTGTGGATCATTAAATTTGCCATCTCCAAGTCCCATGTAAGCCTGGGATGGGATTTTTAAATTCTTGCAAATCTGGGCATAGCCACAATATAATTGCAAAGCTTCAACACCGGTCATGGGTGCACTCATTAGCTGCATATGGAATGCCCCTGGGGCACCTCCAAAAATGACAGGAGACCCAGGTTTAATCAATTGAGTAAAAACAACTCCACTTAACACTTCAGCGGTTTGCATAACAAGCGCCCCTACAGTAGTTACAGGGACTGCAAGACCGATCATAAGCACAGGTACGACCTCAACAATAATGCCTTTTTCTACACAGTCAATCAGGTTATGGCTCGAATCTATTCCCCAGCGTAGAGGACTATTAGGGCAGCAGGTAAAGACTGCCATTGGTTTTTCCATCATTTCATTTTGACTATCCCGAAAACATTCCATCATGCGGGCCATACGGGGAACTCCATGGTGAGTAAAGGCTCCAGATACAACAGGCTTATTGCTGTGGGCCATTACCATATACAGCCGCCAGGCATCGGCTATATCCTGGGGTATATCATCTGTTGAAAATGCTGTAGAAGGATAGGCAATATGTTTTGTCTGGTCCACAACTTTAATATATTCGATAAAATCAGTTGTTTGTGCTGTTCTGCGCTCGCCGGTGCGCCAATCAAGGATATTTAATGCCGATGATGCTGGAACAAAGTTAGTTTTATTGCCACCAATTGTAGAAAAGAGGTTTCCGCTTCGGTCAAAGAGTTTTATTGTTTCCGGAGATGATGCAATACTTTGCTCGGTTACAGTCCGAGGGAAAGTAATACGCTTGGTTTCTTTATTTACAGGAAGGCCAGCTTTTTCCATGCGATCAATTAATTCATCACACTGAACTTCAACACCTGTTTCTTCCAAAAGAAGATAGGCTTCATCTATAATACGATTTATAAGCTGATCGTCAAGTACGGTAAAATTTATCATGGTTTAATTATCCTTTTTTATTTTTTGTGCTGCGTTTAAACCGTTAGTGCCATGAATCCCGCCTCCGGGATGGGTTCCTGGGCCACAAAGATAAAGATTTTGAATTGGTGATGTGTATTGTGCGGCACTAATGGTAGGACGCATGAACATGAACTGATCTAAAGTCATTTCGCCATGATTTAGATTTCCTTCGGTTAATCCAAATTCGTTTTCCAGATCTAATGGTGACAAAACCATTGATGATTCAATTATAGATGAAAAACCAGGTATGATTTTTTCCAAAACAAGAACCACATTATTTTTCAATATAGACTTCGATTCATCATTCCATTTTTGGTCACGTAAATGATAAGGGGCGTATTGGACCGTGGCAGAAAGAAC
>CAYYXU010000015.1:0-26714 GCA_964475645.1 uncultured bacterium | reverse complement strand
GTATATCCGCGGTTGAGATAATCCTGGAGTTTTTTATACTTTACTGTTTCCCGTTTTCCACTCGGACTTATTAGCTCTATTTTTTCATTTCGACCAATTTTTTTATCAGTTGTTATTGGCTTCCTTGTCGCTTGCTGAGGCTTGTTTTGATTTTCGTTAGCCTCTGGTGGCCCAGTAAAACCAAGTCCAGTTGAATCTTGATGCCTCATTTGCACATCCCGTGCTTGACTGGACCGTATCTGGGGCGCATGGTCCATACCTTGAATCTTTGTCCGAAACAGACGCTGCAATGTCATTTGGGTCGTATCTGCCATCATTTCTTTAAACATATAAAAACCCTCTGATTTATACTCCAAGAGAGGATTTTTTTGACCATACGCTCTGAGGTTAATGCCTTCTCTAAGCTGATCCATTGCATATAAATGATCTTTCCATTTTTCATCAATGGTTCTCAGAACTACAAAACGCTCAAAACCCCGCATAACATCCTCAGGCAATAATGATTCTCGAGCAGAATATAAATCCATGGCTTCATCAACAATATTTTTCTTGAAATGTTCAGCGTCTGACTCAATATCAAATTTTTCGCGATCAATTTCAGTTAATAAAACCGATGAAAAATTATGTTCCAAACCTTCCCAGTCCCATAATTCATAGTTTTCTTCATCTTGACCATCCAATTCATCATCAACAAAATCAGAAATTAAATCGGGAATAGTATCTCGCAAATTTTCTCCCCGTAATGCATTATTGCGAATATCATACACCACCTGCCGCTGCTGGTTCATCACATCATCATATTCTAATAGATGTTTCCGAATACCAAAATTTCTTCCTTCTACTTTTTTTTGCGCATTTTGTATGGCCCGGGTTACCATCTTGTGCGTGATTACTTCTCCCTCTTCAATTCCCATACGATCCATGATTGATGCAACTTTCTCAGAATTGAATAGACGCATCAAGTCATCTTCAAGGCTCAGATAGAATCTTGATGAACCCGAATCTCCTTGTCTTCCAGATCGGCCCCGTAACTGCAAGTCTATCCGGCGTGATTCATGCCGTTCAGTACCGACAATATGTAAACCGCCTAATTCCTTTATACCCTCTCCAAGCTTAATATCGGTTCCTCTGCCGGCCATATTTGTCGCAATAGTAACAGCCCCCTTTTGACCAGCGCGGGCTACAATTTCTGCCTCACTCTTGTGTTGCTTTGCATTTAGTACATTGTGAGGAATTCCACGTCGCTTTAACATTCGTGATAATAATTCAGAAGAATCAACAGATACAGTTCCAACGAGTGTTGGTTGACCATTCTTATAACACTCGGCAATTTCTTCTATTACAGCAGTATATTTTTCACGTTTTGTTTTATATATCAAATCATCACGATCATCTCTAACTATACTGCGATGAGTAGGAATAACTACTACATCCAGGTCATAAATACTTCCCAATTCTTCCGCTTCTGTCTCAGCAGTACCAGTCATGCCAGCAAGTTTATCATACATACGAAAGTAATTTTGGATTGTAATTGTTGCTAGTGTTTGGGTTTCGCGTTCAATCGTAACATTTTCTTTCGCTTCTAAAGCCTGATGAAGACCATCGCTATATCGTCGACCCGCCAAAATTCGACCCGTAAACTCATCCACAATTTGTACTTTTCCACCTTGAACAACATATTCAACATCCTTTTCGTACAATGTGTAGGCTCGCAACAATTGACTAATGTTATGTATCCGAGCGCTTTGCTCCGCATGCTTTTGATGCGCTTTTTCTTTTTCCTGTTTTATTTCTAAAGTACTGAGGTTTTCTTTTACGTCTAATTCATGCAACGTTTCGCCAAGATCTGGTATAACAAACATGTCTGGATCATCGGGAGCTAAAGATCCCCGCCCTTTTTCAGTGATATCAATTACGTGGGTTTTTTCATCAATGCTAAAATATAGATCCTCATCTACTTCGTGGATTTTTTTATCACGCATATATTCCGATTCAACATCATGAGCCAATTTTTTTGTACCCTTTTCTTGAAAAATCTTAAGGACTTTTGGATGTTTTGGCATACCGCGATTAGCTTGCAATAGTTTTAATCCAGCTTCATCATTGTTTTCTTGTTCCATAAAACTTGTGGCTTCAGCCACCATTCCGGTAACTAAACTATTCTGTTTTTTGATAAGATTTTGGACCATTGGCTTTAGCTCTTTGTAGGTCGTGTCAACTGGTGCATCGACAGACCCAGAAATAATTAGTGGTGTTCTGGCTTCATCGATTAAAACACTATCTACTTCATCTACAATGACAAAAGCATGATCCCCTTGAACTTGATCTTCTGGTGCAAGAGACATATTGTCACGAAGGTAGTCAAACCCAAATTCGTTGTTCGTTCCATACGTGATATCACAATTATAAGCAGCTTGTCTTTCCCGGTTATCCATCGTATTCAAAATAAAGCCAACAGACAAACCAAGGCATTTGTATATCTCGCCCATCCATTCTGCGTCCCGCTGGGCCAAATAATCATTGACAGTCACCAGATGGGAACCACGACCAGAAAGAGCATTCAGGTATAATGGCATAGTAGCAACCAAGGTTTTTCCCTCACCCGTTTTCATCTCAGTGACCTTACCACTATGAAGTACAATCCCCCCTAATATCTGAACATCATATGGTATCATTTCCCAGGCTATTTCCTGACCCATAATACGCCATGATTTTCCAACATTACGCCTACAAGTTTCTTTGACCATAGCAAAGGCTTCAGGTAAAATTTCATCTAGTTTTTCATGCTCTGCATTTATTACATGTTTATCAGCTTTTTCATTATCAGAAATATTTTCTTTAGCATATTTTTGAGCAACTTCACGAGCAGATGCTATCTCTAATTTGAATTCCTTTGTGCGATTGATCAAATCATCGTCTGATTTTGTTTGTAATGCATCATAGATCTCATTGATTTCATCCACGATAGGAACCAATTCCTTTGTATCGCGATCAGATTTGGTCCCGAATACTTTTTTTAAGATTGTCTGAAGCATTTCAAAGGTTAATGATTAAGTAGTTTTATCATTATTCAGTTTATGTTTAAAAATCGCATCCAGTACACCATTTACAAAGCTTGCGCTATCTTCAGTACTATACAATTTTGCAATTTCAATCGCCTCACTGATAGACACCTTAGGCGGAATTCCATCGTTAAAATAAATTTCATTTACTGCGATGCGCATAATCAATTGATCTAGTGTGGCTACCCGATCCAGTTTCCAGTTATCAAGGTTATTAGAAATTAATTGTTCTGCCCAGATTTTATTATCAACAATATTACCATAAAGTTCAGTAATAAATGCTTTTGTTTCTCCATCGAAACTGTTTCTTTCAAATAAATCATCTAAAACCTTTTCTTTGGTTTCACCAGTGAGTTCCAGAGCATATAGAGCACCTAAAATACCCTCTCTTGCAAGACGACGGGGATGCATGTTACACTACTCTTTTATTGGATATAACCAACCGAATTCATCGGACACATCCCCGCGCTGAATTCCGGTAAGTAATTGTCTTAATTTAGAGGTCAATTGTCCCATTCTTCCATCTGCAATTTTATGTTTACCATCCAAACCGGTGATACTTCCAACCGGTGTTACGACAACAGCTGTACCAGTACAAAAAACTTCATCTGCATCATAAAGCTCGGTCAAAGTAACATTGGTTTCTAACACTTCAAGACCTATTGTATCCTTCGCTAGTGTAATGACAGAGTCGCGAGTAATACCAGGTAATATACTGCCATCTAATTTTGGTGTTTTAATTGTATTTCCAGTTAATACAAATAAATTAGCAGAACCAACTTCTTCAACAAATTCTTCATCCTTTGCATTCAAATAAATAACCTCATCAAAGCCGCTGTTCTTTGCCTCAATTAAGGGAAGTAGAGATGCAGAATAATTACCGATTGCTTTAGCATTACCAATACCTTTAGGCGCTGCGCGATGATACTTATTACTTACTTTTAAGTTCAAGGGTTGAATATCGCCTTTGAAATAGGGTCCAACGGGAGAAACAAACACCATAAAAGTATATTCTTCCACTGGTTTTACACCAAGTGCTGGTGACGTACCCCAAACGATAGGTCTTATATACAGACTTCCTTTGCCATAGGGAGGTACATAATCAATATTGTCTTTTAATGTTTCTTCTACTGCGTTTAAAAAAAACTCTTGATTCATTTCAGGAATACATAACCGTTTGGTAGACGAGGCCATTCTTTCGGCATTCATTTTTGGTCGAAACAAAACTACCCGATCTTTAACTGTCCGGTAGGCTTTCGTCCCCTCAAAGCAACCTTGACCGTAATTCAATACACCAGCAGCAGGCGACAACTCAATTGTACCATAAGGTATCAAGCTACCTAATTTCCATTCTTCTCCTATCCTGCAACTCGCTTTATACATACTACGTGTTTCCACTACATTAAATCCAAGATTATCCCAATCTATTTTTTCCATAATTAATTTTCCATTATCTCCCTTGCGATTACCATTTGCTGGATTTCAGTTGTACCCTCATAGATTTGCGTGATTTTTGCATCACGCATTAATCTTTCAACACCATATTCCTGCATGTATCCATACCCGCCAAAAATTTGGACACAATCAATAGATGCGTCCATGGCTGTTTGGGAGGCAAAGCTTTTAGCCATAGCAGCTACTTTGGTATAAGGTTTATGCGCATCTTTTAAAAGAGCCGCTTTTTGTATCAATAGCCTTGACGCTTCTACATTTGTACCCATTTTGGCAATTTTTTCCTGCAACGCACCAAAACTGCCAATGGTTTTTCCAAATTGTTTTCTTTCTTTTGAATACTGTACAGATTTATCCAGTGCTGCCTGGGCAATTCCTAATGCCTGTGCTGCGATGCCAATTCTACCGCCATCGAGCGTAGCTAATGCAATCCGAAAACCCTGTCCTTCTTTATCAATAAGATTCTCAATTGGAACATGGCAATTATCAAAATATAGTTCACATGTATCAGAGCCGCGAATACCAAGTTTATCTTCCTTTTTTCCAACCGTAAAACCATCTATATTTTTTGGTACTATGAACGTAGATATACCATTATAACCTGCTGATTTATCTGTTAAAGCCATTACAATTACTACATCTGAATTGATACCACTAGTAACCCAGTTTTTCGTTCCATTTAGAATGTAGTATTTTCCACTTTTTTCTGCAATAGTATGCATATTACTTGCATCAGAACCGGACTGCGGTTCACTTAAAGAAAAAGCACCTAATTGCTGACCACTGGCTAATTTTGTTAAAAAGGTTTCTTTCTGCCAATCATTTCCATAATTGACAAATATCTGGCAAACAAGGCTATTATTCACTGATACGATAACACCTGCAGATGCGTCAACTCTTGATAACTCTTCAATAATCAGGGCATAACAAATTGTATCCATACCAGCGCCATTCCATCTTTCTGGAACCATAATCCCCATAAATCCAAGTTCACCCATCATTTTTACTTGCTCAAATGGAAACTCAGCATTTTCGTCGCGTTCGATTACACCAGGTTTTAGGTGTTTTTCAGCAAATTCAGAAGCTGTGTTTCTTACTAATTCTTGCTCTTCAGTAAGAAAGTTCATTATATCCTTTCAACAATCATAGCTGATGCTTCACCACCACCAATACACAAAGTTACCAGACCTGTATTTACATCTTGTGATTTCATAGCATGGATGAGGGTGGTTAAGGTTCGAGCACCACTTGCGCCGATTGGATGACCGAGGGCAATAGCCCCACCTTTTACATTTACTATACTATGATCCAGGTTAAAGTCATCCATAACGGCCATGGCTACTGGTGCAAATGCCTCATTAATTTCCCACAAATCTATATCCGCAACTCCCATCCCAGCTTTTTCAAGCACCTTATTAATTGCTTTGATTGGAGCTGTTGTGAACCATTCAGGTTCCTGTGCTGCAGAAGCCTGACTATAAATACTCACCATTGGCGTAAACCCTAATTCTGTAACCTTGGTTTCACTCATTAATAATAATCCAGCAGCTCCATCATTGATTTTAGAAGCATTGCCTGCAGTTACCGTACCATCCTCTTCAAATGCTGGGCGCAACTTATCCATTTTATCAAAATTTACTCGACCAGGCTCTTCATCGACATTTATTGTGATCGTATTTTTTTTTCTGTCCGTTACGTCTACTGCTATTATTTCATCATTAAATGCTCCAGTTTTCTGAGCATCTAATGCACGCGTATAAGATTCTTTAGCAAAGTCATTTTGGTCTTCCTTGCTATAGTGGCGATCCCGGGCACAAATTTCAGCACAATTACCCATATGAGTATCATTATAGACATCCCACAAACCATCTGTTATCATACTATCTATCAACTCCCCATGGCCTAGCCGATACCCATCCCTGCCTTTGGATAATAAATATGGTGCTTGACTCATATTTTCAAATCCACCAGCAATAATAATATCTGCATCACTCACTTGAATAGCCTGTGTCGCTAGCATAACAGATTTTAATCCAGATCCACACATTTTATTAATGGTGGTGCATTCTACAGTATTTGGCAAACCAGATCTTAATGCAGCTTGTCTTGATGGCGCCTGACCTAATCCCGCTGCTAATACGTTACCCATTATCACTTCATCCACTGATGATGGATCAAGCACCGTTTCTTCCAAAATCCCACCAATTACTCTAGAGCCTAAATCAGGTCCACTTACTGTAGAAATCGATCCTTGAAATGATCCTATAGGAGTTCTCTTAGCAGCAGCAATAACTACATTTTGAATATTTCCCATGATTAGTAATTACAAATTATAATTTAGAAAAACTTACCTTGGTCATTGAAAAGTTTTCCGCAAATAAAGATCAATTTCTAGTATCCAAAAAGCCATTAAATCTCGATTAGCACCCGTCCTACAACTGATGAAATATTAAATGCTAATCAGTAATTATTTCATTTGTAATATTTGGAAAATTAGTACCAAAGGACACTAGAATCATAGTATTTAGGACTCCAATGTATTGTTAATTACTTCTTTTTGGTTGTTTTATCATAGGCCCGAATGATATCCTGAACCAATTTATGCCTGACCACATCACTTTCATTCAATTTTACCAAACCTATACCATCGATTCCCTTTAGAATTTGAACCACATGAATTAAACCTGAATCACTGCTCTTTGGTAAATCAATCTGAGTAATATCACCCGTAATAATTGCTTTTGAATTAACACCAAGCCTAGTGAGAAACATTTTCATTTGCATCGGCGTAGCATTCTGAGCTTCATCTAAGATCATGAATGCATTATTCAAAGTACGACCACGCATATAGGCTAAAGGAATTATTTCAACTGTACCATTAGATAAAACTCTTTTCAACTTTGGTTTTGGCATAATATCACCGAGTGCATCGTATAAAGGCGTAAGATACGGATCAACTTTTTCTTTTAGATCTCCAGGTAAAAACCCGAGATTTTCGCCAGCTTCCACCGCTGGCCGACACAATGCTATCCGATCCACTTCGTGATTTTCAAGTGCTGCAATTGCGAAAGCAACAGCAATATATGTTTTCCCTGTACCTGCAGGCCCTATAGTTAAAACAATGTCATTATTCTGAACAATATTAATGTATTCTTGCTGACCATCTGATCGGGCAATTATTGCTCCTTTTCTGCCATAATGAATAACATTCTTCGGCACTTTATTATTATGGCCATTATCAATTGTTACAACTTCAATCAACTGGCGTACATCCTTCGCTGTCAAAGATCCTTTACGAGCCAACGTTTGTTTCATCTCGTGAATTACTTCTTTAGCCAAATCAAGCTGTAAATCATTACCCTTAAGTTTAATGTTATCGTTACGGATAACAACATTTACCGCGAAAGATCTTTCTATTAATCGTAGATGAGCATCCGCTGATCCAAAAAGAGCGGCTAGGTCGATGCCTTTAATATCTAGTGTCTTTTCCATCTTAATGATTTTCAATATTAATTTTGTACTATATTTTACATTAATATTCAGGAATTAATCCATTGCATAGCAAATTTTACCTAACCATAGATCACATGCGACTGAAATATATCCATTTAGGAATCTGTTGTTTATTTATTCATTTGGGCTGTAGTTACTTAAATACATCAACGAATGCAAATAGGTTAGATTATGAGTATCTTATTAAAGAAGGGGAATTGTATTGGGAAAAGCGGGCCAATCCAAAGAGTGCGAAAATGGCAACATTATATTTCGAAAAAGCGTTTGAATTGAACCCTCAGAACTTTGAATTGACTGTATCATTAAGCAGGGCATACTATTTTCAAGGATATTACATAGAAATTGATCCCGCAAAACGCGATACCCTATATCTGAAGGGTGCAAGCGCAGCACTTACCGGTTTTCAAAATACTGCATTCTTTCAATCATTTGATGATACTGCATCAATAGATAATTTAATGCTGCAAATTACAGCTATCAGAAAAGCACCTGTAGAAACAGTTCCAGCACTATACTGGTGGGCAGCAAATTTTGGGCGTTATTTAACTACCAAGCCAGTACTGAAACGGATTGAATCAAGAGAGATCATTGAGACAGCAATGCACCGGATTGCAACTTTAGATGAAGATTATTATTATGGTGGGCCAACTCGATTTTTTGGTACATTTTATTCTCGTTTACCAGGTGTTCCTCTAGATAGAGCAAAAATCAACTTTGATCAATCACTTTCTGACAGTCCTGATTATTTAGGTACAAGAGTATTGCGCGCCCGGTATTACCACACGAAGTTGGGAAATCAAGATTTATTCGAAGAAGACCTAAATTACGTAATTAATGCAGATCCATCCATACTGCCTGATGCAATGCCTGAGAATCTATTTGAACAGGAAAAAGCTAAAGAACTATTAAAGCATACCTCAATTCTATTTGAATAAATAGCCTCTTTTTCTAGACATATAATTCCATTAAGGTGCATATTGAGTCTAATTTTGATTCTATTAATCCACATACATCTAATGAGGACCAATTAACAATATCCATATGATCGGATACTACTTTTATTACTGATATTTTATCTATATTAAAGTAACTAATAGCTGTTGCAGTAATAATCGCTGCTTCCATATCAACCAACCCCTCATAACCGACATGACCACCAGTGATTCCTTTTGCCACTGTCGTTAAAGCTATCGTGGTAAATTCATTTTTTGCCGGTATCGTTAGAAAATATTTATCGACAGTTTCATCATTGGTTACCTTATTTACAATATATACCTCACCAATTTCTGTTTTATCTGGATGCCCACCAGCTATACCAATGTTGAATAATATAACGTTATCAAAATCAGAAATTCTTTTCAAGAATACAGGTAATACACTTTTTACTTGACCACTACCAATACCTGTTATTAATAAACTGCAAGATTCATTACTATACACATTTAGGTCTGATTGGTTTTCATCACTCTTTAATTTGAAGCGATCAATAAAGGGGCGGGCCTCAGCAGGTAATGCTGTTATGATCAGTCTTTTCAGCATTGAGTTATTTTTTTTGCACTTTAAAATATAGGCCTGCACTGTAACCGAAAAAGTTAAATAAAATATCAGTGGTCTTATTGGGTATTGTTTCAATCGCAAATTCATACGGTAACACTAACTCCAACATTTCCCAGCCAAAAGAAATCAATAGGAATAACAACCAGCGGATGTTGGTATACCGTCCAAATAAATAATAAATAATAAAATGAATAATCGAATAATGGTTTATGATAGTCATTAATATAAAAAAGCATCCGAAAGGATGATTTTAATGGAATTTATTTCGTGGTTCGAATCCCTAATTCCTTTAATTGTTCTTTAAATACAGCACTCGGTGCGCCATCCATCAAGGACAGGGCAGAGGTTGTTTTAGGGAAGGCAATGACATCACGAATATTATTAGTTCCAGCTAATAGCATAACCAATCTATCAAAACCGAACGCTATACCACCATGGGGTGGTGTACCATATTTGAGTGCATCAATAAAAAACCCAAATCTATCCTGTGCCTCTTTCTTATCGATACCAAGTATTTCAAATACAGAGCGTTGTAATTCTGAATCGTGGATTCGGATCGAACCGCCTGCAACTTCATAACCATTAATAATTAAATCATACTGACGGGAAGGGACAGATTCTGGATCCTTTTTTAGTTCATCCAAGTCATCCGTTTTAGGCTGGGTAAATGGATGCTGCAGAGAATAATAACGCTGGTCTTCTTCGTCAAATTCGAACATAGGGAAATCGGTAACCCATACAGGTTTGTAATCTCCTGAGTTAACCAGGTTTTCTATGCGTGCAATTTCACAGCGCAAAGCACCCAATGCAGTTTGAGCTATTTTCTCAGCATCGCCAATTATAAATATTATATCTCCATCTTTGATGCTTAGTCGAGATATCATATCCTGTTGCAAATCATCATTGAAAAACTTTGCAATTCCGCCATTCAGTTTTCCTTTTTCACCTTTTATCCAAGCCAAGCCCTTGGCCTTGTACCTTTTTACAAATTCAGTGAAGTCATCAATAACTTTACGGGAATATTTTGCACCATCCGATACGACGATTCCCGCCACAGTTTCAGCAGATTTAAACGCATTAAAATCACTTTTATCTGAAAAGGATTTCATGTCTTGTAATTTCATATTATACCGCAGATCTGGACAATCAGTACCATAATTAGACATTGCATCGGAAAAAGTCATACGGGGGAATGGATCTACTAATTCAATATTTTCAACCTGTTTAAAAACATGTCTAGTTAATTGCTCACAAATATTGAATAAATCCTTTTCTTGCACAAAAGACATTTCAATATCAATCTGGGTAAACTCGGGTTGGCGATCGGCCCGGAGATCCTCATCGCGAAAACATTTTACTATCTGGAAATAGCGGTCGAACCCCGCAATCATCAGTATCTGTTTATACATCTGCGGTGACTGCGGCAGTGCATAGAATTTCCCTTTGTGAATACGACTTGGCACCAAATAGTCTCTTGCACCTTCTGGTGTTGATTTCATTAAGATAGGTGTCTCAATTTCAACAAATTTATTATCAGATAAAAAAGAACGCACTTCCTGATAAGTATTATGACGGATTAACATATTTTTTTGCAATTCTTCCGTACGCAATTCCAGGTAACGATATTTTAAACGAAGATCTTCTTCAGCGCTATCTCGATCTGTTATGATAAAAGGCAGCGGCGCTGCTTCATTCAATAATATATGCTCTGAAACAAAAACTTCGATTTCACCGGTTTCCATATCTGGATTAACTGCATTTTTTTCTCGTGGCCTAACAATACCATTAATTGATAGCACATCTTCCATGGATAACTTCTTGATAGCACTAAAATCACCACTGAAGTCCTCTTGATTATACACGATCTGAGTCTTGCCATAACGATCTCTAAGATCAACAAAAACTACCTGCCCATGGAATCTTACTGCATTAACCCAGCCATTCAATGAAACTGATTCATCAACATTGGATAATGTTAATTCACCGCAGGTATGTGTTCTGGTGTTCATTCTATTTATAGGTAAAAAAAAACCGCACAAAGTTACAAGCGGTTTCCCGTTATTATAATATCAATTTATTTCTTCGCTACTTGCAAACGATTCAATGCTCTTGATAATGCACTTTCCAATCGCGCTTGATCAAGATTTTCATTATCAGAGCTAGATTTCCTATCCCTTGCACGCTGGAGCGCTGCTTCAGCGCGAGGAATATCTATATCTGATGCAGACTCTACCGTTTCAACTAAAATGGAAACACCATCATTTACAATTTCGGCAAATCCACCGCTTGTGGATAAATATTTGGTTTCGGATTTTGTTTTAATCATTATTTCGCCAATATCAAGACTAAATATACCTTCCTGGTGATTTGCCATAATACCAAAAGAACCATCGAGACCTGGGCAGCGAACATACGATACCACCATCTCTTCCAAATTATGGGTTGGTGTTACAACTTCTAGATTGAATGTACCCATATCAGGCTGCTAATTTTTTACCCTTCTCAATAGCTTCATCAATTGTACCAACATAAGAAAAGGCATTTTCAGGGCTATCATCAACTTCACCATCCAGAATTGCAGCGAAACCAGCTATTGTGTCTTCGAGTTCAACATATCTCCCAGGAGCGTTAGTGAATTGCTCTGCTACAAAAAAGGGCTGTGACATAAATTTTTGGATCTTTCTAGCCCTAGAAACAGCAAGTTTATCATCATCAGATAGTTCATCCATACCTAAGATTGCAATGATATCCTGTAAATCCTTGTATTTTTGCAATACACTCTGTACTTCCCTTGCAGTATTGTAATGTTTTTCACCAATTACACGTGGATCAAGGATTCTGGATGTTGATGCTAACGGATCAACTGCAGGATAAATTCCGAGTTCAGCAATCTTACGTTCCAACACGGATGTTGCATCTAAATGTGCAAAAGCGGTTGCTGGAGCTGGGTCTGTTAAATCATCTGCGGGCACATAGACTGCCTGAACAGAAGTAATCGATCCATCCTTAGTAGATGTAATTCGTTCTTGCAGATCACCCATTTCGGTTCCAAGTGTAGGTTGATAACCAACAGCCGAAGGCATTCTGCCCAATAGAGCAGATACTTCAGACCCTGCTTGTGTAAAGCGGAAAATATTATCAATAAATAATAATACATCTTTACCTTCATCATCACGGAAATACTCTGCCATAGTTAAACCACTTAAGGCAACACGTAATCTTGCGCCTGGCGGTTCGTTCATTTGACCGAAAACCATGGTCGTTTTCTCTATAACGCCTGACTCTGTCATCTCATTGTATAAATCATTTCCTTCCCTTGTTCTTTCTCCTACACCTGCAAAAACAGAATATCCGCCATGTTCTGTAGCAATATTCCTAATCAGCTCTTGAATCAATACCGTTTTACCTACACCCGCACCACCGAAAAGTCCTGTTTTTCCGCCTTTTGTATATGGTTCCATCATATCTACAACTTTAATTCCCGTTACCAAAATATCTGTCGATGTACTTAAATCCTCATGTTTAGGAGCTGGGCGGTGAATTGGGTACTCTTTTTTTGATGGAACATCCCCTTTTCCATCAATTACGTTACCCGTAACGTCAAAAAGCCGACCCAATGTTTCTGGCCCTACTGGCATTGAGATTGGTTTACCTGTATCTTCCGCTTTTACACCGCGAACCAAACCATCTGTTGAATCCATTGCAACAGTACGCACAACAGAATCACCTAAATGTTGAGCAACTTCTAAAACGAGAATCCCTTCATCTCCACGATCCACGTTCAGTGCATTCATTATTTCAGGTAGATCGCCATCTTCAAAAGTGACATCTACTACCGCGCCCATTATTTGTGATATTTTTCCAATTGTTGCCATAAGTATTCCTTTGCTACTTCAACGCTTCAGCTCCGCCAACGATTTCCAGCATTTCCTTAGTAATAGACGCTTGACGAGCTTTGTTAAATTCAAGTGTTAGATTCTTGACCATATCTTCTGCATTATCAGTGGCGCTCTCCATAGCTACCATCCGAGCTGCTTGTTCACTGGCATAGGATTCCAATAAATATTTCCACATTTGAATGTTTAAATGTCTGGGGATTAATGATCTTACTAATTTTTCTTTTGATGGTTCATAAAGACGATCTACGTGGACCATTGTATCTTCATCATCATATTCAAGAGGCAGCAATCGCTCTGACTGAATTGATTGGGTAGCTACATTGACAAATTCATTGTAAACCACATGAATTTCGTCGACTTCACCATTTATAAAATGACTAATAATCCCATCACCCATTTTCATGACATAGGGGAAAGTCATATCGTTCCAAAATTCTATGTGGGATTGTACGATGTTATAATCTCGGTGTTTGAAATGATCTCTCGCTTTTTTCCCGATGCAGAAAAGATCAACATTTTGTTTGCCAATTTCATCAATTTCCTGTTGCGCTTTCTTAAGGACATTTGTATTGAAAGATCCTGCTAATCCACGATCGGATGTCACAACAATATATCCAACCCGTTGTATCTGTCGAATATCCAAAAGTGGTAAAAATTCACGATCAACATCTGGTAATAAATGATGAATTACTTCTGTTAAACGGCGTGTGTATGGCCGAGCTTGTTCCATTCGCTCCTGTGCTTTCCTCATTTTCGCCGCTGCTACCATCTTCATCGCCTTAGTTACTTTTTGTATACTCTTTACAGATTTAATACGATCCCGTATGTCCTTAAGATTAGCCATTATTTATAATCAGCCCATGAAGCCTTTTTTAAAGTCAGTAATTGCTTTTTCCAAAGCGTCACTTACATCATCAGTTATCGTACCCTCTTTCCGCATAACTTCAAGATCCTTAGCATTGTTAGCATCAAGATAATCAAAAAGCCCTGCTTCAAATTCTGAAATTTTTTCTACCGGGATATCATCCAAATGTCCTTTAGTTCCAGCAAATATTATTGCTATTTGTTTAACCACATCCATTGGTGAATATTGTTTCTGCTTAAGTACTTCCACCATATGTTCTCCACGGGTTAATTGCGCTAGAGTTGCTTTATCCAAATCAGAACCGAATTTGGCAAATGCTTCTAATTCTCTGAATTGCGCCAGATCTAACCGTAAAGTTCCTGCGATACTTTTCATCGCTTTAACCTGTGCATTACCACCAACCCGCGAAACAGATAAACCCACATCAATAGCTGGACGTACACCAGAATTAAATAAATTTGTCTCGAGATAAATCTGACCATCTGTAATAGATATCACGTTTGTTGGAATATATGCAGCAACATCGCCTTCCTGTGTTTCAATAATAGGCAGTGCAGTCAAGGATCCACCGCCAAGATCATCTGATAATTTTGAAGCGCGTTCGAGCAAACGACTATGGAGATAAAACACATCTCCCGGATACGCTTCACGGCCTGGTGGTCTACGTAGTACAAGCGACATCTGCCTATAAGCAACTGCCTGTTTAGACAGATCATCATAAATTATTAAGGCATGCTTACCATTATCGCGAAAATATTCTCCCATAGCACACCCAGAATATGGTGCAATGAATTGTAAAGGAGCCGCATCAGATGCATTCGCAGCAACAACAGTGGTATAATCCATGGATCCATTGGCTTCAAGTTCCGCCACGATTGAAGCAACGGTTGAAGCTTTCTGCCCTATGGCCACATAAATACAATAAACTGGATCTTCTGTCTCATGAGTATATTTTTGGTTGATAATGGTATCAACAGCAATGGCTGTTTTTCCAGTCTGGCGATCACCAATTATTAATTCACGCTGCCCCCGTCCGATAGGAATCATGCTATCAATGGGTTTAATGCCTGTTTGAAGTGGTTGCTTAACCGGTTGACGTGCCATTACGCCTAATGCCTTTCGTTCGATCGGCGAAGAATTTTTCGCATTTATCGCCCCTTTGCCATCAATTGGTTGGCCCAATGGATTGACTACGCGACCTACCATTTCTTCCCCGACTGGTACTTCGACTACTTTTCCAGTGCGCTTGGCAAGATCTCCTTCTTTCACAAGGCTGCTATCGCCAAATAGTACCAAACCAACATTATCTTCTTCTAGATTTAACGCCATGCCAAAAGTATCATTTGGTAGTTCAACTAATTCTGAACTCATTACATTCTCTAAACCAGTTGCGCGCGCTACACCGTCACCAATCAATATAACTTCTCCAACTTCACTTACATCAACAGTGCCTTCAAACTTTGCGATTTGTTCTTTTAATAATGCAGTAATGTTGTCTGTCTTTATTTCCATAATATTCCTTAATGAATGATTATTGGAGTAAATCTCTCCTTAGGTTATCCATTTTTGTTTTAATTGAAGCATCTAGATACATATTCTCGATACGTAATTTTATTCCCCCTAATAAACTTGGGTCTACTTTTAAATCAAGTTCAGTATCCTTTCCAATGCTCTTTTCAAGAGTTTTTTGTAAATCTGCTACTTCTACAACAGATAATTCATCTGCGACATAAGCTGTCACCGGTACAATATTTAACTCATCTATTACCATTGCATCAAAGAAATACGATAGATCACGCAATAGGATAGTTGGATTTTCGCCGATCTCGATAATGAGTAATTCCTGTAGTATTGGATGACAATAATCCTTTAAGCCAAATCTAATTACCTCGGTTTTTTCTTTAGTTGTGAATCGTTTGGACTGCATAAAAGCACGAAATTGTGCATCTTTTTTTAATAATTCTAATACCAGTTTTATTGATCTTTGAACTTCATCTACAGCATCAATTTTTCTGGCGACTACTAAAAGTGCAGCAGCCATATTTTTTGAATTTGATCTACGCTTCATACCCCTTTACATTTTTCAATGATTCATCGATAAGAGATTTATTATCTTCCTTACTAAGATTTTTATTCACCAATTTTTCAGCAATAGAAAGTGAAAGGTTTACAACTTCACCTTTTATATCTACAATCGCTTTATCGCGCTCAATTTTTATTTGTTCTTTTGCCGCTGACAAATTAGCATTTGCTTCTTCTTTTGCTTTATTTAGAGTGGTTTCTGTTAATTTTTCAGCCGCTTTTTTACCTTCACTTACAATTCCCTGTGCCTCAGAACGGGCTTTGGCTATTATTTCATCACTTTCTTCACTGAGACGCACCAACTCTTTTTTTGCTTTTTCCGCATCTTTAAGAGATTGAGATATCTCATTTTCACGTGTCTCCAGTGCTTTTAATAACGGTTTCCAAGCAAACTTTGTTAAAACACCGAGTAATATCAGAAACGTAATGATTGTCCAAACGAATAGACCTGGGTCCAATTGAACTAGGGGATTATCCATACCTGGCTCCTCCTGTAATGTTTTTAATTACTGCTTATTTCATTAATACAATGAGGAGTACAAATACTTCTGCCAAAATAGCCACACCTTCAAGTAAAAAGAGTGGTAAGTTTACGGCACCAGTAATCTTATCTGTTGCTTCTGGTTGACGAGCAATCCCATCTGCTGCTGCTGCTGCTAACCGACCAATTCCCAATCCAGCGCCAACAACAATAAGGCCAAGGCCAAGAGCTGCTCCAAAATAATGAATAACTTCCATTATTATACCTCCATGTTTTTTTATTTAATGATGAACATTAATGGCCATGCCAATAAACACAGCCGATAAAAGCGTAAATACATACGCCTGTACTATAATTACAATTATTTCCAGCCCTGAAATAGCAACTGCCAAAGGAACAGATATTAGGGCAACGCCAAGTCCAGCCAATACACTATGAAACATATCCGCAAATATGGCCATAAAAGATAAAATTGCAAGCAATGCAATATGCCCACCAGTCATATTGGCCGCTAAACGCATTGTTAAGGCAAAGGGTTTCACAAACATTCCGATAATTTCAATTGGAATGAGGATTACATAAACGAAACCAGGTAATCCATGCGGTACAAGATTCTTCCAGTGTTGTATAAATCCATGTGCTTTGGAGCCTGCAATAATAATAGATAGGAAAGTGATAATTGCTAACGCGGCTGTCACATTGAAATTACCTGTAGCAGTTGGTCCGCCATGAAGTAAACCATTGATAAAATTATGGCTGTCATTAGCCGGAACATGAAATATAAATCTATTTATTACACCCAATACATCAAAAATTGGGATCATACCAATCGCATTGGCAAAAAATATAAAAAATAGAAAAGTTAGAATTAAAGGTGCCCAGCTATTCACCCACTTTGGTCCTACATTTGGTTTCACTATTGAATCACGGACAAAGGAAACTATTAATTCGAGTGCATTCATAAGTCCGGTGGGAATTAACCTGCGCTGCTGAACATATCGTTGAATAGGAAGTATTACAACCAAACCAACAGTCAAGGCAACAATCCATAGCATAAGTACATGTTTGGTAACAGACATGTCAATATTGAATAAATGCGGTAGCGAGAAAATTGGGTGGTGTATATCAGAGTTTGAAACGTGGTGAATGATATTATCACCAACTTGTTCCATAACACCACCTGAATTTTGTTCACTAGTAGTAACTAACATATTATATCAATTTAAAGATTATATTGGTTTTTGTTTGATAATGAACCTTAATGTAAATGCTTCTATTATATGGAGCGCTAAAAAATAGCCGGTGAAGCTAATAATAAAAGGCAGGGGGTTAAAAGATATAAAATTGAAAATTATTATCAATAAGAGGCCATAAGACATCATTTTTATCAACATAGCTGTAGTCATATGTTTTATAAGTTTTTCCGGGTGCAGATTATATACGGAACGGGTTTTCACAATAGAAATTAATGATATTGACCAAGGTATAACCATCCCTAGAAATAGCTCTTTTACATAATAAGGCAAAGCTGCGCTTAATAATCCCCATGTACCAACACAAGCCAAGCTAATATATATAGTTAATTTCACTACTTATTTGACCATATTACTTTTACCAATTCATAAAACCCAACTAATAGTCCTAGGAATGTACCGCCAAGAGTAAACCAGGGTGATGACTTGTAATGATTATCAATAAAATACCCAACAAGAGCAAACAACAATACGGCACCAATAAGTGCATAGGATGCGGATGCAGCTGGACCTGATTTAGCTAAAAATTGTTGAAAATAGTAAAAAGATCGTTTGTGCGAAGATTCCTTTGAATCAGGCATTTGGCTCAGAAGATGGGGATGCCATAGTAAATCGAAGTCTTGCCTCCGATACTAAAGAATCTGAATCATCCTGCTTATTGCCGATAACGGTGCAAGACCCTTCAAATTGAGCGCCATCTTCTATTACAAGACTATGGTAAATCAAATCCCCTTTCAACTCTGACTTGCGACCGAGAACTATTCTATTAGAAACGGTGACATTACCTTGTATACTACCGCCAATGTGCGCATCACTAGCCTGGATATCCCCTATTACCTGTCCTGATATAGTGATACGTACCGGTCCTTCGGTATGGATGTCACCATAGACTTTACCATACACAATAATTCCGCCACGCAATTTAATTGGACCATTGACAACTGCTTCGGCACCAATCATTGTCTGCACATTTTTGAAATCAATCTTTGCCATACTATTCTGCGCTCAAATCTTTATTTTTATACTCAGGAAAGAATTCTAATGGATCCAAAGGATTTGATCCTTCCCACACTTCGAAATGTAAATGTGGTCCAGTAGATATACCAGTATTTCCTGCAAGTGATATAACATCACCGCGCTTTACAATATCGCGTTTCTCGATGAGATTTACCTGATTATGCCCATAAAATGTAAAGTAGTCATTTCCATGAAAAAGAATGACCATATTACCTAAATCTGTTGACCAACCAGAAAATATAACTATACCTGCCGCTGAGGCTACAACGGGATCTCCCTCCCGAACGGAAATATCGATCCCATAATGATTATTTTTCCAAGCATGGGGACGAACTACCATCCGCTGGGTAACATAACCATCAATAGGAGCTTTAGTGGGGATATTACCAATTCGATCTGTAGAATATTTTACATCATCGCTTTTTGCATCATTATGCACCAAACCACCAGGATCTTCTTCATATTTAGACAATTCCAGATCTGCACCAAGATTCTTCCGCAATAATCCTTCCATCTGCTGCAAGCGCTGTAGATCATGGTATAAATTCATAATTTTAGATCTTTCTGTCACTAATTCATTATACCCACTTTGCATTCTTTGATAATCTAAAGTTCGAGGAATAAAAAAGTATCCCGCAAATCCGATTGAGGTAATTATTGCAACAGTAATTGCAATGATTAAAATAAACCAGCGGCGTTTAAATGTAAAACTTTTACCCGCTGATTCGTTATCAGGTATAAGCAATACAGTATATTTATCGGGCCTCATTGCTGAATTATTCTATTGACCTTAATAATTCTAATAATCTACCCAAATCATCATCAGAAAAAAATTGTATTTCAATCTTCCCGCCTTTTTTTGAATAATGTAGCCGAACCTTTGTACCGAGGACTGAAATAAGTTCATTTTCAACACTCCTGATCTGATGATTGGTTCCAAGGGGCTTACTTCTTGTAGGCTTTGACTTTTTGGTTGATTTGCCTTTAGCAAACTCCTCAGCAGCACGTACACTAAGATCCTTTTCAATAATCATCTTATATAGTTTCATCATTCCTGCCGTTGTTTTCATCCCTAGAATTGCGCGGCCGTGACCAGCAGAAATTTTTCTATCACGAAGGCTATTTTTTATATCACTAGGTAATTTTAATAACCGTAATGCATTTGAAATTGTAACCCGCTTTTTACCCACCGCATTTGCTATATCGCCCTGCGTACGATTGAATTTGCTCTGTAGAATTGCATATCCTTCTGCTTCATCAATAGGATTGAGATTTTCACGCTGTATATTTTCGATCAATGCTATTTCCATCATTTCAGATTCATCTGAAATAGTTACCACATAGCCTGGTATCCGTTTTAATCCTGCTAGTCTCGACGCACGTAAACGTCGTTCTCCAGCAATAAGAATGAAGTTGTCTTTGTCTTGTTGAACTGTAATCGGTGTTATCACACCCTTTTGTTTAATCGACGCGATTAATTCCTCAAGACTTTTTTCATCCAGACCGTCTTTCCTGGGCTGCAATGGATTGGTAACAATATTTTCTATAAGTATATCTGTTACTCCCGAGTGCCCTAAATCTGATCCTTCGGGGCCGTGTATCAATGCTTCAAGTCCTCTTCCCAACCGTTTAGCAGCCATTTTTAATTATCTCCTCTACAAGTGTCATATAATCCTGCGATCCTACTGAATTGGCATCGTATAATAATGCCGGTTTTCCAAAACTAGGCGCCTCACCCAGTCGTACATTACGATGAATAACAGTATTAAATAATTTATCACCAAAATAACCTTTTACCTCACCAAGTACTTGTTTTGACAAGTTCAATCGACCATCAAACATTGTAATTAATACACCCGCAATTTTCAAATTTTTGTTTAAATATTGCTGTACCAATCGAATTGTATTCAGTAATTGACCCAGTCCCTCCAATGCATAATACTCTGCCTGAATTGGAATAATTAAAGCATTTGCAGCAGTCAGGCTATTAAGTGTGAGTAAACCCAGTGAAGGCGGACAATCAATGATTATATAGTCGTATATCCTTTTGACCTTTGCCAATGCTTTTTTTAATTCTAATTCCCGGGCAATAACACTGACCAATTCAATCTCTGCACCAACCAGGTCTTTTGTTGATAAAATTGCATCAAGATGATTAAAGGTTGTTTTTGTAATAGTATCTTTGATTGGTATTTCATCCACCAATGTATCATAAATGGTATTTTCGGCAGGCTTTTCAATAATTTTTGCTATACCGGTGGTGGTATTTGCCTGGGGGTCCATATCTATCAATAGCGTTCTGATCTCACTCACTGCTAAACTGGCAGCAATATTAACTGCTGAAGTTGTTTTACCAACACCTCCTTTTTGATTTGTTAGGGCAATAATTTTGGTCATATCACAGATTTAAGAAATGTATTATGTATCAAGAAAACAAGACAAATTTAATTGTCTCTCCAAGGTTTAACAAGCGGGTTACATCCCTGAATATCATATTAATCCAGTTAGTACAACATCGCAATTTGCATAAATTTTAAGACAATGATAACATTGCAAAATTTTATTATGTTCTCACTATGAGTTTCATGAAAGCATTAGTAAAAAAATATCCAGAGAAGGGACTTTGGCTAGAACAGATGCAAATACCGGATATTGGCACCAATGATGTATTAATAAAAATTATAAAAACGGCCATTTGTGGAACCGATCTGCATATATATCACTGGGATGAATGGTCCCAATCTACCATTAAGCTACCGTTAATTATTGGTCATGAATTCGTAGGAGTTGTCGAAGAAATTGGTCTGGGGGTATCCCATTATAATAAAGGTGATATAGTATCTGGTGAAGGTCATTTAACCTGCGGTTATTGTCGTAACTGCCGCGCTGGGTTACGGCACTTGTGTAATAAAACTATTGGTATTGGCATCCAACGTAATGGTGCTTTTGCTGAATACATGGCATTACCAGAAGGGAACCTATGGCCTGTGCACAGCGATATTGATACGGACGTCGCTGCCTTTTTCGATCCGCTCGGCAATGCAGTACACTGCGCTTTGAGCTTTAGTATGGTGGCAGAAGACATTCTAATAACTGGAGCAGGACCAATCGGATGCATGGCAGCCTCTATATGTAGACAACTTGGTGCGCGCAATGTTGTAGTTAGTGACAGCAATGATTACCGTCTGGAGCTTGCTTCTAAAATGGGTGCCGATAAAATAGTGAATATTCAGAATGAAAAAATTGAAGATTGTTTCAGCGAATTGAAAATTTCCAGTGGATTTGATATTGGCTTGGAAATGTCAGGAAATCCCAGTGCACTACAGGATATAATCCGCACCATGTACCATGGTGGAAAAATTGCGCTCTTGGGTATTTTGCCTAACGACACATTGGTCAAGTGGGATGACATCATTTTTAAAGGTCTCAGAATAAAAGGTATTTACGGTAGAGAGATGTTTGAAACATGGTATAAAATGACACAGCTTTTACGTGGTGGATTGGATGTGTCGCAAATTATCACCCACAAATTTAACGCTGAAGACTTCCAACAAGCCTTTGAAGTGGTTGATAATGGTCAATGCGGTAAAGTAATACTGAACTGGGACTAGTATGTTTATATCCAAGAACATTTTCAGTGACAAATTGGCTAAAATAAAAGCAGAAGGTCTATATAAAAAAGAGCGAACACTTACCACGCCACAAGGTATAATAATTTCCACGCTTGAAGGAGGCGAAGTCCTCAATTTTTGTGCCAATAACTACTTGGGTTTATCGGACAATACAGAAATCAAATCTGCTGCACAAAATGCACTGGAAAATCATGGTTTCGGTATGTCTTCTGTTCGCTTTATATGCGGTACACAGGACATCCATAAGGAACTAGAACAAAATATTTCAGAATTTTTCGATACTGATGACACCATACTTTATACATCCTGTTTTGATGCTAATTGCGGTTTATTTGAAACATTATTAGGTCCAGATGATGCAATTATATCAGATGCGCTGAACCACGCATCTATCATAGATGGAATTCGACTCTGCAAAGCTCAACGATTTCGCTATAAGAATAGTGATATGGCCGATTTGGAAATAAAACTTCAGGAAGCACAGAATAACCGTCTGCGAATGATTGCTACGGACGGCGTTTTTTCTATGGATGGCAATATTGCCAAGCTAGATGAAATTACTGAATTGGCAAATAAATATGATGCTCTGGTTATGGTAGATGATTCTCACGCTACTGGATTTATAGGCCAGACCGGGCGTGGATCTGCGGAATATCATGGCGTGATGGATAAAGTGGACGTATGGACTTCTACGCTGGGAAAAGCGCTGGGTGGTGCTTCAGGTGGTTTTACAACTGGAAAACAGGAAATTATAGATATGCTGCGCCAACTTTCGCGGCCCTATCTTTTCTCCAATACATTAGCGCCAAGCATCGTAGCTGCTGGCATAAAGGTTTTTGAAATGCTTTCAGCTAATACAGAACTTCGCGATAAACTAGAAGTAAATACGCTTTATTTCCGGGAAAAATTAATGAATGCTGGATTTGATATTAAAAAAGGTAAACATCCCATAGTACCGGTTATGCTCTATGATGCCGTCCTAGCTAAAAAAATGGCTACCGAATTATTAGAAAAGGGTATTTATGTCATTGGCTTTTTCTATCCAGTTGTACCCAAAGGAGAAGCAAGAATTCGCGTTCAAATATCTGCAGCTATGGACATTCATCAACTAGATGAAGCGGTGGATGCATTTACTGAAGTTGGGAAAAATTTGAATGTATTAACGTGAAATTT
Organism: uncultured bacterium; assembly: GCA_964475645.1. Lineage (GTDB taxonomy): Bacteria > Fidelibacterota > Marinisomatia > Marinisomatales > TCS55. The sequence goes on along the minus strand of CAYYXU010000015.1, from coordinate 2,728 downwards.
TATTACGGAAATAAAATTTGGTACCTCATTTCTATGCTCGGTATATTCGCAGGCTTTTTTGATAGAAAAGCAATTCGATAAATAAAATGTCTAAAAACCTTACACCACGGTATATCATTATTGGCATAGTTCTGGCTTGGGCACTTTTTACGCTTTGGCCTTCTATAAAATATCAGCAATTATCGCCTGAAGATATTGAATATATGCGGGAAACCGGAACACTGGAAAATCTCGAAAATGAAATTATTAAGCAAGGGTTAGATCTCAAGGGAGGTATATATATTGTTCTAGAAGTAGACCTGCCGACGCTAGTTACGACTCTAGCTATTAATAAGGATGCAAAATTTGAACGTACAGTAAATGAAGTACGAAATATCTTGGCTGAAAACCCTCAGCAAAAATTTTTTACTGTCTTTACTGAAAAGATTAGTGAGAACGGATTGCGATTACCTCGATACTACGATGTGGATTATGGTGCCAAAGCTGAAGATATACTAAATAGCATCCGAGAACAGGCAGATGACGCTATTAACCGTGTTTTAGAAATACTACAGAACAGAGTTGATCAATTTGGTGTTTCTGAACCAACAATCCAAAAACAGGGTAATCGACGTATCATTGTAGAATTAGCTGGGATCCAGGATTCTGAAAGGGCGCGAGCATTATTGCAAAGCACTGCACAATTGGAATTTTTTATGGTCAAATCTCCTGAAGTTACTAATGACATTTTGTCCCAGATCGATAAAGCTGTTAGGGGAGATGAGGAATTGGAGGCCTTAGTTGCTACAGTTGATGGTGAACAGGCACAGACCGAAGATGGAGAGTTAACAGTAAGTAATGACCAAACTATTTCCATTAGTGAACTTTTTGGTGATGATGGATTGAGTTCAGAGGATGCAGGAAGCGGAGACACAGCAGTTGTAGTAGATCAAAATATTTATCAAGAACGACCCTTTTCTTCCATGCTGCGTGCCCTTGGAAATAATATTGCTGTACCAGAAAAGAATTTATACGCTATAAAAAAAATTATTAATAAACCTGAAGTTCAGGATAAGCTATCTTTAGGAAATGGTCGTTTTCTTTTTGCACCTGAAGCAGAGAATTTCACAACAAATACTGGGCTGGAAGAACCACTTGTTTACATGTATTATCTGGAACATGATGCTGATCTAACTGGTGGTGTCATCGAAGAAGCGAATGCAACTATAGGCGGCCAAGGAACAAGTGCTGTTGGGCAACCAATAGTTTTACTTGACATGAATAGTGATGGTGCGCGTACGTGGTCCCGGATAACTGGGGCAAATATTGGTCGACGCATAGCCATAGTCTTGGATAAAAAGGTGCATATGGCACCGTCAATCCGTACAAAGATAACCGATGGTGGAACCCTGATCGAAGGTTTTGCAAACATGGACGAAGCTAAAGATATTGCCATTGTACTACGTGCTGGTGCTTTGCCGGCCCCAGTGAAAATAATTGAAGAAAGAATAGTAGGCCCTTCTCTCGGTGCTGATTCCGTTAAAAAAGGAACGTATTCTGTCCTTCTTGGTTTGGCACTGATCCTAGTATTTATACCTTTTTATTATAAGCTCTCTGGCATAATTGCAGATTTTGCCTTGATCTGGAATATTTTATTAGTACTTGCTGTCTTGGCATCACTTGGTGCTACACTGACATTGCCGGGTATTGCCGCCTTGATACTAACAGTAGGAATGTCCGTTGATGCCAATGTTATTATATTTGAGAGAATTCGCGAGGAATCAAGAAAAGGGAAAACGCCTCGAACAGCAATTGAAAGCGGTTATGCTCGCGCACTTACTACAATTATTGATGCGAATGTTACCACATTGGTGGCAGCGCTTGTACTTTATCAATTTGGCACAGGCCCTATAAGAGGTTTTGCAACAGTATTATTCTGGGGAATAATTATATCTATGTTTACAGCTATTTTTGTCACCCGTACAATTTTTAATTCGTTCACAGAACGTAAAGGTCTGGAAAAACTAAGTATATGAGACTCATCAAAGAAACTAAAATTAAGTTTATGGCACAATCCCGATTAGGATTATACTTATCTGGTGCGGTGATCGGTGCGGGTATCATTTCTTTAATACTAGCAGGCGGACCGTTATTAAGTATTGATTTTAAAGGAGGCACTTTTATGGCTGTGCATTTTTCTGATCCGGTTGATGTGAATGATATCCGTTCGGCAATGAGTGTTGTATCTATAGATGGTCAACAATTTGATTTTAGTAAAGCAGAAATAAAACTTTTTGGCAATAAACAGGATATTTCCGTCCGTATACCTCACATGGATGAAGAGCCTGTGAACTTCGCTCAAAATATTGTTAACCATCTTAGGAAGTCCTTTCCTGATAAAGTTCCTGAAGTGGAAAGTGACTTCATCCTCTCACTCGACAAAATATGGCCAAAAATCGGCTCTGAACTTAGTAATAAAGCCGTTTTGGCGATTATTTCTGCATTGGGGTTAATATTGCTTTATATATCTATTAGGTTCGAATTTAATTTTGCTTTAGGTGCCATTGCGGCGTTGGCACATGACGTATTTGTAACTCTTGGAATTTTTTCCATTATGGGTTATGAAATATCATTACCAATTGTTGCAGCTTTTCTTACTATTGTTGGATATTCGCTCAATGACACCATTGTTATATTTGATCGCATACGTGAAAATGTAAAATCCATGAAACGACTGACTTATACACAG
>CAYYXU010000014.1:0-27074 GCA_964475645.1 uncultured bacterium | reverse complement strand
TAGACACGACCAATTCTATATACCCAACGGAAGATTCAGCAGGGTTTCAGATTCTGTTCACTGGGTCCATTGATTCAGCTAGTACTGAGGAAATGGAATTAGGTGTTCGTTTTCCTGGTGGATATATGGAGCAACCTATAGAGCAAGATGATATTGCTGGTATTAACGGTAGTTCTATTTCAATTCCATCAATTGCAGTTCCCTTCCCCAACATAACGCCGGTAATGGCCGCAGTTGCATCAGGTAATAGTTTTCTTTTTGAGGATACATCTGGAAATACCTTTACTTTACCTTTAGACGACAATGTTATGAAAGTGATGTCGGCTGCTAACTATAATCAATATTTTGTTGGCCCCATGAATATTGTATTAGATTCAATATTTACTTTAGTTAATGATAATTTTCCAATAGGTATTCCTTTATCACAACTTACTGCTTCTATTTCTGAACCAGAGATAACTATAGATACGCTGTTTATGGCAGACGGAAGTAATTATACCCCTTATTTTAAAAATCAAGGCTATCCCACAAACTTAAACTGTTTTGCATACGTTGTAAGCATTGATGTTATTCACCCTGCTTTGCCTGATGGAAGGGATACAATTCAAACCATTGAAGAAGGTCTTAATAGTCCTGCGGAGGAAGGACCAGGCGCTGCCGATTCGATACGCTCATTGGGATCAATTAACGAACCAATGGATTTAGAGGGAGAAGGCCTTGCGGACTCATTAGTAGTATTTACCTACGCTCAGTTAGACTCAATCCACCCAGATTCGTTAGCAAGATTTTACCCCATAGATGAAGGGGGAGATAATTCAATGTTTATTGGTTTTGAAATGAGTTTTACTATTAGTGGATTCGACAGCGCAGCAGTCAGTCTTGATTCATTTAATATTGATTTGACTACCCAATTAGCTGCAATGGAAAGCCAGTTAAATTTTTCCAGTTCCTTGCCTGAAATGGAAGGTATATCTTTTGATATAACACGCGCAGAGATGAAGGGTCCTAATTTTCTACCTGATCCGCCAGCTGAGCCTATTCCAAATATATTTAAAATAATTGATCTCCAAAGTACATTTCCTTGGGATATCAATTTTTATATGTATGTACCAAACTTTGTTTCTTCAGATAGCGTGCCACAAATTCTTATTAATGAATTACTACAGGATGATCCATATTCAGAAACCATTAGTTTAGCCGGAGATTTTTTACAACCAGTGGGATCAGATGTTACAATTGGATCTATAGATCTAGATTTGCAAGTCTGGATTCCTGCGCAGCAAGCGATAATCCCATTAGATGGTACACCCTTAGGTGGTTTCGGTGGGACTATACAATTTGGTTCATTGTTTTTTCATGAACTGAAGACCTTTGTCAATATGGATTTATCTGCGGATACAATGGAAATCGCCGGCTTTCCACCAGAACTTACCGGGATTGGGTTTCCAGGTCTGGAATTTGAATTCGAATTGTTCAATGAAATTGATTTCCCTTTAACGGTTGATATTCAAATGAAGGGAATAAAACCAAACGGAGATTCTGTAGTGTCTAGGTTAGATGCAAAACTTGGGAATCCATCGTATGTTCTTGATAATTACAGTATTAATGAAAATTTAGTAAAAACAAAAGTTCGTTGGAGTGACTTAGGCAACGAGATATCTTTTTATGCTCCCGCTAGTGATTCCATGGCCATATGGGATACACTCATTCCACCTGCGCCAGGTGAGTTTTCAATTATTGATTTCTTTGGTTCAATGCCTCTGGTTGCTCATGCTGATATCAAGACGAGAATCGATGGCACTGCTGGAATAAAGGACACTGTATCGCAAATGTGGGGTACTTATAGTATAAAAATGCCATTTGAAGTGACCATGAATGCACCGGCATTCATTCCACCAACGGGAATTTCAAAACTTCCTGAATTCAGCCCAGATAATAGAAATAAAATACGACATTCCCTTATACACTCTGAATTAGCTACAACCGTAGAGAATAGTTTACCATTAGGGGGTGATTTTGCAATTTTACTTTCGGATCAGCCCTTTTTTCCAAAGAATATAACCGATGAAGCATTAGACGCTTTTGTCGATACGATGGTAAATCAAGGTCAACTTGGTTGGGACTCAAATGATAGTTTATATATTGTCACCGATTGCGAAAGCCTAAGTCCGGCCGATAGCGTTATTTATATATTTAATGTAATGAGTGATTCCAGTGAGTGTGTGGATGATGTGAAATATTTAGTAAAAATCAATGATGCTGGGATGGATACGGTAGTATCATATGTTGATACTCTATTCCGGGTATTGTTACCTAGTCCAGATTCTTTATACCAAGAAACAAATTCGGAAGGCCACAAGGGTCAAGTTGCCGTTCCGGGAATATTGAGTTACAGTAGTGTATTGGATACTGGAAGAATTTTCCTGCTTACCGATTATGGAGATCATTATATCGTACCAAGGTTTTCATTTAATCAAACAGGGGATGAAGGAGTCTTTTTTTCTAGGTACGATGCGATTGATATTAAATCTTTTATCACCTTTCGTGTGGCTAGTACTGGTGTTTTAGGACCTACAGAAAATGACATTGTGCTTATTCGACCAAATGGCGGTGAAAATTTGGTGTTAGGAAATGAAGATGAAATCATCTGGGCAACATATGGTGATGTCAGTACTTTTGATGTGCAATTTGCTAGTGGCGCCAACCCTAGTGAGGAAGATTGGGAAACTATTATATTAAATTATGTTAGTAATGACTCAATAACAAAGTATCCATGGACATGGGGGGTTGCAGATAATCTTTATCGCGTTAGAATTAAAGATTCAAATTCTGATCTTCAAGATATCAGTGGGTGGTATTTTAGTGTTAACGCTGGTCAGGTAGTGAACACTTCAGGTGGTAATGAAGTAATAAACAATACTTCAGATGGTAATGAAGTGAAAAATAATAGCAAAAAGAAGAAGCCTGGGAAACTTCAATGGTGAAGAGGATATTTTATTACTGCTCAATATTTATCATGATTCAAAATATTGTTTTGGGGCAAATAAAACGTGACCCCCGGTCTGTAGCGATGGCCAATGCTTATGGAACTATTGCAGATGGATTTTTTGCCGTAGGATATAATCCAGCTATGATTGCTTACCAGCAGGATAAACCTTTTATGCTTCAGTTATTTGGAGTTGATATGGGTATAGGGGGTAATTTTATCTCATTGCAAAAGCTTAATTCCCTCAGTGGGGATACGATCTATGCGGCTGGTGAAAACCCAAAAAACCCGTATGATGATAGTAAGGATAGACTTTTTCGACAGTTTGACGATGCTGGCGGATTAGCTTTTCGACAAGATTTTCATTTGCCATTGCCTATAATTAATTATTCTTCAGGAAATATGGCATTTACAAGTAACCTGGTATGGATGAGTAATCTTGTATTCCCAATTGGTATTCTAGAATTATTATTTTACGGTAATGGCCAGAGATCGGATATGAACATGACCTTTAATGTCGAGGTATTTGGTGTCAATGAGCTTGGGTTTACCTTTGCAGTCCCATATGATCGATTTGCATTAGGTGTTACGGTTAAGTACCTACAGGGCCTATTCTATTTTGGCGTAGATCCAGATTCTAGTAGAGCCAACCTGGTCACCAGTGATTATTACCTATATGGTTCAGGAAAATACCTTTTTCGGTTTGGTGTAGGTGGCAGTGGGCTCGGCCTTGATCTAGGATTTGTAACGAAAGAATACAATGGGTTTCGCGGGGGTATTTCATTAATTAATGCTCTTGGCGTAATTGAATGGAATAAACAGGGATTGATGAGAGATATAGTTGCTGGACCAGATGGTTCCATGGCTACAGATGATGATTTGTTTAATCCTTCTGCATTTTTAGGATTTCCTGCGATAAATGAATACCAGGCTATTTCCTATGAATACACTATTGATAGTGTTAATGCTGAAGGATTATCGAACCCAGCTGTTTTTACCAGTGAACCCTTCAAAGCGGTTGATAATGTGGACCCAGATGGTAAACCAAAGGAATTTAAAACCAATTATCCAGCAATATTTCGGGCTGGTGGTTCTTACAGTAGTGAACTATTTATTATCAGCTCTGATATTTGGACAGGTTTTGCCGATCAATTCTATGCCCATGCAGGCTGGCGCTGGTCTGTAGGTTTCGAGTTTTTAAAATTTCCAAATATACCCCTTCGCGTGGGATTTGCTTATGGTGGTCCTACCTTTAAAGAACTCGGTTTAGGATTTGGTTATCATATGGGACCTATGATATTCGATTTCGGCTTTGGCTTCAAGAATGGGCTATGGATCCATTCTATGCAGGGACTGAATTTATCATTGCAGCTAACAATGACCAGTTTTAAAGGGCGCAATAAAAAACCAGCAGCGCCAAGTAATGGTGATGATGGTCCTGCACCATTACCGGAAGATGCTGCTACAGATGAAGAACAAGGAAAAGAATCGGATTCTAATAGTGAATCATCTGAAGAACCAACTCAGGATGCCGAAACGGATTCTGAATAATCACTTACGGGTGAATAGAAGCAATAGTAGGCCCCCAATAGAAAACACTACATTGCCGATCCAAGCAGAGATCATCGGTTCCAATATACCTTTAAAGCCTAAGGACTGACCGAACTTAATAAACGCATAATAAAAGAATATCACCAGAAAACTCATCCCAGCCCCAAAAGTAAGTCCACCACGTGGTTTGATAACTACTAATGGTAGACCAAAAAGAACCACAATCAGATTTGTAAATGCAAATGATATTTTAAAATATCTGCTTATTTCCCAGCGTGTTGTTTTTACGCCATTTTCTTTTAACTGTGCGATGCGTTCTGTCAGCTCATTGTAATTGAGTTCGTCGGGTAATTTTCCCTGTTTTAATATGTCATCAGGAGTAAAATCGATCTGCATCAAGGAATCTGATTTCGGAATGGATACATCAATTTCGTAACCATTTTTATCAAAAGTTCTGACAGAAAACTCTGACGCTGCCCACTGTGCTAATGAATCGATCCAAGTGATCTTCTTCGCATCAATACGTTTCAAAATGATACCATCGCTCATTGATAGGATCGTAACGCCTTCCGCACTTTTTTGACGAACTTTATATTTATCTAAAGCAATATGTATCTTTTCCTTTTTCTGTAAAAAGACGTCATTATAAACATGCTTCATTTTACGGCGTGATTTCTTTTTGATGTATTTTTGTTCGATTGCGGACCGCACCTCATTGCCGCTGCTTACAACTTTGTTTTCAAACTCAAATGATGCATAACTAATGATAATACCGACAATTACCAATGGTATTGCAATACGGTAGAGGCTTATGCCGCTAGATTTCATAGCGGTCCATTCATTACGTTTAACTAGGATACCAACACTAAATACGGTCGCAATCAACATGGCCATTGGTAGCGCAATATTGAAGAACCAGGGGACCGTAAAAACGTAATATTTTAATATAACCTTCCAGGGCACAGTATTATCAATAAAACGATCTAAATTTTCTATTAGGTCCACGATAAGAAAAATGCAAGTAAAGCCCAGGATAGATATACTCAAAATGGTTAAAAATTGACGGATAATGTATAGATCAAGTCGTTTCATACTTTCCTGGATATTTTTCTTCAGTTGAATTTCTATATAATACGTATATTTCGGAATATATTACCCCAACCATTTTTAATTACACAGGATAGGAAATATTGACTGATTTAATTCTAACATTAGATAAAATATTGGCAGGCCTAGCATGCTTTTTATGAGCTCTTCCCATAGTAATACTTTTATTTGGCGGGCACTGATAAAATGCTTTGTTTCCTTTTCAGGAATAATCTGGATGACATTACTTGTGTTTCCGTTTATTGGAGGCGACTTGTTTTTAATATAATTTTCAATCTATGAATCTTTTAAAACGATATCCCCTTATTTTACCGGTTCTATTCGTTTTTTGCGGTAGTCTGGCTCTAGCTGCACCTGGATCCGAGGATATTCAAAGTGGGGTGTCCTGGGTTTCAGTATTGCCGCCTGTGGTAGCGATTGTTTTAGCATTGATCACCCGGCAGGCTCATTTATCCTTGTTTATGGGTATTTTGATCGGTGTTTGCATCCACACTGGAGGAATCTGGTCTGGATTAACAACATCCCTGGATACTTACCTGGTGAATTCTTTGGCGGGAAGTTCAAGTCATACATCTATTTTAATGTTTACTCTAGCCTTCGGCGGTTTGATCGGAGTGATGTCTGCCAATGGTGGTTTAAAGGGAATCGTTGCTGCCGCGTCTAAGTATGCAACAAACAATTTCAGAGGTCAATTAGTCACAGCTATTATGGGCCTGGTGATTTTTATCGATGATTATTCCAATACCTTGCTGGTGGGTAATATGATGCGCCCCTTTACAGACAGTGTACGTATATCCAGGGAAAAGCTTTCCTACCTGGTGGATTCTACGGCTGCACCCGTAGCCAGCCTGGCCGCGATCAGTACATGGTCTATTTTCCAGATGAGTCTCCTGGATAGCCCCTATAAAGCACACGGTATTTCGGCCAATCTTTATTTGACTTTTCTACAGAGTATTCCCTATTCCTTCTATTGCGTATTTACTTTGATTTTTCTTTTTGGCACTGTATTGATGCGTAGGGAGATGGGGCCCATGCATAAAGCGGAGACGCGGTCGCAGACTACCGGTGCCGTGTTGGCAGAAAATGCTCAGCCCATGGTTGATGAATCTCTGGCTCGGGATTTTGAAGAAAGTAAACTGAGTCACTGGAGTAATGGCTTGATTCCAATTTTGGCTGTACTTGTAATTACCATTTGTGGTTTGTTTATTACCGGTAGTGAAGGTCTGGAAGATGGTTCCCCGAAAACACTCCGCAATATCATCGGAAGTTCTGATGCCAATGCCAGCCTGATTTGGGGTTCATTCCTGGCAGGATTTATTGCCATTATTATGTCCGTAAGCGGGGGTCTGTTATCCCTTATAAAGGCTATGGATGCCTGGATCAGTGGAGTACGATCCATGGTTATGGCTTGCATTATTCTGGTGTTGGCCTGGACGATTGGAGATGTATGTACTGATATGAAAACCGCTGAATATATTGTGGACCTTACCTCTGGATTTTTAACTCCTGTACTTCTACCTGCTGTCACGTTTATTACTGCTGCAATTATTAGCTTTTCCACTGGTTCATCCTGGGCAACCATGTCAATCCTTGTTCCGGTTACAGTCCCAATGTCTATCCAATTAATGGGTGGTGACGGAAATCAAGTGGTTCAGGATCCTATCTTTCTTTCTACCTTTGCCGGTGTATTGTCTGGATCAGTATTTGGTGATCATTGTTCTCCAATTTCTGATACAACTGTTTTATCGTCCACGGCATCAGGATCTGACCACATCGATCATGTACGCACCCAACTTCCTTATGCTGTAGTTTGTGGTGTGGTTGCATTGCTTGCAGGTTACATTTTTACCGGCTTGGGTATATCTTTGATTGTGAGTCTTTCCGTGGGTTTAGTTCTTGTTATAGGCGTTCTGAAAATATTTGGCAAACCAATTTTGAACGAGTAATCAATTCATCTTTTCAAGGTGTATTTTAATTCTATTTTTTACTTCTGATTTATAATGGTTTACTTTGAAAATCTAACTTCGCAATTCGCGTCCCTTATGTGGGGTTATCCGCTACTCATTCTAATGATGGGAGGCGGAATTTTTTTCACTCTTTATTCCCGTTTTACTCCATTTAGGTTTTTCAAGCATGGCATTAAAATTCTTCTCGGTCAATATGACAACCCGCAAGATCCCGGCGATTTGACCCATTTTCAGGCATTGTCTACAGCCCTGGCGAGTACTGTCGGGATGGGAAATATCAGCGGTGTGGCAGTAGCCATAAGCATGGGTGGACCTGGGGCATTATTTTGGATGTGGGTCAGCGCATTTGTGGGCATGTCTACAAAATTTTTTACCTGTACGCTAAGTATCATGTTTCGCGGAAAAGATGACCGGGGTGATGTACAGGGTGGACCAATGTATGTGATAGAAACTGCACTGGGAAAGAAATTCAAGGCTTTGGCAATTTTGTTCAGTACAGCAGGGTTAATTGGCTGCCTGCCCCTATTCCAGGCAAATCAGCTGACCCAGATCATTCGCGATGAGATATGGAAGAATAATGGCTGGTTTACTGATTCTGTTTTAACAGGTAACTTGGTGGTAGGGATACCCGTTGCAATTTTAGTAGCGTTAGTGATATTCGGTGGGATCAAAAGGATTGGCTATGTGGCGTCCAGGCTGGTACCACTCATGGTTTCATTATACCTCTTGGCTGGAATATTTATCATGATTACAAACCTTGAACATATACCTGATATATTGGCGCTTATTTTCAGTGATGCATTTTCGGGAAAAGCAGCTGCAGGTGGTGTAGTCGGATCCGTAATTATCACTGGTGTCCGTCGAGCATCCTTTTCTAATGAGGCTGGTCTAGGGACCGAAGCAATGGCACATGGTGCAGCCAAAACCCGCGAACCAGTACGGGAAGGACTAGTGGCCATGTTGGGGCCTTTTATTGATACCATTGTGGTTTGTTCTATTACAGGGATTGTCATTTTATTATCCGGATTATGGCAGGGGGATGAAACCAGTGGCGTAACCCTTACGACCATGGCCTTCAGCCAAGAACTGGGTAGCTTGGGTAAAACACTGCTGTTAGTCTGCGTTTTCATCTTTAGTCTCACCACAATGTTTGGGCAATCTTATTATGGCAGTAAATGTACAGGCTATTTATTTGGTACCCGTTGGAAACAGAAGTATAATTTATTTTATGTGATTGCGGTAATTTTTGGGGCCGTCGTTTCCCTAAATGTAGTAATAAATATCATTGATGGAGTTTATGCACTGATGGCTATTCCAACTATGGTCTCGGCTCTCTTGCTTTCACCACAGGTAATGAAAGAAGCAAAACGATATTTTGCACACCTAAAACAATGAGTAAACGACGACACCTGGCAACCGAACAACCTAATCCCTTATCGGACGGGATTGATGATTTTTCCGTGCGCAAAATTTTGGATTTGATCAACAAAGAAGACCAGGAAGTGGCCCAAAAAGTAAGGGAAGCTTTGCCAGAAATTGAAGATACAGTAGAGCAAATAACATCTGCGTTGCGGAAAGGTAATAGAGTGTTTTATATGGGGGCCGGAACTAGCGGTAGGTTGGGAGTGTTGGATGCATCCGAAATGCCGCCTACTTTTTCTGTTCCACCCAGGTGGTTCACCGGTATTATTGCAGGAGGTGACAAAGCACTTCGAAACTCAATCGAGGGCGCCGAAGACAAAACTGATGCTGCAATTCAAGATCTAACCACTCATGGCTTTGGGGTGGGGGATGTAATTATCGGTATTAGTACAAGTGGTGCAGCAAAATATGTTCAGTCTGCATTAAACTATGGTAATGAAATGGGATCGAAAACAATTTACCTAACCTGTACTGATAAACCATTTTATCCTGCAAATGTTGATATAACTATTTCTGTTGATGTAGGTCCTGAAATCATAACTGGTTCAACCCGCATGAAAGCGGGAACGGCAACAAAAATGATTTTGAACATGATTTCTACAGCAACAATGATTCGCCTTGGAAAAGTATATGGTAATTTAATGGTTGATCTGATGGCCGTTAATGAAAAACTAGTAGATCGCGGAATCCGAATTATTCAAGACATTACAAATTTGGATCTTGAAAATTCGCGCAGAATATTAGTCGCAGCCAAGATGTCCGTAAAAACTGCCCTTGTTATGGCTAAAAAAGATTGCAATTCGGACATTGCTGAAAAACTTCTTATGGATGCGAATGGTTTTATAAGAGATGTAATCGATTAATCCAACAGAGATAAAACTAAACTAAAAAGAATTTTATGCTTTCTATTTTCAACAAACCAGGGCCAAATATTCCAAAAAAAGAAGCCCAAACCATAGTTAGGGATGCATACGGGTTAAATTTGTCTGCTACAATGCTTACAAGTGAACGGGATCAAAATTATTTATTAAAGGAAAAAGCAGGCCCTAAATATGTTTTGAAGATTTCTCATGCTGCTGAATCGCTCGATGTATTGGAAATGCAGCATGCCGCGCTTGCTCACATATTTTTGCATGACCCTGAAATGCAATTACCACACCCAGTAAATACATTGGATGGTGAACTTATTTTTCGTCATAAAGCTGCTTCTAATGAAAATCATTATATACGTATGGTGGAATATGTTCCAGGAGAATTAATGAAAGACCTTGAAAAACAAACAAATGGTCTAATTAATGATCTTGGTTCTTTTCTTGGCCGCTTGGATCTTGCATTACATGGGTTTGAACATCCAGCCGCTAGACGGTCTTTCCCCTGGGATGTGGCTCAAACACAATTCCTAATAACTAGTCAGGACAATATTCGGTCCAAAGAAGATCAATTAATTATCCAGCACTTCCTTCAGGAATATGAAAAAAATATTGTTCCGATCAGTCATGATTTAAAAAGGGCAGTTATTCATAATGATGGCAACGACCACAACGTGATCATTAATAAAAATAATCGCGCCCATGGTGTCATAGATTTTGGCGATATGGTCCACACTTATATTATCTGTGAATCCGCTGTCTGTCTCGCTTATCTGGTTATAAACAATCCTGATCCGATAAATCTTACAGCGGAGTTAATTAAGGCGTATCAAAATGTATTTCCATTAACGGAATTGGAAGTCAGTGTGATTATATATTTTATTTGTCTACGTCTGTGTATATCGGTGACAATGGCAGCCTATCGTAAACAATTATTTCCTGATAATAAATATATTACAGTGACTGAAGATCAGGCCTGGGTTTTTTTGAGAAAAATGAAGAGCGTGGATCTGCAAGATTGGTCAGGCCAAGTTGTAAATAAAATTTTTCACTGAGGCATTTTGCTTAGCATCAAAAATATCAAGAAACTTAGGGGCCAATATATCGGTCCTTCCTTCAGCCTTTCTTATGATGAACCATTGCATATTGTAAAAGGCAAAGGGCAGTATTTGTATGCTAGCGATGGTAGCCAATATCTTGATGCAGTAAATAATATCAGTCATGTAGGTCATTGCCATCCCCGTGTTATTGCGGCTCTGGATGAACAAAACAGGTTATTAAACACTAATACCAGGTACCTCCATGACAATATTGTTACGTATGCCGATGAATTAACCAATAAATTGCCAGCCAAACTGGATGTTTGTTATTTCACTAATTCAGGGAGCGAAAGCAATGACCTGGCCTTACGTATGGCCAGGAATTATACTGACAGCAATCAAACAATTGTAATTGCAGGTGCCTACCATGGTCATACAAATGCCGCAATTGAAGTAAGTCCGTATAAATTTGATGGGCCAGGTGGCGCAGGATCACCAGATTTTGTGCACCAGATTCCAATGCCGGATCCCTATCGGGGAAAATTCAGGTCCAATAATGATGATATCGCTTTAAAATATGCTGATTCTGTCCAGCAAATTCTTGATGTTTTAAACGAGGATAATAAACAAGTTGCGGCTTTTATCGCAGAGGCAATAATGGGTTGTGGTGGCCAGATTTTTTTTCCAGAAAAATTTTTAGCTGCAGCTAGTAAAAAAGTACAGCAAGCCGGTGGTTTATTCATTGCTGATGAAGTGCAGATTGGTTTTGGCAGGGTAGGGTCCCATTTTTGGGGTTTCGAATCAGAGAATGCACGGCCAGATATTGTTACAATGGGGAAATCCATGGGCAATGGTCATCCAATATCTGCAGTGGTGACAACAAAAGAAATTGCTGATAGATTTAACAATGGAATGGAATACTTTAATTCTTTTGGAGGGAACCCCGTATCTTGTGCTGTTGGAAAAGCCGTGTTGCAGGTAATAGAAGAAGAAAAATTACAAGAAAATGCGTTCCAGGTGGGTGAGTATTTAATGGACCAATTAAATGATTTGAAACAAAGGCATAATATTATTGGTGATGTACGGGGGCGTGGTCTATTTTTAGGTTTAGAATTAATAAAAGACCATGAAAAACTAACGCCTGCAAGTCTTGAGGCGGAAAAAATAGCAAATGATATGAAAGATCATGGAATACTTATAAGCACCGATGGTCCAGACCATAATGTTCTGAAAATCAAGCCGCCAATGGTGTTTACCTGTGATAATGCTGATCAATTAGTTGAAACGTTAAATAAGTTATTAATGAAAGGTGATTTCAACTAAAAGCACATGATTAAAACTTTTGTTAATATACTAGTATTGATAACAATCATATCGATTGCTTATTTCATGGTAGTTAACAAAAAACAAATTGATCAGCCTGATTGGGAAAACCCGGGAGTTTTTAGTATAAATAAGGAAGATCCTAAAGCGCATTTTTTTCATTATGAATCTGAGGATCTGGTATTATCAGGTAATCCAGAAAAATCACATTATTATCAGTCCTTGAATGGACAGTGGAAGTTCCATTATGCATTGAATCCTGAAAGTAGACCATTGGATTTTATGAAAAGAGAATTTGATGTAACACAATGGGATGATATAGATGTACCAGGAAGTTGGGAAATGCAAGGCTGGTCTGTTCCAATTTATCTTGATGAAGAATATCCCTTTCCGCCTGAGCCACCTTCAGTACCACATGATTACAATCGAGTAGGTAGCTACCGACGTAATTTTAATTTATCTGACGATTGGTTAACCCGTGATATTGTTATTCAATTTAATGGTGTACGATCTGCATTTTATTTATGGATCAATGGTCAGTTTATAGGCTACAGTCAGGATTCAAAAACACCTGCCGAATTTGATATTACCGATTTTGTTGTAACTGGTAAAAATACCGTTTCGGTACAAGTTTACCGTTTTTCTGATGGTTCCTATCTTGAAGGACAGGATACTTGGCGTATCAGTGGAATAGAACGGGATGTTTTCATTCGTGCTCAACCAAAAGTAAGGGTTTCTGATTTTACTGTGATAGCAGGTCTAGATAGCGCATATCAAAATGGTCAATTCGAATTGCTTATTGATTTATTTAATAATACATCTGACAGTGCAAATATTTTTATCCGAGGAAAATTAACTAGACTTAACAAACCTCAGTTATCTGTCCTTTCGTTTGATAGAGAAATAAAATGTAGTAAATCTGATACAATATATTACAATTCGGTTATTGAGGATGTAGATAGATGGTCAGCAGAGACGCCAAATTTATATAGACTTATGGTAACAATATTGGACTCTGATAGAAAAATTATTCAAAGTTTTTCGCAGCAAGTAGGATTCAAAAAGGTAGAGGTAGTGAATGGAAATTTGCTCGTCAATGGGAAAGCTATAATGTTTCGCGGTGTTAACCGTCATGAATGGGATCCTATACGAGGGCGATCGATTACAGAAGACCTAATGATTAAAGATATACAATTAATGAAAGAGTATAATATAAACGCAGTAAGGACAAGCCACTACCCAAATCAAGTGCGCTGGTATGAATTGTGCAATGAGTATGGCTTATATGTCATTGATGAAGCAAATATTGAAGCACACGGCATGGGATTCCATCCCCAAAAATATGGCTTTATTGCTGATGATCCAGAATGGAAAGGAGCTTGGCTAGATCGCGGTAGATCAATGGTGGAAAGAGATAAAAACCAGCCTTGCATTATTATATGGTCAATGGGCAATGAAGCAGGAGACGGAAAAAATTTCAAAGCACTTTACAAATGGATTAAAGATAAAGATCTATCCCGACCAGTTGTATATGAACCAGCAAAAGACAGGGAACATACAGATGTGGTTTTCCCTATGTACTCAACAATTGAAAATATTTCAAAATATGCAGAAAAAGAACCGGCCCGTCCACTTATTCTCTGTGAATATGCTCATGCTATGGGAAACAGTGTCGGAAATCTGAAGGATTATTGGGATACTTTTGAAAAATACTCGACTTTGCAAGGTGGTTTTATCTGGGATTGGGTAGATCAGGTTATTTTGAAAACAGATTCTATTGGTAGGGATTACTGGGCTTACGGCGGTGATTTTGGTGAAGAGTTTACTTTGAATGATTCTAATTTTTGTTCCAATGGACTGGTGGCAGCTGATCGTACACCAAACCCGCATTTTTTCGAAGTGAAAAAGGTTTATCAACCAGTGAAATTCGAAGCAGAAAATATTGCCCGTGGACAGGTAAAAATAACTAATCAGTACGAATTTATAAATCTAGATCATCTAGATTTCACTTGGTATATCGCCGAAGATGGTAAAACAGTGGAATCGGGTAAATTGGGGAAGTTAGATCTGCACCCAAGAAAGAGTACTGTTTTGTCTTTCAATCTTTCCAGTGTTGTTCCCAGACCCGGCGCAGAATATTTCCTAACCATACAGGCCAAAACGAATCGTAATCTACCGCTTATACAAAAAAAACATCTTGTTGCCTGGGAACAATTTAAACTACCAATTGGCCGTCCTACTATACCACAAGACCCCAATGATTTTCCTGTGATAAATATTGCGGAGACAGATAGTAACGTAAGTGTAATTGGAGAAAGATTTCAGGTTTCTTTCACTAAAAATACAGGTTATTTATCGGAGTATATTTTTAATAATAGACAAATAATAAAATCAGACCTAATACCACATTTCTGGCGCGCACCTCTTGATAATGATCTTGGAAATTTGATGCACACAAGGACAGCTAGTTGGAAAAATGTAGATAAAGAATTAACCCTTGAGTATTTTCAGCGTTCCTTGGCAAATAATGTTGCCAAGGTTAAAGTGATCACCAAACATAAAACTACGGGATCTCGAATTACGATGACTTACCGAATCTACGGTAATGGATTAATTGATATTCAACAGCAACTGAAAACTGGTAATAAAAGATTACCAGAATTACCAAGGTTTGGTATGAAAATGACATTACCTAAAGATTTCAACAGATTAACCTGGTTTGGGCGGGGACCACACGAAAGTTATTGGGACCGAAAAACATCAGCAGCTGTAAAAGTTTTTTCCGGTTCAGTTTGGGATCAGACTTACCCTTACGTTCGTCCCCAAGAAACAGGGAATAAAACAGATGTACGCTGGATGGCGCTGGATAATGGAACTATTGGTCTGTTAGCCATTGGGCAACCAACTTTTGATGGTAGTGTTCATAATTATCCATACAGCGACCTTGATTATGTACCTGCAGGTCGTCTTCACGGCAAACTGGATTTAAAACCAAAAAATCAAGTAGATTGGCTAATTGATTATCGCCAAACTGGTGTAGGAGGTGACAATAGTTGGGGGGCGCGACCGCATTTGAAATACACACTAACTGGAAAATCAATTAGCTATGAATATCATTTTTACCTTAGGCCCTTTGTAAAAAATGATGATCTTATGACACTTTCAAAATTGAAAATTAAATAGAGTGAATTGGAGTAAAATATTGTGAATATTATTTCTATAGCATCTTTTATTACAGCAACGTCCGCTGTCGCACTTTTTACTTACATCCTTGTTGGGCGAATGAAGAAAAGCAATAGTGCAACAGAAGAATATTTCACTGGAGGAAGGGCCTTAACCTGGCCTATGGTTGCTGGTTCATTATTACTTACTAATTTATCCACTGAGCAATTAGTGGGGCTTAACGGTGATGTTTTTGGGGATAAAGCTTTGGTTGGTGTAGCTTGGGAAGCTTTGGCCGCATTTGCAATGATTGCTACGGCACTGGTGTTTCTACCAACATATCTGGCTAGCGGCTTTACAACAACTCCTGCATTTTTGGAAAAACGGTTTGATAAAACAACACGATCAATGGTTTCAGGCTTGTTTCTATTTGGATATGTAACAGTTTTATTACCAGTGGTCTTGTATACTGGATCCTTGGCATTAATAACTATGTTTGGGTTGAATATGCCTCTTTATATAGTCGTTGCTATCATTGGTGTTTTGGGTAGTTCTTATGCAATTTTTGGTGGATTAAAGTCTGTTGCAGTGAGTGATACATTGAATGGGATAGGTCTGCTTATCGGTGGTTTGGCAATCCCATTTCTTGCTCTAGTTGCTTTAGGTGGAGGATCATTTTTCGAGGGTTTATTAACGCTTGGTCGGGATAATCCGCAATATCTAGCTGTACTTGCTCAAGAAAATATAGATGGAAAAACAGTTACTGTTCCTTGGCCAACTTTATTCACGGGTATGATGTTCATCCAAGTTTTTTACTGGTCTACAAATCAAGTAATTGTACAACGAGCCATGGCTGCCCGCAGTCTTGCCGAGGGCCAAAAAGGTGTCCTTTTTGCTTCAGGTATGAAATTATTGGGCCCCATTATGTTATGTCTACCAGGAATAATTGCCCTTCATATGCCAGATTTAAATATTGGTAAACAAGATCAAGTATATGGAGCTGTTGTACGGCATGTCCTTCCAGATTGGTCTTTGGGCTTATTTGCTGCAGTGCTGGTTGGTTCAATTTTAAGTTCTTTCAATAGTGCGTTGAATAGCGCTTCTACACTTTTTTCCTTACAATTCTATCGCGGTTATTTTAATCCTTCTGCTTCTGGTGAGGAGACTGTGAAAATTGGAAAATATTTTGGTGTACTACTTGCAGTGGCTTCTATTCTTATTGCACCATTATTGGCTCAGATGGATTCCATATTTCAATATTTACAAAAGGTTAACGGTCTCTACAGTGTTCCAATCATAGGGATATTCCTTTTGGGAATAACTACAAAACATGTACCTGCTATAGCAGCAAAGATTGGCATGATTGTAGGTATTTCATTTTATTCTTTCTTCACTTTTGTAAATATAAAAAATGTAATACCATTTTTTGCTAACACAGATGGTGATCTGCATTGGTTGCATGGTTATTTTATTAGTTTCCTGGCTTCTATTGGTGCTATGCTGATTATTGGATATTTAGCACCAAAGACAGAAGAAGAAATTGCCGTTAGTGAGGAAAAAATACCTGCGCCTGTAGATATGACGCCCTGGCCTTTGGCAAAGAAAGTATCCGTTGGAATTTTTGGCGCTACTATTGTCATTTATTTACTTTTAACTCGTGCTGCAGGCTAAAATTGCCCATTAGTTGTAAACAATAAATAATTATATGAAGCGCCGAGAATTTTTACTTATTGGATCCTTATTGAGCTCAGGTGTAGCGATATTTCCCAGCCAATTATTTTCATATCCTGTTATTAAAAACCGACTACGGGTTGGTTTTATTGGCACTGGATTAAGAGGACAGGTTATGATGGAATTGACAACACATAGAGAGGATGTGGATATTCCTGCTATTTGCGATATTGATGATGGCATGATAAAAAATGCTTTAAACGTACTGAAGAAAGCAGGGTATCCTGAACCAAAAGTGTATAATAAAGGCAATGAAGATTTTCGAAATATGGTGAAGAATGAGGATTTAGATGGTGTATTTATAGCTACCCCATGGGAATGGCATCATCCTATGGCAGTGGCAGCCATGAAATCAGGAAAGCATGTCGGCACAGAAGTACCTGCAGCTCTGACTGTTCCAGATTGTTGGGATTTGGTCAATACTTCGGAGAAAACTGGTAGGTTTTGTATGATCATGGAAAATGTATGCTATCGTCGTGACGTTATGGCGGTGTTGAATATGGTGCGTAAGGGTGTCTTCGGTGAATTATTGCATTGTCAAGGAGGATATCAGCATGATATCCGAAATGTAAAATTTAATGATGGATTAAAACCATATGGTGGTGGTGTGGAATTTGGTGAAAAAGGTTATAGTGAAGCGAAATGGCGTACAAATCATAGTGTAAATCGTAATGGTGATTTATATCCTACCCATGGACTCGGGCCGGTAAGCACTATGCTTGATATTAACCATGGCAACCGGATGGTCCATTTGACATCTACAGCAACCCAAACACGCGGACTGCATCAGTATATTGTGGATCACGGTGGCCCTGATCATCCCAATGCAGCAATAGACTTCAAATTAGGGGATATAGTTACTACAGTAATAAAATGTGCTAATGGCCAAACTATTATGCTTAGTCACGATACCAATTCACCCCGACCTTATAGCTTGAATTTCCGGGTACAGGGCACTAAGGGTTTATGGATGAAAGACAGTCAGTCGATTTACATTGAGGGTGTAAGCTCTAAGAATCATCGCTGGGAAGAAGATAAAGCATACCTAGAAAAATATGATCATCCATTATGGCAAAGATTTGAGGATCAGGCAGCTGGCGCGAGCCATGGCGGGATGGATTTTTTTGTGCTTCGCGCTTTCCTTGAAGCAATGAAGCGTAACACACAGCCTCCATTGGATGTATATGATGCGGCTAGTTGGAGTGTAATCAGTCCACTCTCAGAAAAGTCCATTAGACAAAATAGCGCTTCTATTAAAATACCTGACTTTACCAGGGGAAAATGGAAAACCAACAATCCTGTATTTGCTTTAAGCGATCAATATTAATTTATGACTTTAACGACACTTGATTGGACCATTGTTTTTGCATATTTCACTCTGTCGTTAGCAGTAGGCATTTGGGCCTCTAAGCAAGCTGGAAAAGATACGAAATCATTTTTCCTAGCCGGTCGCAATATGCCCTGGTGGCTACTCGGGGTGAGTATGGTGGCTACTACATTTTCGACTGACACGCCTAATCTAGTCACTGATCTAGTTCGCCAAAATGGTGTCTCAGGCAACTGGGCCTGGTGGGCATTTTTACTAACAGGGATGCTGACTGTGTTTATATACGCTAAGCTCTGGCATCGTTCTGGAGTGCTTACGGATATTGAATTTTATGAACTTCGCTATAGTGGTAAAGCTGCGGCATTTTTACGTGGATTCCGGGCCTTATATCTTGGATTGGTATTCAATGTATTAGTTATGGGTGCCGTTAGCCTTGCAGCAGTAAAATTTGGTGAAATCGTATTAGGTTGGCCTGGTTGGGTAACGCTTACAATTGCATGTTCAATAACATTAGCCTATAGCACCCTGGGAGGATTGAAAGCAGTAATTATTACAGACTTTGTACAATTTTCACTAGCGATGATAGGTTCGATATGGGCTATGATATATATCCTTGGTTTGGAACAAATTGGCGGTTTATCCAATTTGATTGCCCATGCAAATGTTGTTGATAAACTTGCACTTATTCCAAATCTGTCAGATCCAGATATTTGGGTGCCCATCTTGCTAGTTCCATTAGCAGTACAATGGTGGGCCAGTTATTATCCTGGGGCAGAACCTGGAGGTGGCGGATATATCGCGCAACGTATGTTTTCTGCTAAGGATGAAAAAAATGCTGTTAGCGCTACCCTGTTTTTCAATGTAGCACACTATGCGTTGCGTCCCTGGCCATGGATATTGATTGCTCTGTCCTCGCTAATTGTATTTCCTGAATTATCAGATATACAAAATGCATTTCCTAATTTACCGTCAGACAAACTTGGACATGATGTAGCTTACCCTGCCATGCTAACATTACTGCCTACAGGTTTACTAGGACTCGTAGCAGCTTCGCTAATCGCAGCATTTATGAGCACTATGTCTACTCAATTAAACTTGGGCGCTAGTTATCTAGTAAATGATTTCTATCATCGCTTTATAAAACCAGATGCTTCTGAAAAACACCTGGTAAATGTGGGTCGTTTATTTACTGTATTATCAATTATTCTTGGAGGTGGTTTAGGCCTTTTTCTAACCAGTGCGGGCCAGGCGTTCACATTGTTGCTTATGATCGGTGCTGGTACAGGAATGATATATATCCTGCGCTGGTTCTGGTGGCGGATTAATGCCTATACAGAGATTGTGGCCATGGTTAGTTCATTATGTATTGCTTTTTATTTTAATTTTATCGATCAAAGTTTTGCTGGGTGGGAGAAAATTGTTATTGGTGCAATTTTAACCACTGTTGTGTGGATTGTAGCCACATATTTTACACCACCAGACAATGAAGAGACACTCCAAAACTTTGTGAAAAAAGTGAATCCTGGTGGTCCGGGTTGGTCAAAATATTCCCAAGGGGTATCTTCTGAACCATGGCCTGTACCAAATGGGATACTTTGTATGATTCTAGGCTGTACTGCGGTTTATAGTGTACTTCTTGGCGTTGGCCAATTGATCTATGGTGACCCATTGGGATTAATATTAATCGGACTCGCTGGAGTTTCAGCTTTTGGTTTAACCCGCTTGTGGAAGTAAGCAGTCCCGGGAGAATCTGCCTTTTTGGAGAACACCAGGATTATCTCGGACTACCAGTAGTAGCCATGGCCATATCACTTCGAGCTAAAATTGTTGGTCAAAAGCGCGAAGATCAGCAAGTCATTATTCATAAGCCAGATATCAGTGAATCGGAGAAGTTTTCCCTCGATGGATTATCCTACACTAAACAACGGGATTATTTCAAAAGTGGAATAAATATCTGTATTAGAGAGGGGCTCGTTTTTTCCAATGGCTTTGAATGCGAAATTACTAGCAAAATTCCTATTCAGGCTGGTGTTGGAAGTTCATCGGCAGTGATGGTGAACTGGATTCATTTTTTAACTCAAATGGCAGATACCCCAGTAATTTGGAATGAGCAAAAAATAGGTGAACTAGCTTATAGAGCAGAGGTTTTGGAATTTAATGAACCAGGTGGTATGATGGATCAGTATACTGCCAGCATGGGGAACATGATTTATTTAATATCTGAGCCTACTATATCCATCAAATCCTTGAACCCAATTTCAGGGTCTTTTGTATTAGGAGATTCTTGTGAACCAAAGGACACAATGGGGATTTTACAGCGTTGCCGGGATGCTCGGGTTAAAATTATCCAAAAACTTAAAGAAAAAACCCCAAATTTTAACATTCATAATAGTGAAGATGTTGATTTATCACTTTTGAATGAAGAAGAGAAAAATATTTTCCGTGGAACAATAAAAAACAGGAATATTTTAAGAAAAGTATTACCCGAATTGAAAAGAGAAGTACCAGAACCTGCTTTAATCGGCGCCCGTCTAATTGAGCATCATGCTGTGTTGAGGGACGTTTTAAAAATCAGTACGCCTAAAATAGAAGCTATGCTTGATGCGTCTTTAGATGCCGGTGCATTGGGTGGTAAGATCAATGGATCTGGAGGTGGGGGTTGTATGTTTGCTTATGCTCCAAATAATGCTGAAATTGTAGCCAAAGCCATTGAAAAAGTTGGTGGTAAATCTTTTATAATTAGTTCAGATAATGGCCCAAAAATTGTATAGATCCCAAAAAGGTATATATTATTTATGAATAATCTCACATTACTGGTCATGGCTGCAGGAATGGGTTCCCGGTATGGTGGCCTCAAACAATTAGATGAAGTTGGTCCCTCAGGGGAAACCATTATTGATTATTCAGTGTATGATGCTATTACAGCAGGTTTTACCAAAGTTGTTTTTATCATTCGCCGGGATTTTGAGCAGGAATTCAAATCAAAGATCACAGATAAATTTAATGATAAGATCCAAGTTGAATTTGCATTTCAGGATATTGAGGATCTTCCAAATGGTTTCTCGTGCCCTGAAGGTCGAGAAAAACCCTGGGGAACAGGTCACGCCATTTTATCTGCAGCGAAATTGATCGATGGTCCATTTAATGCAATTAATGCTGATGATTATTATGGTCGAGAATCATTCAAAACAATAGCAAATTTCTATGCCCGTGAAAGTAATGCCTTTACCTTGGTCGCATTTCGCTTGGAAAATACACTATCTATTTTTGGATCTGTAACACGAGGGTTATGCGAAGTGAAAAATGATCGACTAGTCACCGTGATCGAGACGGATGATATTAGAAAAACAAATTCGGGAATTACTTCAGATAGAGATATTGATTTGAATGGTAGTGAACCCGTCTCTATGAATATGTGGGGTTTTACACCTGTTATTTTTGATTATTTGCAAGAAATGTTCGTGGATTTTCTTGCACAGGAAGGCGATGAATTAAAAAGTGAGTTTTTAATTCCTAGTGTGATCAATGATCTTATCCAATCAGGAAAAGAAATAGTTCATGTATTGTATAGCAATGCGCCCTGGTTTGGTGTTACGTACAAAAAAGATAAACCTTATGTGGTCGACCAAATTCAGAAACTAATTAACATCGATTTCTATCCACGAAAGTTATTTGGTTAGTAATTAGTTTATAGATTCTCAATATGATATTTGCCTTTTTCCCGATATCAACTGTTTATTATAATTACAACTATCGTTCAAGGAAATATGAGTTAACATGGATCTAAAAGTTATCTGGTTAATTGCATTTGTCGGAATTTACTGGGCTTACTGTTTATTTTGGGGGATAAAAGGTGCCCTAACGGCTAAGACATCTACTGATTATTTTCTAGCAGGGCGATCAATTAGTATCATTGTGTTTGTCCTGGCGGCAACAGCCACCAGCTTCAGCGGCTGGACATTTGTTGGCCATCCGGGAAAAATTTTTAATGATGGTTTACCATATGCATTTGCGTCTTTTTACGCGTTAACGATCCCCTTTACTGGAGTTTTGTTCTTACGGCGCCAATGGGCACTTGGTAAAGCTTATAATTATATAACACCTGGTGAGATGTATAGTGATTACTATGGTGGAGATGCGATTCGTTTACTAACTGTGTTAGTTGCTTTCCTTTTCAGTGTACCATATCTTGGTGTACAGCTTAGAGCATCGGGAGATTTGTTCTATGTGCTCACTGATGGTCTAGTAAGTGCGAATTTTGGCATGTTTGCCCTTTCGACTGTCGTCGTAATCTATGTGGCTTCAGGGGGATTGCGTTCCGTGGCTTACGTGGATTGTGCCCAGTGTATTTTACTGGCCTTGGGTATCGTAATTCTTGGCGGTATTGCAATTCATTATTCAGGCGGTTGGACGGGCTTAATGAATGGATTGGGTAATATGGTCAAGCAGGATATCAGTAGCGGTAATAACTTGACACCCGCCGGTTATTCAAAATCTATTGCAATTCCAGGCAGCATTCAATTTGTATCCGCAGGGTCTAAATCAGTGGGTGGCGCTTGGACAGGAATGATGTGTATGACATACATGTTTGCGCTAATGGGTATTCAGTCTTCGCCAGCATTCTCTATGTGGGCCTTTGCAAATAAAACTAGTCGGGCATTTCGCTGGCAGCAGGTGGTTGCATCATCTCTAGTAATAGGAATAATTTTATTTACATTTACTATTTTTCAAGGCGTAGGAGGTCGCGTTCTTCTTGAAAATGGTATATTTTCGAGCGTGAATGATAAAAATCTCGTTCCCCAATTAATTAATTTGCTTTCTGATTCTATGCCATGGTTGGTAGGCTTGCTGGCTGTGTGCGCATTAGCAGCGATGCAGAGTACTGGTGCTGCATACATGTCAACTTTTAGTGCCATGGTTACAAGGGATATTTATACTAAGTATATTGCACCAACGGCTACAGATCGCTTACAAAAACTCAGTGGTCGTATTTTTGTTATTATTGTCGCTTTCATGGCATTGATTGTGGCCGCAAATTCTACACAGGCAATTGTGATGCTGGGCGGTCTCGCTGTGGCCTATGGGTTTCAAATGTATCCGGCCTTAATTGGTATTTGCTACTATAAGGGGTTTACCAGACAGGGGGTTGTAACTGGGTTAGTTATTGGTCTTATCGCGGTGACATTAACAGATAAAACATCAGCATGGTTTGGAGTGCCTTGGGGGGCCTATCCACTCACTATTCATAGTGCTGGTTGGGGAATATTTTTCAATTTGGCAATGACCATACTGGTTTCAAGATTTACCAAGGATAATGAGAGTACAGTTAATAAAAAAGAGAAAAGGCATCTATTTTTACAGGCTGTTTCTGCAATGAATCCGGAACGTAAAAAGAAACGTATACTTGCATGGATCCTGACATTGATCTGGTTTCTTGTTGGCTTTGGTCCCTTTGCAAGCATAGGAAATTCGCTGTTTTCCGATCCAAATAACCCTGCTTTGTGGGTACCTTTCCAGATGCCGTCACTGTGGGTGTGGCAGCTAGTTTTTCTGTGTTATGGTATTTTCGTAATGTGGTTTCTTGCATTCTATATGGGGCTTTCCGAGCCTATTGATCGGAAACGTATAGAAAATGCTATATCTGAGATAAATTAGCCTAATACTGCAATCAATTATAAATAAAGTCAAATTTTTTGTTCTAGCCCTTTGGATTGTAACTGTTGGGCAAAGTCAGGATAGTACGACCACTGATCCTGATCCAGAACGATTTCGATCTGAGATTGATCAATTTATTCATTCAGATCAGGAATATATGCCAACAGATAGTGTAATTCTGTTTATTGGAAGTTCCAGTATCCGGCTTTGGGACATGGATCAATATTTCCATAATTATTACGGGCTAAATAGAGGGTTTGGAGGTGCTCACATTTCTGATATGTTGCATTATTTTGAAATAATTATTAGTCCTTACCCTATAAAAGGAGTGGTATTTTATTGCGGAGACAACGATATCGCGAGTGGTAAAACTCCCGAACGGGTTTACAATGGGTTTCTACAAATATACACTAAGATTATCCATCTTTTTCCAAGGGTTAAATTTTATTATATCCCTATTAAACCAAGTATAAGCCGCTGGGATAAATGGGAATTAATGAGTCAAGTGAATCATAAAATACTTATTCTTTCAAAATGGAATACTACTCTTTATTATGTTGACACTGCCACTCCCATGTTACAATTAGACGGGATCCCTAACCCGGGATTATTTGTTGATGATGGATTGCATCTCAATAAAGCAGGATACAGTTTATGGTCTAAAATCCTTAAGAATCGTTTAGATCATACATTTAATCTTAAGTAAATTATTTTTCTTAAAATTATAGTATATTTCATTAACTTCTGTGCTGGGTGTTAAACTCGAAATTTTTAGAGTTATTAGGAAAAAAATTAAATAATAATTATTACTAGGAGATAAAGTAATGCTAAGAATATCCAACTATAGGGCCCTAGGTATTCTCACTATTCTTTTGATTTTTGGCTGCGGCAAAAAAGAAAAAGAAATCGTTCTGATTGAAAGGGATGGGATACAGTATGAGCAGGGAGCGCAAAAACCCTACAGCGGTAAAATGTCATCAAAATATAATAATGGTAATAGGAAGACTGAAGGGCAGTATAAAGATGGCCTTCCTGTCGGCGATTGGAAATTTTGGGATCGTGATGGGACTGAATATAACGGGTCCGTATCTAGATATGTATTTCATGAAATTCAAAGTGGTGAAACCTTGGAAAAAATTGCTAACAATTTTGAGGTAGATGTTGATCAATTATATGAACTAAACGAAGATATAGATAAGGATACTGGAGATAAAATCAAAGCAGGCCAAGTTATTGGTGTCAAAACAGCTGATGACACGGATGGTCAGTTTCTTTTCTGGTATGATAAACAGAGAATAAAGATCAAATCACATAAAGTATTTAATAATGGTAAAAGGAACGGCAGATGGACCTTTTGGAATGAAAATGGTAACATAGTGAGGACTGGTTCATATGCAGCTGGCAAGAGAGATGGTTCATATGCATATTATTTTAATGATGGTTCAAAGAAAGAAGAAGGTGCCTGGAAAAATGATCAGCGAGATGGACTGTGGACTAAGTATTCTAACAATGGGAATACTCAAAAGGAAGGTACATACTCCAACGGTAAAAAAGACGGAGTATGGACTACTTGGAATGATAAGGGATTAATAGCTTCTAAGTATTTATATGAAAATAATAAAGTTATTGATAAATGGGCATTCAAGTACCAGTTTTATAGTAATGGCAACGAAAAATCGCTTAAAAGTACTCGCAACAATAAATTGGATGGCAACCAAACAACTTGGCATCAAAACGGTCAAATGAAATCTATAGGTAATTATACCGCAGGGAAAGAAAATGGTGATTTTCAGGAATGGTATGAAAATGGTCAAATGCAAAGTAAAGTTAATTATCTAAATGGTAAGATGGATGGTGCTTATTCCGAATGGTTTGATAATGGTCAAATGCGCCAAGAAGGATCATACATAGATAATGAATTCTATTTAACTACTCGTTGGAATAATGAAGGGGATATTCTTATAAAAGATGGGAATGGCAAGTGGGTAGGTAAAAATGCTGAAGGTCGTAAACTTTGGGCAAAGGAATACTTAGATGGCCGTCTAATCTCTGATTGGGAATACAAATACGAGTATTATGATAATGGTCAGATTAAAAAAGAAAGTAGCTTTCAAGGCGGTCAGGAAGATGGCGAATCCACTATTTTCTTTGAAAATGGGAAAACACGTGAAGAAGGAATTTGGAAAGAAGGCGAATATCTTATAACCAACCGCTGGAATAAAAATGGCGATCTAATTATCAAGAATGGCCAAGGTAAAATTTCAGGTAAGAATAAAGAAGGTCTAGTATTATGGGAAAAAGAATTTATAGATGGAAAGTTGGAATTTCAGTGGGACAATGTTCATGAATACTATGAAAATGGCCAAATAAAATCAGAAACTGGTTACTCTGAAAATGAAAAACATGGCCGTTATTCAATCTGGTATGAAAGTGGGCAAATTAAAGAAAAGGGCAAAAATCGCTTCGGCGCACCCTATGGATTTTATGAAGAATGGCTTGAAGATGGACAAAAGCGTGAAGAAGGTTCATGGGCCGAAGATGGTGAAAACTTAATCCAAAACCGGTGGAACAAAAATGGAAATTCAATTATTAAGAATGGTGCAGGAAGAATACAAGGGAAGAACAAAGAAGGATTGGTGTTATGGGAAAAAGAATATATTGGAGGAAGATTAGAGTTTGATCAAAAAAATGAACATAAATATTATGATAATGGTCAGGTAAAATCTGAGACGGGTTATTTTGAGGGAAAGAAACATGGCCTTTATAAAAACTGGTTTGAAAATGGGCAGTTAAAGAAACAGGGAAAATACCAAAATGATAATTCGTACGGTAGATTTGCCGAATGGTTTGAAAATGGACAGTTGAAAGAGCAAGGCGAGTACAGAGATGGACAATATTTTATGACAAATCGGTGGTCAAGTAATGGCGGACAAT
>CAYYXU010000013.1:0-27609 GCA_964475645.1 uncultured bacterium | reverse complement strand
AATATCAACATTACAAAGGAAATACAAGCTATTGCCAGTTTTTGAAATTTTGTTTTTATAGAATAATACTATGCAGGTAACTATTAATACAATTCGAGATGCATACAATAGGATAAACGCACATATCCTTAAAACACCCGTTAAATCAAGTACAGAAATAAATGAAAATGCAGGCGTAGAATTATACTTCAAGTGCGAAAATCTGCAGCGATCTGGGTCATTTAAAATCCGTGGAGCGGTAAATGCGGTACTTTCCCTAAGTGATAATAAAGCAAATAACGGGGTTGTTACAGTGTCATCAGGAAACCATGGTACTGCTCTAAGTCTAGCAGCAAAAATCCGTGGTATAAATGCTACTGTAGTACTACCCAAGAATGCGTTATCATATAAAAGAAATTTAATCGAAAATTTAGGTGCAAAAATTGTTGAATGTGAAGCCCGGGTTGAAAGCCGCGAGAAAACTTTACTTGAGGTACAGGATACAACCGGGGCAACAGTTATCCATCCATATAATGATTATCAAATTATGTCTGGACAAGGTACAGTTGCTTTGGAATTTCTTGAACAGAAACCAGACCTTGATATTGTTCTTGTGCCTATCGGTGGTGGTGGTTTGATAAGTGGCATAGCAGTCGCGGTCTCAGAAATTTCACCTAAAATAAATGTGGTTGGTACTGAACCTGCACTGGCGGACGACGCTCGTCAATCTTTCGCGAAAAAAAAACTGATACCATCCAATTATCCAGACACAGTTGCTGATGGTTTACGAACATCTTTAGGCGAAAAAACATACCCAATAATTTTAAAATATGTAAAAGACATTATTACTGCTCCAGAACAAAATATTTTACCAACTATGAATTTGATTGCTAAAACTCTGAAGGATAATATAGAACCATCATCTGCGGTACCTTTGGCAGCTCTAATAGAAAACAAGCAGATGTTTAAAGATAAAAAAGTTGGTATTATTATCTCAGGAGGAAATTATCCCTTATAATTAATGTACTTAATGCAAAAAATTATAATGGTTAGGAAAAAATAAATATTCATAAATGTTGAAAAATAATCTTTATTATTTTCTATTTATTTCCGGTATTTCAATTGGCCTAAGTCAGGAGCAAACTGTTGGGCTATTTTCGAATACTGCAGATGCTGCACCAGGTTACACATTATTTGCGCCTATGTCTTATAATGTAACCTACCTCATTGACAATAATGGAGAACTGGTAAAATCCTGGTTTAGTGATTATAGACCAGGGCTTTCAGTATACATTTTAGAAAATGGTGACCTGTTACGTACCCGAAGATTACAAGGACAGTTTTTTCAAACTGGAGGTCGTGGTGGCGGTGTTGAAATAATAAATTGGAATGGAGAACTAGTTTGGGAATTTGATTATTTCGGCGATCAATATTGGCAGCATCATGATATAGAATCACTTCCAAACGGGAATGTTCTTTTAATTGCATGGGAGCTTAAAACTGATACAGAGGCTATCGAAAATGGACGAAATCCAAATTTACTTGGCGGCAATCTGCAACCATCAGGATTCTGGCCTGATCATATTATTGAGGTGAATCCTGAATCTGACAGTATTGTCTGGGAATGGCATGTATGGGATCACCTAATTCAGGATTATGACTCATCAAAAGCCAACTATGGTGTTGTTTCTAATCACCCTGAATTAGTGGACATAAATTATCCCAATGACCCCCCAAATAGTAGTGGAGACTGGCTGCATATCAATGCGATTGATTATAATGCAGAATTGGACCAGATATTATTGTCTGTACATCATTTTGGAGAAATATGGATAATCGACCATAGTACTAATACAGGTGAATCGGCCAGCCACACTGGTGGGAATAGTGGTAAAGGTGGTGATTTACTTTACCGTTGGGGCAACCCGCAATCTTACACAGATGACAATGCCAATGTTCGCACGTTTTATGGTCAGCATGATGCGCGCTGGATTGAAAATGGTTCACAAATTATGGTTTTTAATAATGGTGGTGGTCGTACTGGTGGATCCTATACATCGATTGATGTAATTACCCAGCCAATCAATGAAAATAATCATTATGTGTTGGATAGCAGCGGTATTTTTGACCCGGATACTTTAAGTTGGCAATATACTGCAACACCGCCAACCAATTTTTTCGCATCTAATATCTCCGGTGCACACCGTTTGGAAAATGGTAACACATTGATATGTGATGGGCCTCAAGGCCGTTATTTTGAAGTAGATTCTACAGGATCACTGGTTTGGGATTATGTTAATCCAGTAGTAAATACAGGACCATTATACCAAGGGCAGGCGATACCCATTCAGGGTGGTCCTCAGGGATCTACAATGAATCGTACCTTTCGGGTGCATCGCTATCCAATTGATTATCTTGGTTTTGTAGGCCATGATCTGGACCCTATGGGCCCTATTGAACTATATATGAATACACAGACAATAACTTATATCCCCAATAAATACAGGCTTCACCAGAATTTTCCGAACCCTTTTAATCCAAAAACAATAATACGCTATAATCTGCCAGAAAATATATTTGTTAATATCACCGTCTATGATTTATTAGGCAAAAAAGTAAAAACTCTAGTTAATCATGCACATGCTGCTGGGCCCCAATCAGTTGTTTGGAATGCTAATGATGATTATAGCGAACGAGTGGGCGCTGGAATCTTTCTTTACCAGATACAAGCAGGTGATTTTATCCAGACTAAGAAGATGGTACTGTTAAAATAATTGGCTAGTTTGTCCGGGTCCAGCGGATATCATAAGTTCTATATTGTACTTCTGGTTTAAGCGGCTTTTGAATTACGATCTTGAAACTGGCAGTTTGTCCGGGGTCAATAGAAGTATCACTGATAACACCGGATTTATATGTTATCATGTTGCCATCCACAAATGCCGAGTCTTTGACAATTAATTGGGTTGTAGGAGACCAGAGATTTGCTTCTGTGCGCACAAAGTCTGCCCGTAACTCACCATTATTTATCACTGTACCCATAATTTCTTCACGATCTGGATACGCATTCACAAAAGGGTCACCGACCATTTCAACCTTAGGACCAGGGGTGCGTTCTTGCTGTATTGAGATAACTTTATCTT
Organism: uncultured bacterium; assembly: GCA_964475645.1. Lineage (GTDB taxonomy): Bacteria > Fidelibacterota > Marinisomatia > Marinisomatales > TCS55. The sequence continues at coordinate 24,490 of CAYYXU010000013.1, read as the reverse complement.
TTGTGATTACCAGCCTTCCAAGTGTAGTCTGGATAAATAATTCATCTGCATTTTCATCAATTATTTCCCCCAAAACTACTGTACCATTTGTTAGTTCAATGCGATGTTGCAAGTTAGGAACTTTAATTAGATTTATAATATCCTCATCTACTGTGGGCATACTCTTATATTTTTCAAAGACTTTTACCATAGCTCTTAGTGAATCTATCTGGTTTTGCAAATTTTTTATATCTAGATCATAATTGAAGAAGGGCTTACCAGGGGGAAGAATAGCAAGCGTATCTTTATCATCGCGTAACTCTGGTATGGGGATCAGTGTAGTATCTAGCGCAGTAAGTGTCGCTGTATCTTCCTCGACAATTTGAAATGGATCTTCAATTTGGTCCGCAGTGGTAGTATCCTGTGACAGGCCAAATTGAATTATCAGAATGGTTACAATTATTCTATGGTACAATATATTCACTTTCCTTCATATGTGCGGTAAAAGCTAATCGACGTATCTTTTCATGATACAAATCCTGTTTTCCCAACCTACCAACCATTTGAACAATAGAACCATGTAGTGTATAGTTTTTTGCATCTGATAATAATGGCAAAAACCTTGGAATGACATTTGGATTATTTAATCCTCCTAAACTTTCAATGGCTTTTTTTCTTAAATCAATTGGCAGATCTTCAGTGAGACCAATTTGGATAATGGCTTTAAATACTTGCGGGTCATCGAAATTTCCCAGTGCCTCGAGTAGCGTATTCAACAGACTGTAATATTCGTTGCGCCCCGCATTATATGTATTTAAAAGAGCTAAAATAAGATTTTCTTGTTTCACGCCGCGCATAGTTTTCAAAGCAAATTCCCGTACTTCTAAATTGGTTTCAGGATCATTTAACAATTCGGCAAATGCATTAGCAACATCGGCAGGGTCTTTTTTACCAAGAATTTCTACCGCACGGTTTCGGACACCGATTTTTAACCCAGGATTTTTTGCAATACTTACTAATATTGGAACTACTTCTTCTGTCCCAATTGCTCCCAATGTTTCGGCTAATAGTAGATTCGTCCGTTCAACATTAGCATGAGCAATTTCATAAAGGTCGAGTAAAGCCAATACTTGGTCTTCCACTCGGATTTTATTCAGGCTTCTTACCAGTGTCAAGTGTAGACTGTTAGTTTTTAGTTCAATATTCTCCATGCCTTGAATCATCGCTTCAGCTGCCTTAGGATTTTCTCTGAATTTTGTTAGCAGTTTTATGGATTCCTCCATGAAAGTTATATCTAGCGCTGCCCCACTTGAAACCGCTTGCGCTATCGCATTGAGTGCTGTGGGATGTTGTGAGTCTCCAAGTACTTTACCTGCTTCAATACGTGCCTCGAAAGGTAGGCTGCTATCATTATAGATTGAAATCAACTCTTCAAGAGCCTGAATCCGTCCGTCTTCATATGCAATTCGTAATTTATCTATTAATTCAAAAGTTACACTGGGACTTTCTTCTTGTTTACCAGGGAGAATCTTTTTTAAAAATGAACAACTATTAAGGGTGAATGATAGAAAAACAAGCAAGATCAACCCCTTACTATAGTTCATTCTCACTCCATTTTTTAAGCGTGAGATCAGTACCATCAAAATAGCCATACGTAAAAAATGTTAGCCAGTCCCCCAGAATAATCAGTTTTCCATTTTCAACTGACTGGTCAATCGCCTGATGGTAATGCCCTAAAACAAGATAATCAAAACCTTGTCGAACTTTTTCCCTCGCAAGTTCAGTCATTTCATCTAGTACGCGTTGATTATACTCATCTGAATGATTATAATGTTTTCCACGCTTGGAAATCCACCCAGCAATCTTGAACCCAATGTTCGGGTGGATCCAACGATATGCCCATATAAATAACCGGCTGTGAATTATACGCTTCAATAATCTGTAACCATGGTCCCAAGAAAGGTAGCCATCACCGTGGGAAATGTAGAATTTTTTGCCATTTAATTCCAGCGTTACATCGTTTTCATATGTTTGTGTTGTCAAATGTTCCTTGATAAAATCCATAACCCAGAAATCATGATTCCCTAGGAGATAATGAATTTCAATCCCAGAATTTTTCAGGTTATAAAGTTGATTGTAAATGGGAAAATAGCCTTTTGGAATTACATCTTTGTATTCGAAATAATAATCGAATAAGTCACCATTGATAAAAAGCGTTCCACCCGTATTGAGTATATGATCAAGAAAACGATTAATGTGTTTTTGATGATCGGTTTCACCATCGGACCACTGATCCATAAGATGTGCATCTGAAATAAAATAGACCGGTAGTTCCATACCATTTGAAACTAAACTGTTAGATTTAGGATAGGCAATCAAATTCAATCTATATCCATATTTAACATTAACAAATAAATAGTGTCCAAATTTTCGAACTTGTAGAGTAAATTATAGTACAAATATCATGTTAAGGCTAATCATAGGTATTGTGATCCTAGCTAGCCATCTAGCTATAGGTCAATCGTTCGGGCAAAATAAAGTCCAGTATAGAAATTTTAATTGGTCTTTTATTACAACCTCTCATTTCAATATTTATTATTATGGTAATGGTCTCGATCTAGCACAATTTACTGCTGAAAAAGGTGAAGAAGCTTATGAGCAAATATCAAAGCACCTACGTTGGACGTTACGAAAACGGGTACCCATAATTATTTATCACTCACATAATGATTTCCAGCAAACAAATGTTATTTTACCATATATGCAAGAAGGCATAGGCGGTGTTACCGAGTTATTCAAGAACCGTGTAGTCATTCCTTTTGAAGGTGATTATGAGCAGTTCCGCCATGTGATCCATCATGAACTAGTCCATGCTGTCATCAATGATATGGTTTATGGTTCTGCGCAGAATGTATACTCTGGTAGGGTAAAGTTGCGCGTTCCATTGTGGGCCAATGAAGGTTTGGCAGAATATCTTTCTCTGAACTGGGATACTCAGGCCGATATGATTTTACGTGATCTAGCCGTTCATGAAGAAATGCCTACAGTACAGCAGTTAGAATCTTTTCTTGCATATAAGGGTGGTCAATCAGTCTGGCGATTCATTGCTGAAAAATATGGACGAGAAAAAATTGGCGAAGTATTCACCGCAATGAAAATCACACAAAGTGCGGAGAAAGGTTTTGAAAAAGCAATAGGAATGGACTTCAAAGGATTGACAAAACAGTGGCAAAAATACTTGAAAAAAGAATATTGGCCGGATATAAGTGGACGTGAAGAAATCGAAGATATCGCTGTCAGGTTGACAGATCATAAAGAAAAAAATAATTATTATAACATATCACCGGCGATTTCGCCTGATGGTAGTAAAGTTGCTGTTATGGAAGATAAATCAGGTTTCGCTAACATTTTCCTTATTGACGCGATCGACGGAAAAAATATTCGTCGCCTAGTAAAAGGTAATCGATCCATCGATTTTGAAGAATTAAAATGGTTACAACCCGGTATATCATGGTCTCCAGATAGTAGAAAAATTGTCATCGCGGCAAAGGCTGGCGAGCAAGATGCATTGTATTTAATTGATGTAGAAAAACCGCGCAATAAAGAAAAACTAACTTTTGATTTGAATGGTATTTTTTCAGCAGCCTGGAGTCCCAATGGTCAACAAATTGCATTTGTTGGTAATAAAGAAAATGCCAGCGATATTTATCTTTATGATCTGGAAAATAAAACACTTATAAATCTGACAAATGACATTTATTCAGATTCAGAACCAGTATGGAATCCCCATGGTAATAGTATTGCCTATGTATCCAGTCGCAATAAAAGTAAAAACAAATTAGCGGATCCCGATCTGCCTGTATCCAAAATAATGCATTTTCAAACTGACATTTTTACTTTTGATATTTCAAATAATTCTTCCCAAAGAATCACAGATACTGACGCCAATGAAAATTATCCTGTCTGGGCAAAAACGGATAATGTGATGTTTTATACATCTGATGAAAGCGGTATATCAAATCTTTACAGGCATGGTATGGATGATGATAAGGTTGAATCAATAACTAACATTCTTACTGGTTTATTCCAAATCAGTCTCTCAGATGATGATGAAGTTATGGTATTTGCGGGGTATTCAGATAATGGTTGGGATATCTTTCGCTTAGCAAACCCAATAGATATGAATATTACTGAAATCAATTTAACACAATTCATCAAAAGCAGAAAATCGAGCGATGAATTACTAGTGGATTTCCGTAGGAACAAGTCAACCGGTATTAACACTAGTCGAAATTCAGGAAGAGATTATTCCAATTATATTTTTGCGCCGGCGTACAATAATTATAATCAAAATACTGATGTATCAGAACCTGACTCAGGTATGTTTGTAGTGGCAGATTCACTTATTTCTCTAGATGGAGATTATATACCACAGCCTTATAAGACCAGATTAACTATGGATATGGTCTTTGGTTATGCCAGCTATAGCAGCTTTTTTGGTCCACAAGGGATGACGCAATTTGCGTTCAGTGACGTTTTGGGTGACCATCAGATATCTCTGGGAACCGAATTAGTAATTAGTTTGGATAAGAGTGATTATTATTTTAATTATGCCTATCTAAAGAATCGCACGGATTATTTTTTCTCAATTTTTCATCAAGCTGATGGAACCACTGATTATTATGGCAATCTTTATCGATTACGGTATTATGGCACACAAGGTTTGATATCCTATCCCTTTAATAGATTCAATAGATTTGATGCAGGTCTGTCGTATAATAAGATTGACTATCGGTTATTTCAGCAGGATTTCATTACATATCAATATTATGAAACCGCTCGAGATGCTGCTGATGTTATGATGTTAACATCGAGTTATATTTTTGATAATACCATATACGGATATACAGGACCTATAGATGGTGTACGTCATAATACCACATTGAGAATTAGTCCCGGAATAGGTGCTAGCAAATTGGAATACCAGACCATAAAGTTTGACATCAGGAAATACTATATGTTTAGCAGGTTCACGAGTTTGGCTGGTAGAATAACGATTGGTAAGAGTTTTGGTCCTGATCCGCAAAAATTTGTACTAGGCGGCTTACAAAATTGGATCGGTGGGCGAGGTGAAACATTTGGACACAGAGATAATAGTCAATTCCGTAGTCAGCCAATTGACACTAGTAATACATCAATGCTGGTTGATATCTACCTATCAGACTTTGTATTTCCTATGCGTGGTTATCGTTTTTGGGAAAGAACTGGTAGCAATGTTGCACTTATGAATCTAGAATTTAGATTTCCTTTCCTATTTGCATTTGGTATACCTAATAAATTTGTCTTTAGCAACTTTGGTAGCTATCTATTCCTTGATATAGGTGCTGCCTGGGATAATTTAGACGAGTTTGATGAAACAAATAAAATGCGTCAGAAATATGGTGACTATTCACTACCTGATGGTATATCCCCTGTTATAGCTGGATTTGGTGTTGGCGTGAAAATCAATTTGGGTTATTTATTATTGAGGATTGACACAGCATGGGATGTTAATCCTACCGGTTATTCTAAACCGCAGTATTATTTTTCCATCGGTACAGACTGGTAACCGTCCCTTAGTTCTTGACAATCCATTTGGTCAGGTTCAATTTCCCGACCGATAATGGCAAAATCTAAAGTCAAAATAGTATTCCTTTGTTCTTCTTGTGGCGACGAATTTGCTAAATGGCATGGACAGTGTCCATCCTGTAGTGAATGGGGTACGCTAAGTGAATATAAAGTAAATACCAAATCACGAACGCGATCTAACGGTCAACCGCGGTCCACGACAAAAATGGTAGATTTACTGGAAAAAGGAAAAATCAACAGAAATAATACGGGGATACCTGAAGTAGATCGTGTTTTAGGCGGAGGTATTTTACCTGGATCGATGATATTGCTTGGTGGTAGCCCAGGCGTTGGTAAATCCACACTGGCACTACAAATAATACCTGGATTAAACAGTAAGGTATTATATGTATCTGCTGAAGAAAGTGAAGATCAATTGGCCTTACGAGCGAAACGATTAGGAATAGATTCAAATTTTATCCACCTATCAACTGAAAATAATGCTCAAGCTATTTTGGATCAGGTTGCGCTACTCAGACCAAAATTGCTGATTTTGGATTCCATTCAGACTATATACAGCGATAATATCGATTCAATTCCGGGCTCTCCAGGCCAAATCCGGGAATGTGGTCAACAATTTTTGACAATGTCAAAGAAGAACGCTGTATCCGTAATTGTAATTGGACATGTTACAAAAGAAGGTATAATCGCCGGGCCAAAGATGCTGGAACATATGGTAGATACTGTGTTATATCTAGAAGGTGACCCACGTTTTGACCATCGAGTTTTACGCTCAGAAAAAAACCGTTTTGGGACTACAAATGAAGTAGGGATCTTTCAAATGAGTAAACAGGGGTTAGAGGAAGTATCTAATCCATCTGAACTTTTTCTTGCTGAGCGGACAAAAGAAGTCCCTGGATCAGCTGTATTTCCTGCTCTGGAAGGAACCAGACCTATACTGGTAGAAGTACAAGCATTGGTATCGAACGCAAATTTTGGTACACCACAACGAAATGCCAATGGCATTGATTATAAACGGTTGTCCATGTTTTTAGCTGTTTTGGAAAAGAGGCTAGGAATGGTAATGGGTACAAAGGATGTATTTGTAAATTTAGTTGGCGGTCTTCGTATCAGTGACCCAACAGCAGATCTTGCGGTAATTACGGCGCTTGCTTCTAGCGCCAAAGACATCATTATACCCCAAGATATAGTATTAGTTGGGGAAGTGGGTTTAGCTGGTGAAGTACGGTCAGTAGCAAAACTTGATAAACGAGTAGCAGAAACTGAAGCCTTGGGATTTAAGAAGATTATTGTACCACAATCCAGCCTAAAGCGATTTAAGAAATCCAACACTAAAATAAAAGTAATTGGAGTTTCTTCCGTAAAAGAAGTATTTAGTAATTTATTCTGACAGTTGAATTTTACTATCACATCAACTGAGCCTAATTCTTCCGCTCGAACTGGTACACTTAAGACATTCCATTCCCAAATAGATACACCTGTTTTTATGCCCATAGGTACCAGTGGTGCTGTAAAAACATTACTACCGCAGGATCTCTATGATGTAAAGACAACTATTATTTTAGGTAATACTTATCACTTATTTCTACGCCCAGGCCATGATCTTATCCACAGATGCGGCGGATTACACAAATTTATGAATTGGGGAAAGTCAATTCTAACGGATAGCGGGGGATTCCAGGTATATTCTTTAGCAAAATTGAATAAAATATCAGATGAGGGTGTAAAATTTCAATCTCATATTGATGGTAGTAATCATTTTATAACTCCTGAAATATCGATGGAAATTCAGCGTTCATTAGGATCGGATATTATCATGGCATTTGATGTTTGTCCGCCAGGAGATGCAACGAAAGAAACGGTAATATCAGCGGTGGATCAAACAACTAAATGGATAAAACGTTGTAAAAAATATTTGGATAGATCGGAATCACTATATGATTGGAATCAGATTCTGTTCCCCATAATACAAGGCGGTATATACCCTGAATTGCGTAAGAATAGTATAGAGGAAATGGTTCCTTATAGTACTTGCGGGATTGGCATTGGTGGTCTGGCGGTAGGTGAGGATAAAATGGCTATGTTTGATAATATTGCCATAATGGATGAGTTGTTGCCAAAGGACCAACCGCGGTACCTTATGGGCGTTGGTCGACCTACAGATCTTGTTATTGCTGTACAGAATGGTGTGGACATGTTTGACTGCGTCTTACCTACACGTAATGGCCGCAATGGTCAACTGTTTACATCCAAAGGTGTAATAAATATTCAAAATTCCCGTTATTTGGATGATTTTAGTTGTGTCGATGAAAAGTGCGATTGTCATTTATGCAATGATTACACAAAAGCGTACCTGCGTCATTTATTTAACATCAATGAAATGTTGGGTTTAAAATTAGCTTCACTGCATAATATCACATATTATATGAAATTAATGGAAACCATACGGGAAAAAATCAATAAGGGTGAATTTTCAAAATGGTCAGTAAGTTATTTAAACAAATATTCACATGACCAAAGGATGTGATTATGCCGAATATTGAAGTAAGAGTTATCGATGCTTACGTTTATCGTACTACATCTGCAGGGTTACTATTTTTAATTTTAAAGCGAGCAAGAACCAAAATGTATGAACATATTTGGCAGGGCGTAGCTGGTAAGATTGAGGAAGGAGAAACATCATGGGAAGCTGCCACCCGCGAATTAAAAGAAGAAACAGGCTTAATCCCTTTAAAGATGTTTGTAGCTGACCACGTTAGTAAGTTTTATGAAACAAATGGTGATCGAATCAATCTTGTACCTGTTTTTGGAATTGAAGTAGATTCAAAAAGCGTGATAATATCCCAAGAACATTGTGAATATAAATGGGTAGACTTAAATGGAGCGCTGGATCTGTTAGTCTGGCGTGGACAGAAAGAAGCGATCCAGGTGGTTTATGATATGGTGATTAGTAATGATGATCGAATGCATTGGTCAGAAGTAACATTGTAAGGAGAAAAAAACTATGTTAGATGTTGGAGCAAAGGCGCCGGATTTTACATTACCAGATGGTGATGGAACCGAAATATCACTCGATAATTTTAGAGGGAAAAAAGTAGTACTTTGGTTTTTTCCAAAAGCAAATACGCCTGGCTGAACTACCGAAGGCCAGGGGTTCCGGGATGAACTCCATAAATTTAAAGAAAGAAATGCAGTGATTATAGGTATGAGTGCTGATTCACCGAATAAGCAAAAAAAGTTTTGCGACAAACAGAGTTTTGAATTCCCCATGCTTTGTGATGAAAGTAAAGAAATTCTGCAAGCTTATGGGGTATGGGGTAAGAAAAAATTCATGGGTCGCGAGTATGAAGGAATTTTTCGGAATACCTATATCATTGATGAAAAGGGTATTATCAAAAAGGCCTATAAAAAAGTCAATGTTAAATCACATGCCCAGGATATTCTAGAGGATCTGCAATAATTAATTATTAAGATCTTTTACTTGGAACAAATTGTCTGATTACTTGGTAAAAAACTTTAATAACCCTTTTTAATATCAAAAGGAGAGAAACAATGAATAAAATTATAATTATCAGTCTTACTTCAATTATTTTGTCTAGCTGTGCTGCGAATAAACCAGATGATAGTAATAATCTTACGCTGGGAACAGTGCAAAGCAAAATATCCAAGGGCCAAAGTCAATCATCAGTAATGGATGTATTGGGTTCGCCCAATATTGTTACAAAAGATTCCCAGGGCAGAGAAGTATGGACCTACGACCGCATATCTAGTGAAAATGATGCATCATCTAGTTTTGGATTCTACATTCTTAACCCTATTTCGTGGTTCACTGGTGGAGGAACAAAGAGTAAATCATCTTCTAGCGCATCATCAAAATCACTTACTGTCTTAATTACATTTGATGATAACAAAAATGTGCTGGATTATACCTATCAAAGTTTAAAATACTAGATGATCCACCGTTTATTATATCCTGCGACAGTGCAAGGCAGGGGACTGCACTTCGCATTAGTAGCCTATTTAAGTATTTCAATCATCGGCTGTACTGCACCACAAAAACCAAATGTGAAACCGCCTGCTACTATCGCGAGAGCAATGGAAACACGGAGTTTTGCAAAGAATATGACCACAGTTCTGAAAGCAGCAATAAATGCGTTGCAGGATATGGATTATACTATTGATGTACTGAATTCGGATGTAGGGCTAATCACTGCTAGCCGTACTACAGAACAAAAAAAATCAGAATTAACCACTGATGGGAGTGGAGTCGAAGGATATAGTGAATTCGAAAAAGCATGTCTTACTGTATTTGGGCTTCTTTCGTTAGTAATTATTATGGATATGATTTTTGGAGGAGATGATGGTAGTGGAAATGATAGCAATGATAGCTCTCCGATTCAAATAGGTGGCATTGGTGGTAAAGATGATCCAACGGGTCCCCGAATTTACCGTTACAAGGTCACAATTAATTTAAATGACCTTGACGCTGACAATACCAAGATTCGAGTAAGTGCCAGTGGTGAAATTGAACAGGACGGAAAAATCCTTAGCACCGGCGGAATCCATGAACTTGAATTCTTTCAGCAATTTTTCGCTAATGTAAATAAAGCCCTTTTTCTTGAGGATCAGGGTCAATAGTTTATAATCAAACTTTACCAATAATTATATAGTGAAATTCGAAACATTTAAACTTGAGCGTCAGCAATCTATCTGGGAAAATAAAGTTGACTATAATCTATCTGAAAGTGGCGTGCATCCCGGTTCATTAAATTCGCTATTCGATAAAAAATTCGTTGATGAGATAAATAATACTGAACTCACTTATGGTTTTACTGAGGGATCTCTAGGTCTGCGTAAGGCAATTGCTGAAATTTATGACAAAGCCAATCCAGATAATGTTCAGGTGTTTAATGGTTCTGCCGAAGCAAATATGGTTGCCTGTTTAACACTGTTAGAACCGGGAGATGAAATGATATATATGGTTCCTAATTATTTACAAATTCAAGGATTTGCCAGAGGGCTTGGTGTTGAAGTTAAGCCATTTTATTTGCACGAATCCTCAAATTGGAAACCGCAATTAGATGAAATAAAAAATCTGGTTTCGAGTAAAACAAAAATGATTTGTATTTGTAACCCCAATAATCCCACTGGATCAGTGTTGTCAAAGAATATGGTATTTGAAATTGGAGATTTAGCTCGTCAAGCAGGTGCTTGGATTCTGGTGGATGAAGTATATCGTGGTGCGGAATTATCTGGCGAGGAATGCACATCTTTTTGGGATATTGATTATGATAAGGCAATTGTCAATTGTGGATTATCAAAAGCGTATGGTTTACCCGGTTTAAGACTGGGCTGGTCAATTGCCAGTGAGGATTATATTCAAGATGCTTGGGCCACCCATGATTATACCTCTATTGCCATTGGTAGATTAAGTGATCTAATCGCAACCCATGTACTCCAGCGAACTAACAGGAAAAAATTTCTTGCTGCAACGCAAACCGCCTTAAGGAATAATCTCGATCTATTTCAGAAATGGCTGGATAACTACCCAGGTAAATTCCGTTTCATTCCTCCACAGGCCGGTGCAATGGCCTTTGTTCACTATGAATTCGATATAAACTCTACTAAACTGATAGAAAAAGTACGGGACGAGGTAAGTGTAATGCTTGTTGCTGGAGACTGGTATGGGATGGATCGGTATCTTCGCTTTGGATATGGTGCAAAACAGGATGACCTAATAATAGCATTGGATCGAATTGACCGTGTGTTTAAGTCGTTATGATCTCTTTCCCTGATGACATAAAGGCTGCATATAGCCGCTCAAAAAATATTATTCGTAAGACACCTTTAGACCATTCACCTGCACTTAGCAATATTATCGATGGCGATGTTTATCTAAAGTTAGATAATATCCAAAAAACAGGTTCGTTCAAATTCCGCGGCGCTATTAGTAAAATGACTTCCCTCAATGAAAAACAAAGAAAAAGTGGCGTTGTAACTGCCTCAACAGGGAATCATGGAGCTGCAGTTTCGCTTGGCATGAAAATTTTAGGCATAAACGGCAGCATAATCGTACCTGAAAATATAGCGCCCAATAAGGTAGAGAATATTAAAAATCTAGGCGGTACCGTTGAGTATTATGGTAATGATTGCCTTGAAGCAGAACAACGTGCCCAGGAAATTTCTTCGGACACAGGTGCGACATACATATCCCCTTACAATGATCCTGTGATTGTTGCGGGGCAAGGTACAATGGGTGTAGAGATAGATAAGGATCTGAGTAATATTGATACGGTCATAGTTGCTGTTGGTGGAGGTGGCCTGATATCAGGAATAGGTGGATATTTGAAAACAGTGCAACCAAAGGTTAAAATTGTTGGTTGTTCACCAAAAAATTCCTGCGTTATGTATGAATCCTTAAAAGCAGGGACAATTCTAGATCTGCCATCAAAACCAACATTATCCGATGGTACCGCTGGTGGTGTCGAAGAGAATTCCATTACGTTTGAAATATGTAAAAGAATTATAAGTGATTTTGTTTTGTTAACTGAGGATGAAATCGCAGCTGGTATTCGTAATGGGCTGGAAGATCACCACCAATTGATTGAGGGGTCAGCTGGAGCAGCAATAGCAGCTTTGATGAAAAGAAAAACTGAATTAAATGGTAAAACTGTTGTTATCGTTATATGCGGAGGAAATATTAGCTCCAATACATTAAGAGAAGTATTGGCATGAGAATCGTATCCCTGGATGAAATAAAGGCGGCGCTTCCCAAGGTTGACCTTATGCAGGAAATTGAAACCGGGTTCAGCGCTTATTCTAATGGTGAAGTAGTAGTCCCACCTGTCGGAGAATTAAATTTTGAAAATCCTCCTGGCGATGTACATATAAAATATGGATATATCCAGGATGATGATGTATATGTGATCAAAATTGCATCTGGATTTTACCAAAATAAACTTCTTGGCTTATCAAATGGACAAGGAATGATGTTGGTGTTTGATCAAAAAAGCGGTAAACCGATTGGTCTTTTGCAAGACGAAGGTTTTCTAACAGATGTTCGCACTGCAGTGGCCGGTGCAATTTGTGCAAAGTATCTCGCTCCAAAAAATATTGAAGCAATTGGGATAGTTGGAACAGGTGTACAAGCTCGCATGCAACTGGAATATCTGAAAAATGTAACGGATTGCCAAAACGTAATTGTATGGGGTCGTAGTAAATCAGCACTAAATCAATATAAGACCAGCATGGGCGATTCCGGCTTTACTATTGAAACAACCATGGCGCTGGATCAAGTAACTGATAACTGCAACTTGATTGTTACGTGTACTGCCAGTGAAAAACCAATAATTAGAAAGAACCATGTTAAAGGAAAAGTTCACATTACTGCAATGGGTTCTGATACACCCAATAAACAAGAAATTGGTTCTAATGTTTTATCTAAAGCGGACTTGGTTATTGCAGATAGCAGATCACAGTGCGAAGTCCGTGGCGAAATTCATCATGCAATCAGAAACAATGCTGTGTCCATGGATTCTATCGCAGAACTAGGCGAGATTATCAACGGCGACCGGCAAGGAAGGACTACGAGTTCTGGGATTACAGTAGCAGATCTGACTGGTGTAGCAGTGCAAGATATACAGATATCTAAGGCGGTATTAAAATATATTTAACCTATAAATTGTTGAATATATTGAAATATCAATATTTTATTATTTCCATTGGGTTTTTATTTACTTTCAATATTTATGGTAATGATTCAGCCTTAGAATATGTTGATATAGCTGGTATTCAGTTCAAGGTAATAAAAAATGGTGAATCTAATCGACGATTTATTTGGATTCATGGCGATGAAAAAACAGCTGCAATCCTTCTAAAACGCCATTTGAAAGATAACTATGGCACAGCCTTTCTTATCGAGAATAATAAGCGGGAAGTTTATATTAATGATTATATGATGGATCCTAATCGAATTTTCTCCAAAGCAGGAATAGAGAAAAACTTAATTAAATTTAATGGTAATATTTCAAAAACGGCCATTGATAAAATGGTCAATTTAATCGCTAATGATAAAGAAAATTTTTTTGATAGAATTACACCTCCAAATGGAGGATTGTTAATTGCTTTACATAATAATTTGCATGCGTATACGATTGATGATGAAATACCTCTCAGCACAGAAATATCACTGAAAAATAGCGAGCACCCGCATCACCATAATTTTTTTATATGTACCAATCGAGATGATTATAATTTATTATCTAAATCCCCTTATAATGTTGTCTTACAAGAAACAGATCCTGAGGAAGATAATGGTTCATTATCTTGGTTTGCCAATCGTAAAGGTGTACGCTTTATAAATATTGAAACAAGGTTAGGATATCTAAGCACCCAAACAAAAATGCTGCAATACATAGAAGATCACTTAGATTAACTTCTTTTTATCATCATTCCTTTATCACGAAATACTGCTTCGTTATTTTTATCATTCAGATAACCGATCATAACAGAATGACCATTTATCTTCATTATTTTATTTCGTTTATCAATGGTTGTCATGTGTATCGGTTTATCCCCAACACATAACACTGCTGTATTTTCTGGAAGGATAAATATAGTATTGTTTTCTTTGGAAATTTCAGTCCAGTTCATTTTGATAATATAATCCGTACTGTCATACTGACCTTCCATCCCAAGAATTATTTTTGGATTAACACTTGTAATAGATGCCGCTGCATACAAAGGTAATAAAAGTTGTAGCACTGCCCAGGCTGTTGATTCTGGCGGAAGTTTTACAAGGAATGTATCATCTCTATTTAACCCTAAGTATTTTTTTATGCCGTTCGTATTTACCAAAAGATTATAGTGACTAAGCTGGATATTTTTATCTGCGACACAATATATTAACGCTTCATTAAGCAATGCTGGCCTGAAAGTTGGCATGAATTCGGTTGAATAGTTATTCAGTGATTCTATAGATGGGCAATTAATTTCGTTAACCACGAATGAAGGTTCTATTTCATTTAAATCTATTTTTCCCGATCTTGCGCTTGCAAGAACAACTGTTGCGCCATAAGCCCAAATACTGAATGCAATTATTTCGGCCATTGGATATTCCAAGTCATGGATAAATACCCTTTCTTTTGGTTTTAAACCATTTTCTCTTAACCAATTTGCACCTTGATGGACCAGTCGAAGAAAATCCTTATTAGTTAGATTATAGTCTGTAAATAAAACCCGATGGCCATACTTAATATTTTCACCCTCTATTAACGAATAAATATTAGGATAGGGTACCATGAATTCGATCGGTTCAATGTTCCCCAAGCATTGGGCCTGATAAATCCGGTCTGAAAGTGCTTCAGACATGGTTAGGGTCTAATCCGGCTTGATTTTTCTTATTATTTCAAACGTATCTTTTGTCCTGGAATAGGTGTGTCCCGCAAGGCGTCCGACGGGATTTAATTTATCCAGATTGATACGTCCATTATCGTATACTTCATCATCGATGTGAAAAAGTACAACTGTGCCAATCACTACAAATCCGCCCCCGGGTCCTTCATTACCAACAGGTACGATTTGGTTGAGTTTACACTCATAACTAATCCGCGCTTCATGTACGCGGGGAGGTGAAATTTTAATACATGTTTTTTGTGTTAAGCCAGAAATGGTGAATTCATTTATCTCTGGTTCGAAATCAGTGGCACAAACCACCATCTGTTCGGCAAAATCTTCTGAAACAATATTGACTACAAATTCGCCGGTGGACTCAATATTATTTAGTGTATCTTTTGTTTTACCATCATATCCACGACGACCAGGTGCGAACATGATTGAAGGAGGATTAGAACATATGCCATTAAAATAGGAAAACGGTGCCAAATTGTAGTTTCCATCTTTGGATTGGGTGGAAACAAGTGCAATTGGTCGCGGCAGTATTGAGCCAATCATAATTCTATGATTATCTTGAAAGGATGAATTCTCAGGGTCAACAATCATTGATTCCAGGATGAAGAATAATTTTTATCATCTGCTAATTTGGCCGCAGTAGTGATTGTTAAAGGCTGAAATGTATCTACCATAACCGCAAGCTCGTTTGTTTCCTTTTTACCAATAGATTCTTCAATCTTACCAGGTTGGGGACCATGAGGCAGACCGGCAGGGTGAAAAGTGATCGATCCTTCTTCAATGCCTTTTCTGCTCATGAATTCACCTTCTGCATAATATAGAATTTCGTCAGAATCAACATTGCTATGCGCATAAGGTGCGGGAATAGCATCAGGATGATAATCAAATAATCTAGGGACAAATGAACAAATAACTAAACCGGTAGCCTGGAAGGTTTGGTGAACTGGTGGAGGTTGATGGATCTTACCTGTTATTGGCATGAAATCATAAATATTGATTACCCAGGGATAATAATACCCATCCCAACCGACTATATCGCAGGGGTGATTAGCATACTCATAAGTCTGATAACCATTCGCCAATTTCACATTTACTGTTACGGGACCATTTACTTGTGAATCCACAAACTCCGGCGTGCGGATGTCGCGTTCACTGTATGGGGCATGTTCTAAAAGCTGTCCATTCATGTTACGGTATTTTGTTGGAGTTTCTATTGGGCCATTGGTTTCAATTATGAATTGCTGCATTGTTTTTTGGACAGTCATTTGCCAGATCACGCCACGAGGAATTACTACATAGTCACCTTTTATCAATTCAAGGTTGCCAAAGTTTGAATACAGAATACCATTGCCATTCTGAATAAATATGACTTCGTCATGATGTCCATTACGGTAAAAACAATCCATTGACTCTTCAACATGAGCGGTGTGAAGTTCAACAT
Source organism: uncultured bacterium (assembly GCA_964475645.1). Taxonomy (GTDB): domain Bacteria; phylum Fidelibacterota; class Marinisomatia; order Marinisomatales; family TCS55. Next base: position 8,034 of record CAYYXU010000013.1, on the reverse strand, counting down.
TATTATTGTAGAATAATGATACTCGAGAGCTGATTGCATCACCTGAGGATTCTAAATTAAAAGATCTGATATGGTGGTGTCGGTGGGAATCTAACCAAGCTTTCCTAATTAATTTCTTTAGTTTTCCTATATTTGTTACATCGGTAGGTGGATTAAGATGGTAAATATTTGAATATAATGAACTAAATCCTTCGCGGCTTATCAGCTCTTCATAATATAAATTTCCATCCTTATCACGAAATTGGATATGCCTTTTTCCCGGTAATTGACCCCTTTGTTGATAGAATGGCATCTCGAATTATACGATTGTATTCTCCAAAACACCTATATTTTCAATTTCTAAACGTACTACATCCCCTTTCTTGAGCCAGCCGCCAGTTGATTCGGGTTTCAATTCAAGAATGCAACCTGTCCCCACAGTTCCTGACCCAATATAATCTCCCGGTTGTAAATCAACATTCATACTGGCTCTTTCGATCATGGTGGGAAAAGAATGGTACAGATCATTTGTATTACCATCTGAAATGAGTTTCCCATTAACATGACAAGTCATTCTTAAATGTAACTTATTTCTATCCCAAGCATCTGTTAATTCATCCGGTGTTACCATATAAGGACCAAAACTATTCGCGAAGTCTTTACCCTTTGCTGGGCCCAAATTCAGTTGCATTTCTTCCCGTTGCAAATCGCGCGCTGACCAGTCATTCAAAATTGTATAACCAGCTATCATTTTATCTGCATTTTCCTTTTTTATATTTCGTCCACCATTGGCAATAATAATTGCAAATTCTAGTTCAAAATCCAGTTCTTCCGTACCGGCCGGATAGGGTACAATTGCACCATGGCCGTATAAAGTCGTAGGATTTGAAAAATAGAAGATTGGTATTTTGTACCAGTCTGGATGCATTTCTAGCCCACGTAACTTTCGTGCTGCTTTAACATGTTGTTCAAATGCATAAAAATCACGAAACGTATTTGGATTAGTGACAGGTGGTAATAAATTAGTTTCACTTTCTTTTATTGCGATTGGTTTCTCGTTCACTTCCAATGATGACAAGTTTGTATCTGGAATAGCCTGGTTAAGATTTTTCAATTTAGAGAAATTTCTATCCCAATTAACCAAAGCAAGCTTTAGGGTTGTCGGGATGGTTAGGAAGGATGAATCTTTTTTGTTTTCGTTCACCCATATACCTGACCGAATTACATCAATTATCTTTTCACCACGTTTAAATCCAAAACGCGGCGTTTCACCATTAATATTCGTATATGTAACAAATTTCATAAATTAGCAGCTGTACTCATTTTTAATAAATTGTATAGTTAGAGATTACCACGTTTTTTCTGTTCACGTTCAATGGATTCAAAAAGTGCTTTAAAATTACCCTTACCGAAGCTATTGGAACCTCTCCGTTGAATAATTTCATAGAAAAGTGTGGGTCGATCCTGAACTGGTTTTGTAAAAATCTGCATCATATACCCATTATCATCTTTATCAACCAGAATACCAAGATCTTCAAGCATAGTAAGGTCTTCATCAATTTCACCGACTCTATCGGTTATTGATTCATAATAGGTCTTTGGTACATCAAGGAATTCCATGCCATTGTTCCGCAATTTTGTGACTGTTTTAATTATATCTTTTGTTGACATTGCTATATGTTGTATCCCTGCACTTTTGTAATAATCGATGAATTCTTGAATTTGTGATTTGTTTAAACCATCTGCAGGTTCGTTAATAGGCATTTTAATGATTTCATTATCGTTTGCCATTACGATGGACCGTAATGCGGAGAATTCTGTGGTAATATCTTTATCATCCACAGACCAGAATCGGTGCCAGCCAAAAACCTTTTCATAAAAGTTGCAAACTGACTGCATTTCACCATCTGATTGATTCCCAACAACATGATCTATATGTACTAGGCCTGTTGGTTCAGCCACTACATCTTCTTCAAAAACTGTATATCCTGGAAGAAATACGCCATCATAATTATTCCTTTGTACAAATGTGTGGGTAGTATCACCAAATGCCTTGATGGTGGCTATAACGGCTTCACCACGATCATCAGTTAATAATTTTGGTTTTAATACACTTTCAGCCCCACGTTTAGTGGATTCTTTCCATGCTGCTTCTGCATTATCAACGGTAAATGATACATCTTTAATGCCATCTCCATGTGTATGGATGTGTGCACTAATTTCCGAATTATTTTCTAGGGGGGATGTAAAAATAAATCGCACTTGATTTTGTTTCGATACGTAACTCACGCGGTCTCTAGAACCTGTTTCTAATCCGCAATAAGCGATTGGTAAAAACCCCAGTGTAGTGCGATAATAATGCGCTGCTTGTTTGGCATTACTCACATAAAGTTCACAATGATCAAAACCTTTTATAGAATAACTATTCATTTTAAATAATCAAATAATTGATGCTAAAGTTTGAATAAACTGGTCATTTTCATGTTCCAGACCAATTGATATCCGAATGTATTCAGGCCAACCAAATGCATTTAACTGACGAACAATTATACCTTTATCCAACAATTTTTCTGCAATCCTTTCTGCTTTTTCTTCTGATTCCCAAAAAGTAGTTATAAAATTTGCAGCAGAGGGAATACGGGTAACACCAAGAGCATCTATGCTACTTTCAATTTTTGACATTTCATTTATATTTAATTTAATTGTTTCTCCCATAAATTTGTTGTCATCTAATGCAGCGCAGCCTGCAACTTGGGCAAAATATGATGGTTCAAAGGGGACCTTAACTTTCAACAAATTATTAATAAGAGTTTCGTGCGAAAATCCATAGCCTATCCGTAATCCTGCAAGACCATATGCTTTTGAAAAGGTTCGCAGCGTAATAACATTATCATATCGATATTTCATTGAATCAGGATATTCTTCTATATGTGCTGCAAATTCAAAATAAGCTTCATCAAGAATGACCAAAACACGCTTCGGTACATGTGCATAAAATTCATCAAATTCTTCTTTTGTTATATAGGTACCCATAGGATTATCAGGATTGGCTACGTAAATGATTTTTGTATAATCATTTATTTTTTTTGCAATGCCACCAAGATCAATGCGATGATTTTTCATTGGTACCCAGTGAATAGAACGGCCAGTCGAATTAGCAAGAACCCGGAAACCGATAAAGGAATTCGCAGCAGCCACAATCTCATCATCACCCAACAAAAAAGTTCTCAAAATATTGGACATTATGCCTTCTGACCCAGCGCCAATTATTACATTTTCTATTTTAACATTAAATTTTTTCGCCAGTTTATTGCGTAGTGCGATTCCATTAGAATCGGGGTAACGATTGACTTTTTCCATAGCGGATTCTATTGCTGCAATTGCCAATGGTGCCGGGCCCATAGAATTTTCATTGGAAGCAAGTTTAATTGCTCGATCCAGTCCCTTTTCATACTTTACATCATCTATCCGTAAGCCGGGTTTATAACTGGATAAGTTTTTTATATAGGATGGTACAAGTGGCATGATTATTAACTTCGTAAATTTACATAATTATATAGAAATATTTGATCTTCTCGTATTCTAGTATTTATTAAAAAAAACATAGAAATTGCAGGTGTGAAAATTACAGGACCATTAATTAAGGGTAGCTTTATTGAGCGACCTAATCGATTTGTGACAATAGTTAAAGTAGGCAATAAGTCTGTTAAAAGTCATTTGCCAGACCCCGGTCGTCTGAGTGAAATTCTTACACCAGGGAGAGAATTATATTTACGGAAAGCAATTGCATCCAAACATCGGAAAACAGATTATAGTACAATTCTTGCTAAGTATAATGGGGAACTTGTTTCACTTGTTTCTGCATTACCCAATAAATTTGTAAAAGAGTGTATTAATTCTAAGATATTATCTTTTCTAAAAAATTTTGAATTAGTGAAACCAGAAGTTGTATATGGTAATCATCGTTTTGACTTTTTACTAAAAGACAAATCCAATGACCCATTTTATTTGGAAGTTAAGTCAGCGACTTATGTTGAAAATGGGATTGCTGAATTTCCTGATGCAGTGACAGATAGGGGGAAACGGCATGTACAAACATTGCAGACATTGGTTGAAGCTGGGTTTCAAGCAGGGGTTCTTTTTGTGGTGCAAAGATCTGATGCAAATTCCTTTCAACCTATGTGGAAACGCGATCCTAAATTTGGAAAAGCACTGGTTAATGCCCATAAAGCTGGTGTCCATGTATGGTGTATTACTACGCGTATTTCTAAAACGAATATGACATTTAAGGAGGAAATTCCTGTAAATTTGAAACCAATATGAGTTGGGTACGTAATTTATTGTATCCTTTTTTCGGTGGATTAGTATCCATTATTATTCTGCTTTTTATTGGATCCTGTGCCGTTATTAAACCCCCTAGCGGTGGGCCAAAGGACACAACACCGCCACAGTTAGTCTATGAAGAACCACCAAGTGGAACTTTACAATATAAAGGTGAGCAGATTCGGTTAGAATTTTCAGAGTATATGGATGAGTCCAGCATTGAAAAGGGAATTCGCATTTTTCCTAATATTGAAGGTGAGGTATCAATAAATACCCGCGGGAAAAATCTTACTGTTGATTTTCCAGATAATCTGGAGGAGAATAAGACTTATGTAATAAATCTGAGTCGTGATATTAAAGATGAACATGGTGTGGAAATGGCCGAAGCAAAATTTTTAGCCTACAGTACTGGTGATAAAATTGACAACAGTTCAATCTCTGGCATTGTTTGGAGTGATGGACCAATGTCAGTACACCTTTGGCGTGTAATTAAGCAAGATAGCCTAGAAAATACTTTCCAAATGATGCCAAATTATTTTACTGATGTTTCAAATAAAGGGATGTATAATTTTCAATTCTTAAGTGCAGGAAATTATTTACTATTAGCTTTGGATAGAAGCGCGGCTGGATTAGCGCTTGATACTCGCAGAATGGAGTATGGACTTTTTTGGCAAAAAATTATTGCGCTTGACCAAGATCAATCCATCACACAGGTAAACGTAATAACGAAAAAAGAACAACCCCAGTTACGATTACAAAGAGGTGAATGGAATGCTAAGAATTGGGGTAGAATAGTTTTCAATCGTCCATTAAATGATTTGCATGATCATTATTCTGTAATACTTGGATATGATGATGGAACAACTGAATCACCTGTTAGTTTTCATGATCCTGTAAATCCAAATTCTTTGATTTTAATTAGGTCAGATAAATCTCCTATTTCAAGTAAGATAAGAATCAAGATAAAGAATATATTTATAGATGATATGGTGTTTTTGGATTCAGCATCAGTTTCTGTGATCGTACCGCAGGATGGCAAAAACCACATAAAATTGATTAAACCTAAAGAAGTGGTAACGATTACACCAACTGCTAATAAAGATACAGTATATCTGGAATTAAAATTTTCGGAACCCATACCTCAGTGGGGGCTTGATTATGAATTATACAAAAATGACACAATCAGCGTTAGTAAAAGAATTGTTCATATTAATCCGATGTGGGTGAATATCCTGCCCCAGGATAATTGGGAACCGAGAATAAATTATACCTTAAAAATATTTGCAAGTGATACATTAGAAAATATGGGACAAATGTTGCAAGATTCCATAATAACAGTGAATATAAAAACCACAGATTATCAGGGTTATGGGGGTCTGTATATACCAATAGCCGGACAGATAGATTCCCTTTTGGGAGCCGTTTTACATTCTATTGAAAATCCGGAACAGAAAAATCTATCTTTCGTAAATTCACAACAACGATTAGAATTTAACCAGATTCGAGAGGGCAGATATACTTTAACTCTTTTTTCTGATAGAAATAATGACAAAACTTATACGACTGGTACAGCAAAACCTCTTACACCAGCAGAATGGTTTTATGTAATGCCTGACACAATTGAAATACGAACTAACTGGGATATTGAAATGTCATCATTAAATATCCAGGATCTATATTGAAAATGTATTGTGTAATTATGGCAGGTGGTAGCGGTACTAGGTTCTGGCCGTATAGCCGAAAAAGCAGACCAAAACAGATGCTCAATATTTTGAGCGAAAAATCAATGCTGCAGATGACTATAGACCGTCTGCGAAAATTACATAATGTAGAGGACATTCTAATTGTTACGCGGGCGGACTTAGCTGATAGTATTAGAAAACATGTAAGTGGTGTGCCTGCTGAAAATATTATCATAGAGCCAGAGGGTAAAAATACGGCACCTTGTATAAGTTTGGCTGCACTACATATAGCTAAGCGGAATAAGAATAGTATTATGGGTGTTTTTCCAGCTGATCATCTTATTGTTGGATATAAAGAATTTGAGAAGGCGATAAACACTGCTTCGTTTTTGGCCAAAAAGGATAATAGCTTGGTGACAATTGGTATTCAACCAACGTTTCCATCTATCGCTTATGGTTATATACAATATAAATCTAAGAGTGAAATGGAACACATGAATGCCTACAGTGTAAAGGCATTTGCGGAGAAACCACACTTGGATCTGGCCAAGAGGTTTTTGAAAAGTAAAGATTTTTTATGGAATGGGGGCATCTTCATTTGGAGTATTGCTACTTTCATGAAAAATATCAAAAGCCATATGCCAGAATTAAACGATCAAATCAATAAAATCAGTAAACGGATTAATAAAGGCGTTAGTTTTGATGATATTTGGAATGAAATCAAACCAGAATCCATTGATTACGGGCTTATGGAAAAAGCAAAGGATATTATTGTAGTCAAAGCCAAGTTTGAATGGAGTGACTTAGGTTCATGGAATATTATTCATGATATCAGCCCAAAGAACAAAGATGGGAATACAATCCGTGGAGATGGGCTTATAATTGAAGGGGTAAATAACTTTGTACAATCTGATCGGCAGTTTATTGCTTTGCTTGGTCTAGATAATGTTGTAGTTATCTCGACAGATGATGCTACACTCGTTGTTGCTAAGGATCGAGTTGAAGAAGTAAAAAATGTAGTAAAATATATCCAGGACGATAAGAAAGAAAATTTGTTATAGAAATGGCATCAAGCCCTGAAGAATTAATCGTTATGTTTGAAGAATTGGCAAATCGGCTAAACATCAAACTTGTACAAGATAAAGGTGATTTTTCTGGTGGATCATGTTTGATAAGAAAAGAAAACTTTATTGTGCTCAATAAACGAAAACCGCTGGAACAGCGATTAAAAGTATTAGCAAGGGAATTTGGTAAAATAAACCTGGCAGATGTGTATTTAGTTCCTGCATTACGATTATATATTGAGAGCTCTCAAAGCGAATAGTTCAAAATTAATAATTCGTGAAATCACTTGATTTGTAAAGCCAGTTAAATTACAATTCTTACCCTTTTTTAGAACATTAATCCGAGGAAACAATGAAAGAATTTAAGTCAGCAGATATACGAAATTTCGCTGTCGTAGGGCATGGCGCATCTGGTAAGACAGTACTTTGTGAAGCAATGCTTTCCTGCGCTGGAGAGATCAACCGTATGGGATCAATTGAGGACCAAAATACTATATCAGATTATCATCATGATGAGCATGAACGACAAATATCAATTCACTCATCACCATTACACCTAGAGTGGATGGATAAGAAGTTCAATATTATTGATACGCCTGGCTATTTAGATTTCATAGGTGAAGCAATTAGTTCCCTTGCTGTTGTAGATATGGCTGTCGTTCTTCTGCATGCCGTGAATGGTGTTGAAGTAGGGTCAGAACAAGTATGGTCGTATGCTACAAAAAATAATATTCCCAAAGTTTTGGTGATTAATGGCTTAGATCGTGAACACTCAAAATTTGATGAAATTGTCCAACAGACAAAAGATCATTTTGGGAAAAATGTATTTCCCATGCAGTTACCCATAAATGCGGGTCCTGGATTCAACCAAATAGTAGATGTATTACGGAGTGAATTAATAACCTACCAGACGGATGGTAGCGGGAAATACACGGAATCTGCTTTGCCAGAAGAATGGCAGAATCGTGTAGAGGAACTGCATCAAG
>CAYYXU010000012.1:24768-27702 GCA_964475645.1 uncultured bacterium | reverse complement strand
GATCGACACTGATTATGGATAAATTTCTTGACCTTCCAAAATGGCAGTTAGCTCTGCTTTCAGGTGTGCTCATAGGGGTATCTTATCCGCCCTCACCAATGGGTTTTTTGGCTTGGTTCGGTTTAGTACCACTGATTCATCTATTATGTAATGCATCCACAGCGGAAGGTGCGAAGTGGTCCTTTTTGACAGGGATTACCGTAAATATTATTACCGTTTATTGGTTTGGGTTGAATAGTGGTGCTGGTTTATTTCCCGTATTTTTATCATTAACCGGAGCAGTTCTTTACCTCAGTATCTATTGGATTATTTTTGGTATGTGCACCAGTTGGTACCATCAGCGGACTGGATACGGATTGGCAGTATTAGCAATATTCTGGGTTGGGATGGAATATTTACGCAGTTTTGGACCACTTGCATTTCCATGGATTAATTTAGCTCTGACCCAAACTTTTAGTTTACCCTTGGTACAAATTGCAGATGTAACAGGCTCAATGGGAATTAGTTTCTGGATAGTACTGATTAATACAATACTTTATGCTGGTTATGGGTCAAGCAGTGGCCTAAAAACTTCTTTGCAAATAATTACCTTATTATTGGTTTTAATTTCGTCTTTGGGTGTGTATCGAATTTCATCAATTCGGAATGAAAATATTGTTGATCAAATTAGTACTGCGATAGTACAGCCCAATATTGATCCGAATCAGAAATGGGAAGCAGATTTCCGTGATAGAATTTTTGATATTATGGATTCGCTTCATACTGCATCAATTGATTTACAACCCGATTTTATTCTATGGCCTGAAGCAGCATTGCCTGTATATCTGCGCATAAACTACGCTGCTCGCCGCCCGATCCTAAACAAAGTTCGTTATTCGGATATTCCACTCCTCACCGGCACCCCCGATAGGAGAAATCGTGATAATAATGAAAGAGATTATTATAATGGCGCGCTGTATTTTACGCCTGATGGATCAATGCAAATGTATTATAAAATGCATTTAGTGCCTTTTGCCGAATATATACCTTTTTCAGAAAAGTTTCCTATGTTGAAACGATTAAATTTTGGGCAAGGGAACTTTACACCAGGCCGTGATTTTACATTATTCGAGGTGGACAGTGTTCCATTTGGAAATTTAATTTGCTATGAATCAAGTATTCCAACTTTTGTTAGCGAGTTTGTTCGCCGCGGGGCAAAATTCTTATCGATTGAGACAAATGATTCTTGGTGCGGCCATACTTCTGGAGTTTATCAGCATTTTCAAATTGCTCGACTCCGTGCGGTGGAAAATAGGGTTGCGATCGCACGTAGCGCCAATACAGGTATTTCAGGTCTTATTTTACCGACTGGTGAGGTTGCTGAAAAAATTCCTTATAATGAACAACAAATCATTTTGGCTGATATACCAATTCGCGATTTAGAATCATTTTACATGCGATTTGGGGAATTGTTTGCGATCATTTGTTCATTAATTTCAATCATACTATTAGGGATAGGATGGATAAAAAACAGATCGTAACAGCTATAGTTCTAACACAGGTATTGTACACCCAGCAATTGGGTTCTGTAGCAGATTATCAAAAACCACTCATTTCGCCAGTGGTTAAATCATTGATTTTGCCTGGATGGGGAGAATACAGCTTAGGTAATCAAATTAGAGGGCGGATTTTTGTTTTGTCTGAAACCATGCTCTTATTAGCGATCTTAGGTAGTTATTCTGTTTCGAAGAGGCAAGATACGGAATTTAAAGCATATGCCGCTGAGCATGCCGGCATTAGTCCAGTAGGAAAAGATAGACAATTTTGGGTGGATATCGGGAATTATTCGTCCTTGTTAGCATTCAATGAGGAACATTTACGTTGGAGAGATTTCAACGCTCTTTATGAAGATAATGATACCTGGACTTGGGCGTGGGATTCAAACGATAATCGTGAAAGATTTGAAAATATGCGAATAGCCAGTGATAGTTGGATGCTACGAGGTTCCTTTTTCATTGGAGGCGTTGTTCTGAATCATATTGTCTCTGCTATAGATGCATTATACCTTTCAAAAATATCAAATATTAAAGAAACTGTAGTTTCTGCTAATTATAACCCTTACACAGATAAAACGGGATTATCCTTAAACTTTTATTTTTAATCTAAATAATGAATATACACCCCCTAGTAAGTTTCATTTTTTTTCTTACGTTTTCTTTTTCTGTATTATTTGCAGATACACTTACTTTATGGGCTATTTATTTCGGAATATTTGTGTTTACAACTGGATTTGATTGGACAGTCATCCTTGCCGTTTTTTCCCGTATAAAACCATTTATTCTGTTCTTTCCATTTATGTCGATAATTTATTTGGCAGTGTCTGTATTTTTTACAGATGCAACCATTTATCAAGCAATGGTTGAAGTAGGGTTTGCTTTCCTGCGCATTGTTTTAATGATAAGTATCATGAGTTTATACTTTGAGTCGGTTGGCTCTCCGAATTTTCTACTGGCGCTCCGGTCAATTTGGTTTCAAATTGGCCTAAAATGGAACTGGATGGAGAATTTCTTTCTTTTTCTGGATATGACATTGCGTTTTTATCCATCCCTACAGCGTGATTGGATTACGTTAAGCCAATCACGGGACTCACTTGGATTTAATCAAAACAATAATCGCTGGAATAAAATAACACAGGCTGCGCAAGATTTACCCATATTATTAGTTGTAAATCTGCGCAAATCTCAAGAGATAGCTTTGGCGATGCAATTACGTGGGTTTGGAGAATCATTTCCTAGATGCGTTTATAATGCAACTTACTTTACCACCTGGCATTTACTGCAATTTGCAGTAGTGGTCATCTGTTTTTTTTTGATCAACTTGCATGCCCCGCTTTAAGTTAATTTGCCAATATGATGGATCCAACTTTTCTGGTTGGCAATCACAAAAATCTGCTCG
>CAYYXU010000012.1:0-24668 GCA_964475645.1 uncultured bacterium | reverse complement strand
TTTGCCAATATGATGGATCCAACTTTTCTGGTTGGCAATCACAAAAATCTGCTCGTACTGTTCAAGATGAATTAGAGCGTGTACTAACCTTATTAAATCATGGTAATTTAGTCCGCATCACCGGCTCAGGTCGGACAGATGCAGGGGTTCATGCCCTAGGACAAGTTGCTCATTTTGATATGGAACCTGATATGGATAATTGTGAATTACGCGATGCATTGAATGGTAATCTTCCAGAAGATTGTCATGTAAATTTGGTTGAAGTAACTGATTCTGATTTTCATGCCCGTTTTTCTGCTCTACGCAGAGATTATTTTTATAGCTGTAGACTGGATAGATATCTACTAAATAGAAATACAATGTGGTATACAGGTAATCTTGATTTAAATAAATTAAATAAGGCTGCTAAAATTTTGGTTGGCGAACATGATTTTCTATCATTCTCAAAGAAGAGTCGGGACATTAAAAACACAAATTGTACTATTTTTCAATCTCAGTGGCAGGAATCAAGTAAGATTGTAAATTATTATGTGTCAGCAAATCGATTTCTGCACCATATGGTGCGCTACTTAGTAGGCACAATGGTAGCAATAAGTCATGGTAATTATACAATGAAGGAATTTAAAGACTTGCTAAATCATCCCAAGCATGATGTGCATATTTATCGTGCCCCTGCTTATGGTTTGGTCCTAGATCATGTTAGCTATGAATAACATCAAATTTAGAATTTTCATTTCTGTACTATTATGTTGCAGTTTTCTTTCTGCAGATAAGATCAGTGATTCTCGACATAATGCTATTACGCGGGCGATTGAAAAAATAGGGCCAACAGTCGCAAGTATTAATGTCATTCAGGATGTTGTTGTACCATTTGGTGGAGATCCATGGTTTAATTATTTTTTCCCAGAAATGTTTTATCGTAAACGAAAAGCCCGGAGTTCTGGTTCCGGTGTTGTAATTAGTCCCGATGGTTATGTAATTACAAATTCTCATGTAGTTGAAAATGCCAGTGAAGTATTTGTATCATTGCAAGGTGGTAAGGAATTTTCCGCGGAGATAATTGGGATAGACCATATATCTGATGTTGCACTGTTAAAATTGGATGGGCAAGATTTTCCGTATGCATCTTTGGCAAATTCTGATAATCTAATCATTGGTGAATGGGTAATTGCCCTTGGTAATCCTTTGGGGTTATTTGAAATTAATAACCAGCCCACTGCTACTGTAGGGATTATTAGTGCGGTGGAAATGAATTTTGGCGAAATGAAGGGTGGCCAAGTTTATAAGGATATGATTCAGACAGACGCCGCAATCAATATGGGTAATAGTGGTGGACCACTGGTAAATAGCAAGGGTAAAGTTATTGGTATCAATACTTTTATTTATACTGGTTCGTCCTATTCTGAAGGATCGATTGGTATTGGATTTGCCATACCAATTAATCGGGCCAAACGTATAGTTGAAGAGTTGAAAAATACTGGTCGCGTGGATCGCAGTTATAAGACAGGAATAACGGTGCAGCCATTGACGCCACGGATTGCATTATATATGGAATTGTCAATATCAGATGGGTTAATTGTGATTGAGGTCGAGGATAATAGTACGGCAGATCGTTCTGGCATTAAAGAGGGTGATATTATAACGAAAGTAAATGGTGTTAAGGTAATGACTACTAATGAATTTAGAGTCATTATAGAAGAAAGCGATTTACGACAGGGAGATAGGATTAAAATCCAGATATATCGGAATGGGCGTTATATAAACAAGATCCTGGCGCTGGGCAAGGCGGGTCAATAAATAATGTTGGCCCCTGAGGGAAGGACCATCCTTTTTACCTTATTAATCACCACACTTACTGCAGGGATGATTGGTTTTTACTATGATTCAGAGCGCTTACTTGTTTTTTTTGCTGTTATTGGTCTATTATTTCTATTCTCTTGTAATTTTTTTCGCGATCCTGTACGTTCAATACCAGTAGATGAATTATCGATTGTCGCTCCTGCAGACGGAAAGATCATTGTTATTGATCAAGTGAACGATAGTGAAATAGGGGAAAGCGCTAATCGGATATCCATATTCCTTAGCGTTTTTAATGTCCATGTGAATAGGGTGCCAATGACCTGCACTGTAAAGGACGTTAAGTACATACCTGGGAAGTTTTTGGCCGCATATGATCACAAAGCAAGTGATGAAAATGAAAAAACCGAAATACTTTTTAGCGGGGCAAATATTACTTATCGTGTCCATCAAATAGCAGGAATCATTGCCAGGAGAATACGTTGTTACGCAGAGAAAGACCTTAAAATGGTAAAAGGCGACCGTTTAGGATTTATTATGTTTGGTTCAAGAACAGATATTATATTCCCTAAATCTGTTCAGATTGAAGTTGATTTGGGAGATAAAGTGAAAGGTGGAGAAACGATAATTGGAAAAATGATATGAAAAAAGTACGGAAAAAACCTAAACAGTTTATCCCGAGCATATTTACAGTAATGAATATGTTCTTAGGATTTCTTGCAATTGGATTCTTAATGAAAGGTGACCCAATTCGAGCGGGTTGGCTCGTGTTGTTTGCCTGTTTTTTTGATGTTTTTGATGGTAAACTAGCCAGATTATTAGGTATCCCGTCCCGGTTTGGAGCGGAATTTGATTCTTTTGCGGATACAATATCTTTCTGTACTGTTCCATCGTTAATTATTTATTCTGTTTACGTACAGGGTCTTCCACCTATTGTGGGTGGAATATTAAGTTTTATACCATTATTATTTGGTACAATACGATTAGCGAAGTTTAATCTCATTCAAGAAGATAACCCGAAAGCATATTTCATCGGTTTGCCTACGCCAATGACTGCTATTATGATTGTTACATTTATGATGTTTAACCACCAGTTGTGGGGGGATTTAGGAGATCCGAGAATTGCACTTGTGATGGTTGTAGTACTGGGTTTTTTAATGATCAGCAAAATACGATTCTCAAAATTCCCCTTGCTGTCACTGAAAAAGGGTCGTTCAAATACAATAAATTTGATCGGTGTTATGTTTGTTATATTGTCCGCAGTATTATTTCGAGGGCTAGTTTTATTTCCATTGTTTTTACTTTACATAATTTGGAGCATTGTTCAATGGATGCTTGACCACGATCGTTTTGAAGAAGAAACGGAAGTACAAACTGAATTATAAAACAATAGAATATGAACGTAAATAAAGCAAGATCTATAAGTTTGATCTTTTTGGTCCTATTTTTTGGAGCAATGATAGGGACATTGCTTGGTGAATTACTAGGATTCTTATTACCAACTGGCGTTGTGAAGGATTTTTTCTTAACTAGTATTTATTTTGACCTGGCGGGGTTATTTGGCAATGCGACTGGTGTAGTTACATTTGATCTAGTGATGTTCGTACTGAAGTTTGGTTTAGAAATCACTATTAACTTTGCCAGTATCATTGGTTTGGCGACCGCATATTATTTTCTCCGTTTTTACAGGTAAAGCAGGTATGGATTTATTAAATTCATCACTCGAATTGAATATATAAGGAAAAAACCATGTTAGAACCAATAATTACCATTAAATATGCTTCAGTCCCTGGTGGATGGGAATGGGTCATAATTGCTCTTGTTGTCCTTTTATTGTTTGGTGCAAAACGCATACCTGAACTTGCCCGCGGTCTTGGCCAAGGGATTCGCGAATTTAAGGGTGCTGTAGATGATGCTAAGCAAGAATTGGATGATGCAGCAGAATCCATAAATTCAACCGACAAAAAACCAGAGGAATAATTCAACTATTTAACGTTCTATTATCTTATAAATACTAGTACAAAATTGTATTGGTAATTAATGCAACTCGATATCGTTTTATGAAAGTGAACTGAAAGGAAACTTTCTGCTTAATTTATCGTAGTGAAATTAATTATATTATTTTGCCAAAATAAAATCCATATAAATGTACCATGATTGAATTTGTTCATCCCTGGATGATTGCAGGATTATTATGCATTCCGATTATTATTTGGTGGCACAAATACAAGGGTAATTCCCTAGAAGGCTCAATGCGGATATCCTCTTCCAAGTTGTTTTCTAATCATTTTCGTAAGCGCGGTAACAAAAGATCAATAACTGTATTTGTTCTTAAAATAATTACAGTTTCATTGATCATTATTGGTATTGCGCGACCAAGAAAGATAGACAAGTTGCAGATGACCACTGTTGATGTGGTGGATATTATTATGGTTTTGGATATAAGTAGTAGTATGCTAGCGGAGGATTTTCAACCAAACAGACTTGAAGCTGTGAAAACTGCAGCACAACAATTTATTGAAAATAGAGCTGGTGATCGAATAGGATTATTGGTTTTTGCAGGAGAAACCTTTATTCAATGTCCTTTAACGACCGATAAAGATGTACTTGTTTCCTTATTAAATGATGTTCGAGTTGCGGAAAAAGAATATGATGGCACTGCCATAGGTATGGCCATTGCTAATGCAACCAATCGTTTACGTTCTAGTGAAGCAAAAAGTAAAGTGATGATCCTGCTTTCTGATGGTAGTAATAATGCTGGCGAACTTGATCCTACGACAGCGGCAGACCTAGCTAGTGAATTTGATATTAAAATCTATACCATAGGTGCAGCGACGGATCAATCTTTGACTTATATTCCAGGGGTTGGGCGCATGGTAAATGAAATTGACGAAGAAACGTTAAAGGCAATTGCCAAAACTACTGGTGGACGATATTTTCGCGCCCGAGATAAAGACATGTTAAAGGAAATATATCAGCAAATTAATGATATGGAGCGTACTGAAATCGAAGTGAAAAGTTATACACGATATGAAGAGTTGTTTGGCTGGTTACTGATACCTGCACTAATGTTAGGGGTTGGGACTGAAACATTAACACGATCAATATTTAGACAGCAAACATGATAGATTTCAGATTCCCGATCGTATTATCATTTTATGGATTTCTAGCCTTGGTCTGGGTATTATGGATAATCCGCAAACAATATAATGACTTGATTTGGAATGAAACGGAACCGCATATAAAAGAAAATCTTTTCAGACGATTGGATCTAAATCGTTGGGCATGGAAACACCGTTTAACCTTTAGCGGATTAATTTTTCTTATTTTTGCAGCTTCAGGCCCACAAATTGGCACTAGAGTGGCGCCTGTTGAACGAAAAGGTATTGATCTGGTGTTTGCGATAGATGTTTCTGAAAGCATGAATGCCCAGGATGTAAAACCTAGTCGTTTGGAAAAAGCCAAATTTGAAATATCTCAAATGATTGATCAGTTACAAGGCGATCGCGTAGGGTTAATCGTATTTGCGGGATCTAGTCACCTTTATTTACCACTTACTTCTGATTATGAAGCAGCTCAATTGTTTTTAGATGCGATTGAGACCAAAATGATTCCTTCACAGGGGACGGATCTCAGTACTGCTTTGCGTACCGCCATAAGTGCATTTCATGAGGATAACGAAAAATATAAAGTCATGGTTCTTGTTACTGATGGGGAGGATCACGAGGGAGCTGCTGTTGAATTGGTTGCAAAAGCGTCTGAATCGGGGATCATAGCCCATGCAGTTGGCGTAGGTACATTAAAAGGATCTTTAATACCGATAAATGATAAGACTGGAAACAGTTCTTACAAACGGGATAAAAAAGGAATTTTGATCACTTCAAAACTTAATGAAGCAATGTTGACTGAACTAGCAGATGCGGGTGATGGTATTTACACCCGTTTCAATAATCGGGAAGCTAAGTATAGAGAAATCATGCAGGCTATTGATAGTATGGAGAAACGATCAATTCAAACCCACATTTATTCTGAATTTGAAGATCGCTATCAGTCGTTTGCTATGGTTTCATTGTTATTATTAATCTCTGGAATGGTTTTACCAACACGTAAAACCAAGATAGAATCAAAGGATGACAGCTTTGAATAAAATTCTATTCAGGTTTTGCCTTTTATTTTTTGTATCGATAAGCATTGGTGCAGATAAAGGAATAGATTATTATAATAATAATGAATTCGAAAAAGCTCGTCAATATTATGAGTCCGTTATAATGGATAGGAATGATGATCCCGCTGCAAATTTTGGTTTAGGATCAACAGCTTTCCAGCAAAAGGATTATGAAGTCGCAATGAAAGGCTTTGAAACTGCGTTGGGTACAGATAATAACGAACTGAAATCTAGCGCATACTATAACATGGCTAACATTCTAGCCCAAAATCAACGTCTGGAGGAAAGCTTGGCTTTTTTCAGAAAATCTCTGGAATTAGACCCCAGTGATTTGGATGCTAAAATCAATTATGAATTAATAAAATTTCAGCTTCAGAAGCAACAGCAACAACAAAATCAAGACCAAGATCAGAATCAAGACGAGAATAATAATGATGATGAACAAACAGGAGATCAAAAAAAACAAGACCAACAACAAGAACAAAATGCAAAGAATGATTCTTCAGATGAGGAAGAAAGTGAACAGCAGTCTAATCAAAATGAGAACCAACAAGAGGATCAACCTCAGCAACAACAACAGAATATGGCAGAAAATGAAAAACAAGAATCTCAAGATAAACAAAATGCTGCAGCTATCCTTGACGCTTTAAAGAAGGATGAAAAAATCAATAAAAAGCAGCAGATGTCTCGTACAAAAAGGCGGAAATTAGAAAAAGACTGGTGAACGGTTTGACCATAAAAAAACTACAATTATTTGGGTACTGCATATTGCTGGTAAACCCGATTATTGCTGGTACGGTGCGTGCTACTGTTGATGCAAATACCATCACAATGAATGAAACTTTTACCTTTAAAATTGAAGCAGTGGACACTGATAAGATGCCCTCCGTCAACATATCAGCAATGTTAGATAACTTTACCATCGTAAGCGGCCCAGCCCAGCAAACGAATTATTCTTGGGTAAATGGTAAATCTACCTCGACAAAAAGCTTTACGTGGACAATGGCTCCAAATCGTATTGGTGCATTAACTATACCTGAGTTAATTGTATCCATTGGCAGAACAAAATACAAGACTGATCCTATACGGATCAGTGTTAAAAAATCAGGAAATGTAGCCAGTACAGGCGAATTGTTTCTCTTAACAGAGATAGATAAAGGTGAAGCCTTTGTAGGTGAACAAGTAACCGTTACATACAAATTGTATACCCGGTTACAGCTTGGCCTTGAAAATATTGAATATCCAAAAAGCGTTGGTTTTTGGCAAGAAGACCTCTCCGTACCTAATCCACCACGTTTCAATCGAACAACAATTAAAGGAATGGAATATCAAGTAGCCACCCTTTACAAAGTAGCCTTGTTTCCTACCAAAACTGGTAATTTAGAAATATCGCCTATGGGCGTAACTGCACAAGTTAGAACAAAACAAAAAGGTAAAAGAAGATCCATTTGGGATGACCCATTTTTCAATAGTTTTAATACACGAACTGTCAAAAAATTAATTCGTACTGATCCTGTTAAAATTAAGGTAAAAACCTACCCAGAGGGGCAGCCAGCCGATTTTACGGGTGCCGTTGGTGACTTTAATTTGAGGTCTTGGACTGATACAAGTCAGGTCAAGGTAAATGAAGCCATTACTTTGAATTTAGAATTACGTGGTACTGGTAATATTAATATGTTCAGTTTACCTGAAATTAATTTCCCAGGAGATATGGATGTTTTCCCCCCAACTTCCTCTTTTGAAAAGGAGAAATTATGGGATCAGTATACAGGCACAATGCGTATGCAATATATTTTAATCCCCAGAAATGCAGGTCAATATCAATTACCCCGGGTCCAGATATCTTACTTTAATCCAAAAGATATGTCTTGGAATAACACTGGAACAAAACCTATTGTTTTAAAAATTATGCCAGGTGAGATTGATTTTGTGGGTAGTACATCTGGTTTTACAAAAAAAGAAATATCATTATTAGGCAGTGATATACGCTATAATATTACAGATACGCCATTATGGACACCTCGCAATCAATCCAAAATACCAATCTGGGTGTGGACTTCGTATGTGTTAGCTGCTCTTTTATTTGTGGCACCTATCCCAATTTCGCGTTTTAAAGGGCACCGTATTGAAAACAGGCCCATGCGAAAATCAAATAAGGCCTTGAAACGGGCATTAAAAAGTTTAAAAAAGCGCGAAGAAGATCCATTTGCACAGGTTACTCAAGTTATGTACCTCTACCTAAAGGATAAGTTTTTTCTTGCCAGCGAACATTTGGATCCTCTGTCTGTCAACCAAGCATTAATTGGTATCGTTGAAGCGAAAGCGCTGGCCAAACTAGTGGATTTGTTGAAATTATGCGATGCTGGTCGTTATGGTCCTGAAGCAGAAGGTATAGAAGAGACACTTATTGAAGATGCGAAAAATATATTGCATAAAATAGATTCGAGTAAATGATGCGAATAATCGGAATGATTTTGTTGACAATGGTTTCATTGCGGTCAGATACAATTTCTGCTGATAGTTTATTTGCGCTAGGTAATCGTTATTTCAGCTTTGAAAAATATGAATATGCATTAGATGTTTATTCAGCAATTTTAGAGGAGGTAGAACATCCTGACTTGTATTTTAACATGGGAAATACATTTTATCGTTTAGGAGATATTGGTAATGCGGTATGGGCCTATGAAAAGGGGTTGCAATTTTTGCCTCGTCATAAAGACTTGAACTATAACTTGGATATTGTAAATACACGTGTCCAGGATAGAATTGAGGTACCTCAGGGATATTTCTTTATTGAGTGGTACAGTTCGCTTAAGAATAAATACACGTTACAGGATTTGATTATCTGGGGTGGCCTCATGATTCTCTTATTTGCTCTAGCTGGGTTTTTTAAGGAATTTGGAATTTTAGACATGGTTTTTGCTGGTAGAATACAGATCTTTTTCTTGATTTTAGCTATTTTAATTCATGGTTTGGTATTGGATAGATACTGGGAATTATCTGATAAGGAAGAAGGTATTGTTGTGTCCCCAGTTGTAAATGTGCGATCGGCTCCCTTAGATCACGATGAGAAAGTTATTTTTCGTATTCATGAAGGATTGAAAGTTGATATTGCCCAATCTCAGCCAGGGTGGTTTGAAATCATATTATTGGATGGCAAAAAAGGATGGATTCCACATAAATCTTTATTAAAACTCTAATGCATAAACTGGTTTTCTTAATCCTGCTGTGCGCCCATCTATTGGCTCAGGATAGTCAGGTAATTGAATATAAGACCGTCAAAGATATACCGCCCAATTGGCCAGTAATTATAAATAACGTTCTTGATGATTCTACATCATTTGAATTTGTACTTTCTTTGGATCCAGCACAATCTGTATCAGAAGGTTACCGTGTCCAGGTGCTGGCTACAAGGTACATCGAGCGGGCAGATAGTCTTGCTATAATTATGAAAAATACCATCAATGATAGTGTGTATGTGGATTTTGAAGCGCCAAATTATAAAGTAAGGGTTGGTGATTTTATTGACCGAGATTCAGCAAAATCATTGCAGGAAGATTTGATACAGATGGGTTATAATTCAGCCTGGGTATTGCGCACGAGGATCAATTCGCAGGTTAGTAGAATAAAATATTAATTACTTGTTAGCCGCCAAATAATAGTGAAATTCTAAAAAAGGGTCTAGACAACCCCAATTCCTGTTTCCCAGCCAATGGTCCGCCATTAGCTTCCCAGCCATTTGGATCATAAAGGGTAAGATTATATCCTAAACTTAAATCAAAGCCAAACCAGGGCATTAATGGATACCTTAATGATAAATAAGGATTAATTACTGTAACTTTAGTAGCAGCTGTTGTATTTAAATAATTGGGTGAATTCTGAGTATCAAATGATTCCCATATATTTTCCCAACTGTTTGTGCCCGAATCTTTGATTACGCGTATGCTTGCTTGACCAAAAAGTAATCCAGTCCCTAGAATTACTTCAAGCTTGCCGTAGGGTTGGAAATTTGCTTCTACAATTGGCCCCCCTAATGCTGTTGATATAGTGATGTCTCGATTTACACCTAAACTATCTACTCCATTGATATGCGTACTGCCGCCAAATCCCATACCACCAATAAAAAGGTTATTATATACATTCGCTGCACCACCACCACCATTTAACATCAATGTATGATCAAATTTGCCCATGCCAAAATCAGTTGCGGCCTCAGAAATTTGCGCGTTTATTGATGTCCAGTCAATTGACCAAAGGCCGACTATATATCCACCATATCCTTTGAAAGCCTGCCCATTGACGACGTTTGCAGTAAGTGCAACTAGTAGCGGGAAAACCAGTAAATTCTTCTTTAGCATATTATTTTACTCCAATTAATTAAATCTGGTATTATGTTTTCAAAGCGGAAGCGTTCTTGAAGATAATATTGAAAATAGGTAGTATTCAAGACATCGATATGTTATTTGGGGTAATAATATGGCCAAATTAAGGCGTCCAGAAGCATCGTTTGGATACAAAAGAAGATTAAACTAATTATACTGGCAAAATACAACCAGCTAGAGCGGTCGAAATTTGAAGTGAAAAATGAAGCCAACAGCGCAACTGAAGAAAACCCCACTGTAAATAAAACCAACCTGATGGTGGTCCATAATAATGGATTAGGATTTTCAATCATGGCAAAAGTCAGATAAATCCAGATTGCGGATGGTATTATTATACCTGCATATAACATGTTTATCACCCAAAATCCATAGCGGCCAAACATTTTAACGGATTCCGTAGATACATGGATTAAGATATATCCCGTAAAGAAAAAATACCCACCTGCAGCCAAAAACATAAAAATAGTGTAATATATTTTTAATGAATCCGGAATTGCTCCCCATAATTCACCACGGATTGAAGGGTTTGTAATTAATCCATGGGCATAGGATCCAAGCACACAAAGCCCCCCAAACCCATTAATTAAATAAAAGAGAATAAGTTGTTTATCAGTCATAATTATATCCTTACAACTTTAACCATAGATAATCGCATTTATAAGTACAATTTGGGTTGGAATTTATAAATATTTACCGCGAAATACTCAGCCATTTTGAAATAAATTACAAAAATATCTGCCATTGACACCGGTAAGTATACCGTCGTAATTTCGCCATTATGGCAGAGTTTAATTTGCAAAGTGAATTTAACCCGGAAGGGGATCAACCTCAGGCAATTAAAGCGCTTGTGTCTGGATTGAACAATAATGCAAAACATCAAACGCTGCTTGGCATAACTGGTTCCGGTAAAACGTTCACTATGGCGAATGTCATCCAGCATGTGCAGCGACCAACGTTGATTATTTCTCATAATAAAACACTAGCAGCCCAATTGTATGGAGAATTCAAATTACTTTTTCCTGATAATGCAGTGGAATACTTCATCAGTTATTACGACTATTATCAGCCGGAAGCTTATATGCCTGTTACAGATACATTTATTGAAAAGGACATGTCTGTCAATGAGGAAATTGATATTCTACGGCTAAAAGCCACAAGTTCCTTATT
Organism: uncultured bacterium; assembly: GCA_964475645.1. Lineage (GTDB taxonomy): Bacteria > Fidelibacterota > Marinisomatia > Marinisomatales > TCS55. The sequence goes on along the minus strand of CAYYXU010000012.1, from coordinate 13,157 downwards.
AGCACGGGATGATGTGATCGTCGTGAGTTCTGTTTCCTGTATATATGGAATAGGATCACCAGCGGAGTATCGTGATAAGGTTATACAAATTCACAAAGGGGACAACCTGAATCGAAAGGATTTCTTCCATAAACTGGTAAATATTCATTATAACCGCAATGATTCTGTTTTTGAACGAGGGACCTTTCGTGTCCGTGGTGATGTGATTGAAGTATATCTGGCCTACGAAGATGTTGGCATCCGTTTGGATATGTTTGGTGATACTATTGATTCGGTCACAAGGTTTAATCCTCTAACTGGCGAAATCACCAAGGAAATGGCCAATGAATTCGTATATCCAGCCAAACATTTTGTTACGGATAGAGAATCAATCAATCAGATCACAATGGAAATTCGAAAGGAACTTGTTAACCGGTTGGAAGAATTACGGTCTAATGATAAACTATTGGAAGCGCAACGACTAGAACAACGTACAAACTTTGATTTAGAGATGATGATGGAGGTCGGGTATTGTTCTGGAATAGAAAATTATTCCCGCTATTTTTCTGGACGAAAACCTGGAGAAAGGCCCTATACATTGATTGATTTTTTCCCAGATAACTTTTTAACAATTATTGATGAATCTCATGTGACATTGCCCCAAATAAAAGGCATGTATAATGGCGACCGCGCCCGTAAAGAGGTGTTGGTAGAACATGGTTTTCGCCTGCCGAGCGCTATGGATAATAGACCCTTACAAGTCACCGAATTCATGCCGTTGCAAAATCAACTGGTATATGTTTCTGCTACGCCTGCCGATAAGGAATTTGAATTATGTGGCGGTGAGGTGGTAGAGCAAATTATTCGCCCAACCGGATTGTTAGATCCACAGGTAGAAGTAAGAGGGACTCATGGTCAAATAGATGACTTGATTGGAGAAACGCGTTCAAGAGTACAACGTAATGAACGCACATTGGTTACTACTTTAACCAAGCGTATGGCAGAAGATTTGAGTGAGTATTTACAAGGTGTAAATTTACGAGTTAGATATTTGCATAGCGATATTGATTCCCTAGAGCGTGTGAAAATTTTACGCGACTTACGTTTAGGGGAGTTTGATGTCTTAGTTGGTATAAATCTTTTACGCGAGGGGCTTGATTTACCCGAGGTTTCTCTTGTAGCTGTTTTGGATGCTGACAAACAAGGATTTCTTAGAAGTCATACATCATTAATGCAAGTTGCTGGACGGGCAGCTCGTCATCAAGAGGGGATGGTTATACTATATGCAGATAAAGTATCAGCAGCTATGGATCATCTGCTACGTGAAACGGATCGCCGTAGAGAAATACAAAAGTCATATAATCAAAAGAAGGGTATAATTCCAACGACAATCTATAAATCCGTTGAAGATATTATGTCCACTACAGCTGTGGCTAATTCGATACAAGATGATAACTATAAACCTATAAAAAACCGCAAGGGAGATGATTTTAGCAATATGGATAAACAACTAGCTGTCGATATGATGCGGAAGGAAATGTTGGAAGCGGCTGAAAATCTTGAATTTGAAAAAGCAGCAAAACTTCGTGATGAGGTTCAAAAACTGGAAAAGGAATTAGAGGGCATATTTTAAATGAAAGTATTTGTCACTGGTGGGGCAGGGTACATCGGTTCCCATATTGCACTTGAATTGCTTGAAGCGGGTCATGAAGTTACCGTTTATGATGATTTATCTTTAGGATTTAAGGGTAATGTGGATAATAGAGCACAGTTTATAGAAGGCTCAACACTGGATAAAAATTGTTTAAAAAAATCGTTGGTAAAGGAATTTGACGCAGTAATACATATGGCCGCATTCAAAGCTGCGGGTGAGTCGATGGTTGACCCAGCAAAATATTCTCAAAATAATTTAAATGGGACCATAAATCTCTTAAATGTTATGACTGAACTTGGTTTAAAAGATCTTATTTTTTCATCCACGGCTGCTGTCTATGGTTATCCAAAATATTTACCTGTGGATGAAGCTCATGACCTAAAACCAATAAACTTTTACGGTTATACAAAACTAGTCATTGAACAAATCATGCAATGGTATGCTGATCTAACGGGATTACGTTATGTTGCGTTACGATATTTCAATGCTGCTGGTTATGATATTACCGGTAGAATCAGGTGTATGGAACAAAATCCAGCCAATTTGTTACCTATAGTTATGGAATTGGCTAGTGGACGTAAAGAATCTATGGAAGTATTTGGCAATGATTATAATACGGTTGACGGAACCGGTGTACGCGATTACATACATGTCAGTGATCTGGCAACTGCTCATGTAAAAGCACTCGATTATTTATCAAAAAATAATAAATGTATAACACTCAATCTAGCTACTGGTGAAGGTTATTCTGTTCTTGAAGTGATTAAAAAAGCGGAAGAAATATCGGGGAAAAATATAACTTATGATATTGGGAAGAGAAGACCGGGTGACCCTGCCAAATTAGTAGCCACCTCAAAGTTGGCATTTGATTTACTTGCCTGGGATCCTAAATATTCCAGCCTTGAAACGTTATTAAGTAGTATGTGGAATATTTACAAAAATGATTAAGAAAACCTAGATCTTATGATTGACATTGAAAAAATACAATCTACATCAGGAATCATCGGAAGCTCTGATGGGATACGTCAGGTTATGGAAATGATCGCTCAGATTGCTCCTGTTGATATAACGGTACTTATCGGTGGTGAATCTGGTACAGGAAAAGAAATGGTTGCCAAGGCTATCCATAAATTCAGTCGCCGTGCACAGAATGAAATGGTTACAGTGAATTGTGGTGCTATTCCTGCTGGTATCATTGAAAGTGAATTATTTGGTCATAAAAAAGGTGCATTTACTGGTGCAAATGAGGATCGTAAAGGATATTTTGAAACAGCTAATAATGGTACCATCTTCCTTGATGAAATTGGTGAAACTCCTTTGGAAACACAGGTTAAGCTGCTGCGCGTATCAGAAACCGGAGAATTTATCCGGGTCGGTGATTCCAAGACACTATATACGGATGTAAGGGTCATTGCAGCAACAAACAAAGACCTTAACGAACTTGTTGAAAAGAACAAGTTCCGTCAGGATTTATATTTTCGGTTAAAAACCGTACAAGTTAATTTACCACCTTTACGTCAGCGTGTCGAAGATATTTCACTACTGGTGGAACGATTTGCGCTTGAATTTACACGGGGAAATGATATACCCTATCGAGGATTCGTACCTGAATCTATCCGGGTCATGAAAAACTACAATTGGCCTGGTAATGTGCGCGAATTGAAAAATTTTGTAGAAAGTATCCTTATCCTACAGAAAGGTCTACGAATCACAATGGAAATGGTAGAAGAAAAACTTGGTTCATTCCAACAGATTAGAAATGAAAACCTACCAGTACTAGTGAACCAGTCCTCCGAGCAGGCGGAGCGGGAACTTATGCTCCGGCAATTGTTATTGCTGCGACAGGATGTCAATCATATAAAGGATTTAATTGGTGGAAGTAATTCTCCTAACACGCCGCCAACAAACGTATCATTTTTTCCTCCGGAAGAAAATACGCGACTGCAAGACCATATGCATATAGATGAGGAAGGTCAAAAACTTGTACGGGATGATGCTATAGGTGACATGCATTTAGAGGACCTTGAACGGGAAGCGATTGTTAGAACACTGCAATATTATAATAACAATCGTCGTAAAGCAGCAAAGTCGCTCGGTATGAGTGAACGAACTTTGTATCGTAAAATCAATGATTATGAACTTGGTCGGAAAAATAAGCTGCCCAAATCGCTGAACGAATGAGAGCGGTACTCCCAACATTGATTTTGCCGTTTTTTGTTGGCTGTATTTACTATTCCATGGCTGGATCAATTCCGCCGCATATTAAAAGTATTGCTATTCCATTAGCTGAGAACCAGACTGCGGAATTCGGTATGTCTGAAGCAGTGACTGATAATATGGTCAATGAGTTCACAAAGGAGAATATTCTTCGCCTTGTATCGGAGGACCAAGCTGATTCTATTTTGAGAGGTAAGATAGTTAGCGTGAAAGATGCACCGTACACATACACAAAAGAGGAAGCTGTCACGGAATACCGTTTTACTATTACAATGTATCTGGAATGGTTTGATGTCAAAGAGGATAAGGTACTTTTGAAAAAACAATATTCAGGATTTGGGGCCTACGGCATAAGTGGAGATATTAGTTCAGATACAATTGATAATGATGGCGATGGTTTGATTGATAGTGAAGATGAAGATGAATTTGGTGACCCAAGGGAGTTTGCTACAAAAGTAGCGGCAGAAAAAATAGCGCAAGATGTACTGAATGAAATCATGACATCATGGTAATTATTAGCTTGAAAGGATGCCTCGAATAAATGGAAAACATATATTTATCTGACATTGCAGATTACGAAAATCAGGAAGCCACTTTTAATGGTTGGATATATAATACCAGATCCGTTGGGAAAATATGGTTCCTCATATTGCGGGATGGTACAGGTATGACTCAGTGTGTGGTTACCAGGGATGACACACCTAACGATATTTTTTGCTTGGAAAAATCTCTAACGCAGGAATCATCTGTTTCGGTTACAGGAGTAGTTAAAAAGGAACCACGTTCAATCGGTGGACATGAAATACTAGTGAAAAATATTGTAGTGCACCAGGTTGCAGAAAAATATCCCATCACACCCAAGGAACATGGTACATCTTTCCTCATGGATCACAGGCATTTATGGATTCGTTCAAAAAAACAGCATGCCATATTGAAAATTCGTCACCAGGTGGTGAAAGCATGTAGAGATTTTTTGGACAATAACGGTTTTATCTTGATAGATGCACCAATTTTTACAGCCAATGCTTGTGAGGGTACATCGAACTTGTTTGCTGTTGATTATTTTGAACGATCGGCCTATTTAACCCAGAGTGGACAGTTGTATTCCGAAGCTACAGCGGCCAGTTTTGGTAAGGTCTATTGTTTTGGCCCAACTTTTAGAGCAGAGAAGTCTAAGACAAGACGCCATCTCACTGAATTTTGGATGGTTGAGCCAGAAATGGCCTATTATAATCTTGATGATAATATGAATTTAGCAGAACTGTTTGTGGAATATATTGTGCAAAGTTGCCTTAAATACTGTCAAACAGAATTGAAAACACTGGAAAGAGATATTTCCAAGCTAGAAAACGTAAAAGTACCATTTCCACGGATCACTTATGATGAAGCAGCTAAGATACTTGAGGATCAAGGGTCAGAATTTACCTATGGGTCAGACTTTGGCGGAACTGATGAGACAACTATATCTGACCAATATGATAAACCAGTAATGGTACACCGGTGGCCCGCAAAGATAAAGGCTTTCTACATGAAACGTGATGATAAGAATGATGACCTAGCGCTTGGTTTAGATATGCTTGCTCCGGAAGGATACGGTGAAATTATTGGCGGTGGACAACGAGAAGATGATTTGGCGATTCTGGAGAACAGGATCAAAGAACATGATTTAGACATGAAAGATTTCGGTTGGTATTTAGATCTACGTAAATATGGGTCCGTGCCTCATTCCGGTTTTGGGTTAGGTATTGAGCGTACAGTGGCTTGGATCACTGGTATAAAACATATCCGTGAAACAATTCCGTTTCCCAGAACTATTTATCGTCTTGATCCATGAATTTTAACCAGACCCGCATTTCAGTTTTTGGTGGTCGGCAAATAAGTGATAAAATCTATCAGAAAGCACACAAACTTGGATGCTTATTTGCTAAAGAAAACTATCTTGTCTATTGTGGTGGAGGTAAGGGTGTAATGGAAGCAGTTTCTAAAGGTGTTAGTGATAGTGGTGGCATTTGTGTGGGTATTTTAAAAGGATTTATGCTGGATGAAATGAATGATTTTATTAAGATACCAGTCGCAACGAATATGGGTATATCTCGCAATGCACTTTTGGCATATAATTGTGATGTTGCCGTGGCAATAAGCGGAAAATACGGGACATTATCAGAAATATCATACGCGTTACAGTTGGAAAAACCGATTATTGGTTTACACAGTTGGAAGATGAATGAATTTCGAAATGTTGATGATCCAAATGAAGTAATAAAATTCATTAAAGATAACACTTAAAGTAAATAATTAATATTTTGAAAGCATTCAAAGCTACAGTTTCTGGGAAAGTACAGGGAGTATGGTTCAGAGACTCAACTCGACAAGAAGCCATAAAATTAAAAGTAACAGGTTGGGTGAAAAATATACCAGGCGGAACGGTATATCTGGAAGCCGAGGGTGAAGAAAATAATTTGAAATCCTTGGAAAGATGGCTACATATAGGTTCCCCCCATTCTCGTGTGGACAGAGTTGACTTGCAATGGATCGTGCCTACCAAGACCTATTCGACCTTTAAGGTTATATTTTAATGAGGATTGCTCTTTGTCAGATTAATCCCACAGTGGGTGCTTTTAAAGAAAATAAAAAACTTATCCTAAGTAATTATCGTGAGGCCGTTAAACATGGGGCTGAATTGGTCGTCTTCCCAGAAATGGTAATTACCGGATATCCCATTGCTGATCTATTGTATGAAGATGGTTTTGTGCGGGAAAATATGGCTATTCTAGCTGAAATTACTTCCCAAGCGACTATACCCCTGGTGGTAGGCCATGTCCATGGTGAGAATGGCCATTTATACAATTCTGCAACTCTATGTGTAGATGGTAAGCAGCTTTTTAGATATGATAAAATATTATTACCCACATATGATGTCTTTGATGAAGACCGTTATTTTAGTGCTGGATCTGAATTAGGAATATGCAAGGTAGATATTGGGGGGCAAGAGGTAAATCTAGGACTTCAAATCTGTGAGGACCTTTGGGATGAGGATTATGACCGAAAAGTCACGGCAGAACTACAGCAAGCGGGTGCGGCATTTGTAGTGAATATTTCTGCTTCCCCATATCATTTACTGCGACTGAAAGAAAGGTTGGGGCTTATCCAAAATAAAGCGCAATCTACTGGATTACCTTTCTTTTATTGCAATCTCGTGGGCGCTCAGGGCGAACTTATTTTTGATGGACAGTCTTTGGCGGTGAATGATACGGGAGAACTAATAGGTTTGGGCGCTATTTTTTCTGAGGAGATCGTATATATTGATACGGATACAGAAATAAAAATTTCATTACCTGCAGATAACAGAGAAGGAGAATTGTATTCTGGTTTGGTACTCGGTGTACGTGATTATTTTAAGAAAACGGGGCACAAGGAAGCTGTAATTGGCTTAAGTGGTGGAATCGATTCATCGTTGGTGGCATGTATTGCTACAGATGCACTAGGAAAGGAACATGTGCATGGTGTTTCCATGCCTTCCCGTTTCTCAAGCGATCATAGCAAAATTGATGCACAACAATTGGCAGAGAACCTTGGTTTTGACTTTCGATCGATCACAATTCAAGGAATTGTTTCGGAGTATGACCATGCACTGGGTCCTCATTTTGATGGTTCGGAAAGTAATGTAGCTGAAGAGAATGTTCAAGCGCGTACGAGGGGTAATTTGCTCATGGCATTAAGCAATAAGTTTAACTGGCTTGTGTTATCTACGGGAAATAAAACAGAAATGGCGCTGGGTTATTGCACTTTGTATGGTGATATGAGTGGTGGACTTGCTGTTATTTCAGATTTATCAAAGACCGATGTTTATGCACTGGCGAATTGGGTAAATAATGTTGCTGGTCAAGATAAAATTCCAGCGAATTGTATCGAAAAGCCACCTTCTGCTGAACTTGCACCAGAGCAGGTGGATCCTTTTGATTATGATATTGTCAGTCCATTGGTAGACCGTATTATTGAAAATCGCGAATCACCAGCAGCCTTAATCAAAGATGGATCTGACCCTGATCTCGTTCATGATGTTTATCGCAGGATCACAATTAATGAATACAAGCGTCGTCAGGCGGCGCCTGGACTGCGTGTGAGTTCAAAGGCTTTTGGGCTTGGTCGCAGAATTCCAATAGTAAACCATTTTATGGGGAGGCGAAGTTGAAATCATATCAAACATCTATTTTTTGCATAGGGATCATTTTTGTAAGTATCTTATCAGGACAATCAGAGGCACCAGCTGATTACTGGACGAAGCTCACTCAAGGGGAAAAAGTTGCCTTTGTAAATGGTGCGTATGGAGGGATTGCCCGGATGAAACTGCACCATGAAAAGGAAGTGCAAAAACAGTATATGAGTAAGCCATACTGGGTTCAGCCATATTATATTAATCGGTTCTATGACATCGTAGATGAACATATATCTCAGGGAGTTACCTATGACCTGAATATTGTTGCCGGTCACATCGATGCGTTATACGCCAACTATGATAATAGAAACATACCGCTGGTAGAAGCTATTCGAATTGTTTCTGTCGCCCAGGACGGAGAGCCACAAAAAGCGGATCTAATTTTGCTTCGGGCGCAGAAAAAATACACGCCCTGATTAATTCAGGATACTAATCTCTTTCGTAAAAAGAGTAGAATTTGGTATAAGAACTTTTTTTCCATCAGCTTCGATCGTTGTATATCGCAAATCAATATCAATTACTTTTCCCTCATGCCCAGCCACACCAATTATATCATGAACTTTGAATGGTCTATGCAGTAGGATCATAGAACCAGCAATTAAGTTTGACACCACATCCTTTAGAGCAAAACCTAGGGCAAAACCAGTGAGCCCCAATCCTGCAACTAAAGCTGATACATTTATACCAATTGTTCCTAGCGCTGTAACGAGGCCAAAAATTATCAAACCAATTTTTGTTGTCCGACCGATGAGTTTTAGTAATTCTGGGTTCAACCCACGTTTGTTGGCTAATCGTATTATTAAAAATTGGGTAAAGACTCCACTGATCCAGAATAGGATAAATATTGCTATACTCGCCATTACGGCAGGAAAGATTTCCAAAATGTTTCGATATGTTGTGGTGAACAAGGTATTCCAGTCCATATATCAACTTACGAGAAAACAAAAAATGAACCCAATAATTATTGGTTGGTTTTCTTTTGGAAAAAATGACCGACTTTCAATAGTCAATCCCTGAGGAGTGGCTTAATTTCATAATTATGATTCGAAAGGATATACGAAATTTTTGCATTATTGCCCATATTGATCATGGCAAATCAACTTTAGCAGATCGTTTATTAGAAGACACCAAAACGGTAGCCAAAAAGGATATGCAGGATCAAGTGTTGGATAGCATGGACCTTGAACGTGAACGAGGTATCACGATTAAGAGCCATCCTATCCAAATTCATTATCATTACGACGATGGTAAATCATATATTCTAAATCTTATAGATACGCCTGGCCATGTAGATTTTTCTTATGAAGTATCCCGTTCATTGGCTGCCTGTGAAGGTGCATTATTACTGGTGGATGCGGCCCAAGGTGTTGAGGCGCAAACCGTTAGCAACACGTATCTTGCTATTGAAAATAATTTGAGCATAGTACCGATCATAAATAAAGTTGATTTACCCAGTGCTCAAACACGGGAAGTCACTCAGCAACTTATTGAATTGATCGGTTGTAGCGAAAAGGACATCATTTTAGCCAGTGCAAAAGATGGTATTGGCATACAGGATATTTTTGATGCAATTATTAATAGAATACCTGCTCCACAGCAAAATTTTAATATCCCTACACGGGCACTTATCTTTGATTCCACCTACAATAATTACCGTGGCGCAATACCTTATGTTCGTGTGGTGGATGGTGTGCTGAAACCTGGGGAAACAGCGAGGTTTTTTGGTCACAACCATGAATACGAGATAACAGAAGTGGGACATTTTGTTATGGATATGATAAAAGCCAAAGAGCTCCGTGCAGGGGATGTGGGTTATGTTATTGCTAATATCCGGGATGTAGCCCATATATTACCTGGCGATACGCTAACCACAAAGCCAAAGAAGGCTGAAGAACCGCTTCCAGGTTTTAAGCATATAAAACCTATGGTTTTTTCAGGCTTATACCCATCCGAAAGTGATGATTATAACCAGTTACGTAAAGCACTGGATAAACTGAAGCTAAATGATGCTTCTCTTATCTATGAGCCTGAAACCAGTGAGGCTTTGGGGTTTGGTTTCCGCTGTGGTTTTCTTGGATTATTGCATATGGAAATCATCCAAGAACGTTTGGAAAGAGAATTTAAGGTCAATTTAGTTACGACAACACCAAATGCACGGTACCTTGTGGTGCAAAAAAATGGTCAAGAGGTGGATGTAGATACACCAGCCAAAATGCCGCCAAGTTCCGATATTCAGGATATCAAAGAACCATATATGGCATCGGAGATCATTACGCCAGTTGAATATATTGGTAAGATTATGAAACTATGTCAAAGTAAACGGGGCATTTATAAAAACACTAATTACTTAACCAAGGATAAGGCTCAGTTACATTACGATATCCCACTGTCTGAAATAATATTTGATTTCTATGATAAATTAAAATCAGCTACCCGGGGTTATGCGTCTTTTGATTATACACTGGCTGACTACCGGCAAGGGGATTTAAAAAAACTGGATATTTTGCTGAATGGCGAACCGGTGGATGCATTATCAATCATTACCCATGCAAGCGATGCATATGATCGGGGAGTCGCGTTATGCAGTAAATTAAAGGAACTAATACCGAGGCAACTTTTTGATGTTCCAATTCAGGCCTCATTGGGAACAAAAGTAATTGCCCGGTCAACAGTAAAGGCATTAAAAAAGAATGTAACGGCAAAATGTTATGGAGGCGACATTACTCGAAAGCGGAAACTTTGGGAAAAACAGAAGCAGGGGAAGAAACGCATGAAATTGATTGGGAAGATTGAGATTCCGCAGGAAGCACTCTTGGCGGTGTTACAGATAGATAAATGATTTATGACTTAATCGATGAACAATTCCAGTTATTGGTCAACGACAAACTCACCCCTTTATAGTTTCATTTTTACTATTCCGCTATTTGTTATTTATGAGATTGGTGTATTCACCATTTCTGTCAATGATATCGTAATACTCCGGAATGGTGCAGACGTGCTTATGCGACAAGTTTTAGGTTTGTTTGGTATTTATGGTGTTTACGGGTTCAGTGCGTCGTTTATGATTGGCTTTATGGTTGCCTTTTTGCGGCAGAAAAAAGCGCTTAAATCCACTGCTATCCATGGAGAATATTTAATCTTGATGTTTCTGGAAAGTATTTGTTGGGGATTTGCTTTGTACATCCTAATGGCATCCACAACGCCGTTGTTGATTGCCAATTCGACCGGTACAATGTTGCAGCAAGTGGTGCTCTCAATAGGTGCTGGGATCTATGAGGAGTTTGTGTTTCGTGTTATCCTTATCGCTGGTTTTGGATCTATACTTGGTTTCATTTTTCAGTGGAAAACAATAGCCAAAACAGCAAGTGGTATAATTTTTGCCGCCGCACTGTTCTCACTTTTTCATTTTATGGGTGATTATGGTGAAGATCCAAATTTTCCAGTATTCATGATGCGTTTTATCGCTGGTGTATTTTTGGGTATCATCTATGTTTTACGTGGATTTGGACCAGCAGCATATGCCCATACAGTCTATGATTTAATTGTGCTTACACTTGTTACAACGCAATTATGATTGGTTTACAATAATTATATTAGATTTGGTAAGTATGTAATTATAAATTTTTAACCTGGATGCGAAAATATCTTTACATAGTTATACTATTTTATCAGAATGTTCTTGCTACTTCTCCTATATCAGATTTGGATGTCTACATTTATCCGGAATATTATTACAGTGGCGTGATGGTTGAATTGAATGGGAAATTGGAAGAATCCACACTACCATTAGCATTGGAAATGGTTGTACCGGCAACAACGGATTCAGTATTTCTTGTATCAGGAATCGCTAATGATGAATCTGAAGTATTGCCTGTAACAATAAATCATAAAGAATCAGATAGTTGGGTACGGTTGGATCTTGATAAAACACAATTTCGAATCTTTATTTTTTACGTACCATTTGATACATCCATTACACGAAAATTCAACTATACATTACAGGTAACTGTACCTTTGAATGATTTCCATATTTTTATTCAAGAACCACTGGTTGCCCAAGATTTTACCCTGGTGCAGGAATCGACTGTTAATAAAGATCAGCATGGCATAACATTTCATCAGATACATGTTACCGAATTACCCTCAATGTCAGCTAAAACAATACCTATATCCTATACAAATCATACAACGCAGACAACAATGGTGTTACTACAGCAACTATTGAGCGAGCGTTCCCAGGGCAAATCAGAAGAAGCGCAAAGTAAGCAGGTGGTGCCACAAAGACATAGATTACCATTATGGGAACCATTTGCAGTTTTAGGTGTTTTGTCAATTCTTGTGGGAATTATTTTTTACAACCAAAAAGACTATAGTAGTATCTCCGATGGGAAAAAATATTGTTCTGAATGTGGTAATAAAACAGGTATTGGCAATAAATATTGCGCAAGCTGTGGAGTAAAATTATAATGTGGCCTGTAATCCATGATTTTGGAATAATTCGCTTTTTGGGCTTTGAATTTCATCTGGCCATTTATTCGTATGGCTTCATGTTGGTTGTAGCCTTTTATACATGTTATGCATTACTGCTAAAGGAAATGCGCCGGTTGGGTTATGGGGATAAACTTGCTTCTGATATACTTACTGCGGCGGCGATTGGAGGAATTATTGGATCAAAGATCTATTATTTATTGGAGAATTATGATCGTGTAGTTGTTGACCCCATAGGAATGATATTCAGCGGTGCAGGGCTTGTTTTCCTTGGAGGTTTAATGGGTGGAACCTTGGGAGTGACTATTGTGTTAAAAAAGAATGAATTACATTGGTTAACTTTCGCAGATATTGTTGCGCCACTACTAATTTTAGGCTACGCTATTGGTCGAGTTGGTTGTTTTTTTGTTGGGGATGATTATGGTCTGCCTACAAGAATTTTTATTGGTATGACTTTTGAAAATGGTTCACCGCCAACAACATACGAATCATTCACTTACAATTATCCTTGGGTAGATTTATCTGGTTGGGATTCTGGTGATCTAATTACTGTATATCCAACCCAAATCATGGAAACGATTATTGGTTTAGGGATATTTTATT
>CAYYXU010000011.1:0-29311 GCA_964475645.1 uncultured bacterium | reverse complement strand
ATACAATCGCCGCGGTTATAGGCGAACGTACAACACAACCAAGGCAATTTCAAATATGGGAAGATATCAAATCAGTTGAAGGATGCTTGGGTATGTTCCTGTCCAGTTTTATGATTATATACATAGGTACAGACTTATTTGCTTGGTTATTTGGCGCAGCTTTTTTCATTCCGCTGCCTATCTTGATTGGGGCCAGTGGTTTTGTAGCTATGATGGTAACATTATCAGAAGCTGTAAGTAGCAAAGGGTCTGACAACTTTTCTGTACCCATTATGGCTGCTTTAAGCTATGATATTTTTTTAATCAATTATACTCATGGTACACTTGATCATCTACTGGTCTGGGCCATTACGTCGGCAATTGTGTTCTATGGTGCCTATAAATTCAAATCACTCAGTGAAAGTGGAGTCCTTTCTGCCTATGCAATGGGAATTATTATTTTTGGTACAGGTGGTTTTATGTGGATTACACCGATACTTATATTTTTCGTTCTTTCATCCGCACTTTCAAAACTTCCAAAAATAGAAAACACCTTACAAAAGAATTCACAAAGAGATATCATCCAGGTTATTGCAAATGGTGGCGCTGCTACTATTATATCCGTAATAAACTTTTATTATCCAAACAACCAGCTTTTTATTGTATATCTGGCAGCAATTGCTGCTGCCACCGCTGATACATGGGCAAGCGAAATAGGTCTATTAAGCCCTTGGAATCCAATTCATATTACTAAACTAAAAACCGTAGAAAAAGGTACGTCAGGAGGCATATCATTACTGGGAACCTTAGGGTCAGTTTTAGGCGCAACAGTGATTGGTGTTACAGGTATACAATTAGGATTACCAACATCACTTTTAGGAATAATAATAATTACTGGTACTGCTGGTAGTCTAATTGATTCGTTAATAGGAGGATCAATTCAAGCAAATTTTCAATGTGCGGAATGCAACAATATTACAGAAAAGAGAAAGCATTGTAATCTACCATCTATGCACGTATCTGGTCTGTTCATGGTGGATAATGATATGGTCAATTTTCTAAACACCATATCAGGAATTATTATTGTACTTTTTCTAGTATAAAACAAAAAGGGTTCATAAATGAACCCTTTCTACTCTATATAGTTTCCTCGGTTTAAATTACTTTATAAACTAAAATGCCAACCATTACAATAAGGGAAACAAAGATATAAGCAACACCCATATTCCCTTTTTTTATTTCTTCCCATTCCTCAATATCGGCAGATAACCAATCAAATACTTTGATTGCTAATCCGACACCAAATGAAAAACCAATAGCAGCAGTAATAGACCAGCCAATAGCCCGTCCATATTCAGTAAGTAAACCAGAAAAACTAGTTGGGTCTAACATAATACCTCCTTATAGTGTTTGAATTGAATCTTTTATTTTTCTCATAAAATCAGATGAGTCTAAGGTTCCATCGGCTAATTCTTGAACTAGAGTTGTATTTGCCTCTGCAGAAAATATAGTATTATCCCGACCCATAGGTACAGTAACAACAACGTTTACCTGATCTGGAATAACTGGATTATAATTACTAATCGTTCCTTGCAAATGTTTTTGATGGATTATTGCTTTGCCGGCTGCAGCAAATCCTATAAGCATTATCATTTCAAAATTATTTCGTCTACTTGTTAAGTTTATGGCAAAGTTTTTGTTATCAGTTGAAAGTAACATTTCATTTGATGAAACTTCAATATGATAGGATTTACACGTAGAAGTAATCTGTCGGTAAAATGCATAATTTGCTAATAATACTTCGGACCCAAATACGGTAATAAAAAGGACTAAAAATAATTTATTTATGATTTTCACTGACCTTATTTTTATAATTAAGGCGAGAGTTTACAGGCATAACTATTGCTAATCAAGTCTTATAACTAATTTGCCATTCTTAATTACATTTTGTATTGGAACAGAGGCCAAGTTATAAGGAATTTCTTCTGGTGTATCTAGGTCCCAAATAATAAAATCAGCTTTTTTACCAACCTCTATTGACCCAACATTTTCTTCTACATTGAGAGCACATGCACCAGTCCAAGTAGCAGCTTTTAACGCTTCATCTATTGTTAAATCTAAAAAAAGACAGGCCAGGCTGATTATAAATGGCATTGATTGGATATGGCAACTTCCAGGATTAAAATCAGTTGCCAGGGCAACATTAATACCTCCACTAATCATTTTACGTGCGGGTGCATATGAATGATCACCTAAAAAGAAAGTTGTTCCAGGCAGTAAAATTGCCGTAACTCCAGCTTTTGCCATATCCTTTAAACCTTGGTCATTCACTACCATTAAATGATCTGCAGAAATAGCTCCTATTTCTGCAGCTAAACTCGCTGCTCCAGAATCTGTGAATTCATCTGCATGAAGCCGGGGAATCAGGTCATGCTGCGCAGCAGTTTGAAGGATTTTTCTACTATCATTTACATTAAAATAACCTTCTTCACAAAATACATCGCAAAATTTTGCAATTCCTTGTTCAGCTACAGCTGGAATCATTTCATTGCATAATAAAGTAATATAACCGTTTGAATCACCATTGAATTCTGGTGGAATTGCATGCGCGCCAAGAAACGTAGAAACAATATCAATTTCATGTACACTGTTTAAATGATCCAATACCCGTAGAGATTTCAATTCCGATTCAGTGTCCAATCCATAACCGCTTTTAGCTTCCAAAGTGGTTGTTCCCATCTTGATAAATTTATCCATACGTTTGATTACTCTATCATATAATTCAATTTCAGTGGCATTACGAACAGCCGCTATACTGGAATTAATACCACCACCCTCTTTTGCTATGTCTTGGTAGGAAGCACCTGCCAGTCTGCTCATAAATTCATTTTCCCTCCCATCGACAAACACTGGGTGTGTATGGGCATCCACAAAACCCGGAGTCACAAGCTTTCCATTACAATCGATGGATTCCTTCGGACTAAAGTTCTCACCATTTATATCGGTAATAATTCCATCATCAATACTAATTGTACAGTCATGTGTTCTCTCGATTGCAGAGTTTTTAGAATTATAAGTTGCCAGAAGTCCTATATTAGTAAGGTTTAGCACTAGTCTATTTGTTTCCCATGGGGATTTCTAGATCCCATTTTTTAGCATTGGAAATTGCATCTTCATATCCAGCGTCAGCATGTCGTAATATACCAAGTCCAGGGTCATTGCTCAGCACGCGCATAATTCGTTTTTCCATTTCAGGAGTACCATCAGCGCAAATTACTTGACCAGCATGTATTGCCAATCCCATACCAACTCCGCCTCCATGATGAATTGAAACCCAGGTAGCGCCACTTGCAGTATTTATAAGAGCATTTAGTAATGGCCAATCTGCCACTGCATCAGAACCGTCTTTCATTGACTCAGTCTCTCGGTATGGAGATGCAACTGAACCAGTATCAAGGTGATCTCTACCAATGACTACTGGTGATGATAGTTCACCGCTAGCAACCATATTATTTAGTTCCACACCAAATATGGAGCGTTGCTTATAGTTAAGCCAACAAATTCTGGCTGGCAGTCCTTGAAATTGGACTTTATCTTGAGCAAGTTTAATCCAGCGTATCAGCGTTTTATCCTCATGAAATAGTTCAATTATTTTCTCATCAGTTTTAAAAATGTCTTCGCTGTCACCTGACAATGCTACCCATCGAAATGGACCCTTCCCTTCGCAAAATAATGGTCGCACATAAGCTGGTACAAAACCAGGGAAATCAAATGCATTATTTACACCCGCTTTTTTCGCCTGTCCTCTTAGATTATTACCATAATCAAAACAAATAGAACCTTTTTCCATTAATTTCAGTATTCCACGACAATGTTCAGCAATTGCTCGATAGCTTTCTTTTACATATTTCCCTGGATTAGATTTCCGTAATCTAATGGCTTCATTATATGTAACTCCATTGGGTATATACCCATCCAATTCATCATGTGCAGATGTTTGGTCTGTGACCAAATCAGGAATAATATCCATTTGGGCCATTTTTGGTACTATATCAGCAGCATTTCCCAGCAGTCCAATAGATAATGGTTTCTTACTGTTTATCGCGTCCTGGACCATATTAACAGCGTCATCGAGTGATTCTGTAGCTACTTCTAGATAATTCGTTGATAAACGCTTTTCTATGCGTTTAGAATCAATCTCTATTGTTAAAATAACGCCATTATTCATTGTTACAGCTAGTGGTTGTGCACCGCCCATACCACCCAGGCCTGCCGTCAAAACAAATTTACCAGATAAATCATTGTTAAAATGCTGTTTTGCAGCTGCGGCAAATGTTTCATACGTTCCCTGCAATATTCCTTGTGTTCCAATATAGATCCAGGATCCCGCAGTCATCTGTCCGTACATCATTAACCCGCGTTTATCCAACTCATTAAAATGGTCCCAATTTGCCCATTCAGGTACGAGATTTGAATTAGCTATTAATACACGTGGAGCAGTTTCATGAGTTTTGATAACACCAACCGGTTTACCCGATTGAATTAATAACGTTTCATCTTGATTTAATTTTTCAAGATTTTTAAGAATCGTATTATAACAATCCCAATTACGGGCTGCTTTTCCTTTACCGCCATAAACAATTAAATTCTCAGGATCTTCTGCTACATCGGGATCTAAATTATTTTGGATCATGCGATAAGGTGCTTCAATCTGCCAGTTTTTACAACTTAAACGATTTCCCCGAGGTGCTTGGATAATTTTTCCCATTTAGATATTTTTATTAAAAATTTTCAAAATAATCTTCGCTAATAAAAAGTAAGTAATAGACTGACAAAAATATCAATGATTTTCTTCATCAAAAACTGCTGAGTAGCGATGGTCTTTAATCATTGTATTATATGAAAATACTGATATACGAGGAAATTGTCTCAAACGTGAAAGTTTTATTTTCTCAGACGCCTCACTTGGTGTCTGATTATAAAGCGCAATTCCCATAATTATTTTTTCACGGTACTTTTTAGGAAAATTATCATTTATAACATCAATATTTCTTGCAAATTCACGCTTCTTAGGTGAATAATTCATCGGAACTACCCAATCCAAATAGCCCGCTGCAAGCCAGACATTCCACTCTTGAAAATACCGCTCTCTAGCAACATATAGATTAGGTTTCACTGCAGCAGAGATTATGCAACCTGGTCGTACTTCATCAACTAATGCTCGTGTATCTTTAACCAATGAAGTGACTGCTTTCCTTTTGAAGTTATTCCATCGTTTCATATTGGCGATTAATCTTTGGCTAGCAATTGTACTGCGTTCCATCTCAAGAAACCATGGTCCAGGATCATTCCCTGATTTGCTTTTAAATCGGGCAATTGCATACGGATTTCTTCCGTATTCTGCATCTTGATAGCGAATATAATCAAGATGCAAACCATCAATATCATAATTAGTGATTAATTCTCGAAATACTGTAATTAAGTATTCGTTCACATCTGGGTGATTTGGGGAAAGAAATAATCCCTCGCTGTTATTATTAACTCCTACCATTTCCAACTGTTTTCCAACATCCACTGGCCATTCTTCTGTAGTATCCAACCATTGCTGCTGCATATGTAAGATATGTTGTTCATTTTTGGGCAATGATTTACTTGACCACAAAAAATAGACATTTACCCAGGCGTGAATATTAATTCCCTTACCATTTGCTGCATTCAGTAAATATGCCAGCGGATCAAACTCACCTTCAGTTAATATTTGACTTCTTGAAATGAATTGAGATTCATAAAAAGAATCTCCACGTCCTCTTACCTGTACAAATAGATGATTAATATTTTTTTCAATCGCAAAATTTACCATATCATCTATGGAACTTTTTGACTTCAAAACATCGCGGATAACCCATAAATATCTATCGTTTAATGGTGATACTTTCTCATCTTCACCAGCAACTAGAAGACTAGGGTAAAATATTGACATAAAAAGAAGGGCAATCAAAATGATTGCCCTCAATATGACACGATTCAAATATTTTACTGCTAAGCTAATATGATTTTACTCCGTCTCTTGTGTCTCTTTAGAGACTGGTGTTTCTTCAATTTCTTTAGTGCCTTCCATATCCACAAATTCTATAAGTGATACAGATGCACGATCATTATCTCTAAAACCAAGTTTTATTATGCGTGTGTAACCACCATTCCTTTTTTCATACACTGGTGCAATGTCATTCAATAATATATTTAAGATATTCTTATGGCGAATTTTCCTTGCGATCATACGAATTGAGTTCATATCACCTTTTTTTGCTTTAGTTACAAGCGGTTCAATATAACGACGCAACTCTTTGGCCCTCGCATCTGTTGTTTTAATGCGCTTATGAATTATTAAATTTTCAGCCAAGTTAGCTAACAAAGCACGTCGATGAGATGGATTTACACCAAGTTTTTTACCTTTTCTGCGATGTCGCACTTTATTATACTTCTTCCTTCAAGTATTTATCTACTTCCATACCAAAGCTAAGACCCATTTGATCTAGTTTTTCAACCAATTCAGTTAGTGACTTGCGACCAAAATTCTTGTATTTCAGCATCTCATTCTCTTCTTTACTCACTAATTCGTAAATATACTTGATGCCCGCCGCTTGTAAACAATTATGACTCCGTACTGAAAGTTCCATTTCATCTATGGTCAAACTCAACAATTTTCGGATTTCCATTACTTCGTCACTAATAGGCTCTGATATTTCAAGTACTTCAGGTTTACTGATTGATTCTACAATTTGTAGCTGTTCAATCAGAATACTAGAAGAATGACTGACAGCATCCTGTGGCGTTATTGAGCCATCCGTATTGACCTCTAGCGTAAGAATTTCAATAGGTTCTTTTGCGCCAGGCACTGGTGTTACATTAAATTTTACCTTTGTAACTGGATTGTATATGCTATCAATGGCTATTGTACCCAATGGTGCATTTGGAAGTTCATTTGATTCTGAGGGCATATATCCTTTACCCACACCAATTTTTATTTCTATGTTGAATGTTGTACCTTCATTGATTTCTGTAATGTAATGTGTTTTATTTAACACCTTAAATTCATTACTTGCTTTTTGTATATCACTACCAGTGAATTTGCAAGGTCCTACCAGTTTTATAGTTATCTTTTCAGGGTCATTTTCATCGAGCTTAAAACGCACACCTTTTAAGTTTTGTATTATATCCGATACATCTTCTTTTACTCCTTCGATACTTGAAAACTCGTGCAGCACACTATCAAATTTTGCATTAGTGATTGCCGCACCTGGTATGCAAGTAAGCAGTACGCGTCGTAATGCATTACCAATTGTTATACCATATCCCCGATCCATTGGTTGTATAACAAACTTACCAAATGTATTTGTAAGATTCTTTTCATCAACTTTTATTTTAAGGTCGAGTTTCTTATTCATTTTATTTATTACCCTTTAGTTTCTTATTTTGAATACAATTCAACTATGAGCTGTTCATCAGCTATCACGCCCATATCTTCTCGTGCCGGTATATCGATGAAAGTACCGGTTAGCTTTGCCTTATCCAGCTCAAGCCATTGTAAATCAAGGTCACCTTTTATCTGTCTAACAGAATCCAATATGACATCTAATTTTTTACTACGATCGCGTACTTTAATCTTATCTCCAGCCTTAACCAAATAGCTAGGTATATTGACCTTTGAATTATTAACCAGGAAATGTGCATGGTTTACTAATTGCCTTGCTTGTGATCTAGTAGACGCAAAACCAATTCTATAAACAACGTTATCAAGCCTTCTTTCAAGTAGTTGCATTAGGTTAGTACCTGTTTCACCTTTCATTTTTTCTGCTTTGGCAAAATATGCTCTAAATTGTTTTTCCAACAAACCATACATTATTTTTATTTTCTGTTTTTCATGTAATTGAACACCATAATTAGATGGTCTTCTTCGTCGGGCTTGTCCGTGCTGTCCCGGTCCATATGGTTTTCGATTCAATAAGCGATCATATTTTCCATTACCAAAAATATTTTCGCCAAATTTTCTGACAAGTTTCCCGCGAGGCGTTTTTAGCTTTGCCATTATTTATCCTCTTTCCTATACCCTTCTTCTTTTCGGTGGCCTACAACCATTATGTGGTAATGGCGTTACATCTTTGATAGACATTATTAACAGTCCTGCTGCTGCAAGAGACCTCACAGCTGATTCCCTTCCAGACCCAGGTCCTTTTACTCGAACATCTATGGATGTCATTCCCATACCAATTACTTCCTTAGCTACATTTTCAGCTGCAATTGTAGCTGCATATGATGTATTCTTGCGGGATCCTTTAAACCCTGAAGTACCTGCTGTTGCCCAGGCAATCACATTTCCAAATTTGTCTGTTACTGAAATATGAGTGTTATTAAAAGTAGCTTTAATATTCGCGAATCCCCTTGGATCAGAGACCTTTTTTTTCCTTGATTTCTTCTTTTGTTTTGGTTTAGCCAATCAGTTACCCCTATTTTTCTAAAGCTTTTTTACCCATACCAACAGTCTTTTTTCTACCTTTTCTCGTGCGTGCATTTGTTTTTGTTCGTTGACCATTTACTGGCAAACCACGACGATGACGTACTCCCTTATAGCTACCAATATCACGCAAACGTTTAATATTCATGGCAGTCTCAGATCTATGCTCACCTTCAATCACCAACTCCATTTTTGTGATGACATCACGAATCGCTACTACCTGTTTTTCAGTCAGATCTTTCACTCTTTTGTCATGACTAATTTTAGCTTTATCACAAATTTTTTGAGCAGTAGTTAATCCAATCCCGTAAATATACCTTAAAGAATAAGGTACTTTCTTATCTCGGGGAATATCTACACCTGCAATTCTTGCCACAGTATTACCCTACCCTTGTCTTTGTTTATGCTTAGGGTTGTCGCATATTACTCTCACGACACCTTTACGTTTGATAATTTTACATTTTGGGCACATCTTTTTTACTGATGGTCTTACTTTCATGTTATTTTTGTCTATAAACAATTCTTCCGCGATTCAGATCATATGGCGATATTTCCAAAGTCACAACATCACCTGGAAGAATTTTAATGTAATACATTCTCATTTTTCCTGATACATGTGCTAAAACCTCATGTTTTTCACCGCCAATTTCAACTTCAACCCTAAACATAGCACTAGGTAAAGTTTCCGTGATTACACCATCGATTGTTATAGGTTTTTCTTTAGCCATTTAATTGACTTTTTGATAAAATTTCAGGACCATTTTCACGAATAGCTATTGTATGTTCAAAGTGCGCTGAATTATAACCATCTTTTGTTTTAATAGTCCAACCATCTTTGGCAGTGTAAACTTCTTTTCGACCGCAGTTTATCATTGGCTCTATTGCAAGACACATACCTTCTTTTAACTCATCACCCATACCCGGTGATCCATAGTTTGGTACCTGGGGATCCTCATGCAGTTGTGTACCTATGCCATGTCCGACCAATTCACGTACTATAGAAAAACCTTTAGGTTCTACAAAAGATTGGATCGCATGGCCGATGTCTGACACATAATTGCCAGGCTTTGCCTGTTCAATACCAAGTGTAAGCGCTTTTTCCGTGATTGACATCAAGTCTCGGTTTTTATCACTAACATTACCAACGGCAAACGTACGCGCTGAATCGCCATAGTATCCGTTTTTTTCCGCACCACAATCAATTCCAACAATTTGACCTTCAGAAAGTTTACTATTAGAAGGAATACCATGCACAACTTCGTCATTTACGGAAATACATAATGTTGATGGAAATCCCATATATCCTTTAAAGGCTGGACGAGCGCCACGAGAACAAATAAATTCCTCAGCTAATGCGTCCAGTTCCAATAATGATACACCAATAGTTACTTTTGTTGAAAGCATGTCGAGTGTATCAGCAACAATCTGAGCACTTTCTGCAATATATTCGATTTCTCTTCGTGTTCTAACTCTAACCATTATATACGTCTCCTGCCTCGAATCTTTCCTTTGGAAAGAAAACCGTCATAATGCCGCATAAGTAGATGTGATTCAATTTGTTGCAATGTATCTAGGGCGACACCAACAATAATCAATAAACTCGTACCACCAAAAAAAGATGCAAGGTCATATCCTACATTCATTACGTTCATCAACACAAAAGGAAAAACTGCTACTCCGGCAAGAAATATTGAACCTGGAAGTGTAACTCTCGTTAAAATATTATCAATAAATTCGGCTGTCTTTTTTCCTGGACGCACTCCAGGGATGAAGCCACCATGCTGTTTCATATTTGATGCAACTTGAACAGGATCGAATGCTATCGCCGTATAAAAATATGTGAAAAATATGATCATTAGACCAAATACAACCCAGTAGAATGGATGGTCAAAAGAGAACCAGCGTGTTATTCCTTGCATGAATTCGCTTTCAGGAAAAAACATTGCGATTGTACTTGGTATAAACATTACTGATTGTGCAAAAATTATTGGCATTACACCTGCCGTATTTACACGCAATGGTATATGCGTAGCTTGTCCACCATAAATCTTACGTCCAACAACACGTTTCGCATACTGCACTGGAATTTTCCTTGTACCTTGCGTAAGTCGTACTACAAATGCGATAATTACAAACATGATTCCAAGTAATATAACCTCTGATAAAATTCCCCTTAGACCAGCTCGTATTTGGGTGATTTCACTTAATATTACACTTGGTAGTACCGATACAATTCCTACCATAATTATAAGAGAAATTCCATTGCCTATTCCACGCTCAGTAATTCTTTCGCCAAGCCACATTAAAAGCATAGTCCCCGTCACTATACTTACCATGGCAACAAATTTAAATCCAATACCAGGGTTTATAACGACTGAAATACCATTACTTGATGTCATTGATTCTAGAAAAATTGTAATGCTGTATGCCTGCAGAATCGAGATACCAACCGTACCATACCTTGTCAACTGAGTTAACTTCTTTCTTCCCTCTTCACCCTCTTTCTGCAAGCGTTGAAAATATGGAACAACGCTACCCATTAATTGAAAAATAATCGAAGTGGTTATATATGGCATAATACCTAATGCAAAAAGTGTAGCCTTTTCGAACGCTCCACCTGCGAACATATTAAATAATCCTAAAAGTGTATTCTGACTTTGCATTGCACGAAATGCATCCATTAATGCATCACTGTTAATTCCTGGAATTGGAATATGCGCGCCCGCCCGAACTACAATTAGCACGCCGAAAGTGAAGAAAATTCTACCTCTAAGTTCAGGTATATTGAACATATTTTTTATTTTTTCAATCACTGTACTTCGACACTGCCTCCTGCCTGCTCAATCTTTTTTACTGCTGATTTGCTAAAACCACTAGCTGTTATCTTTATTGAACTTTCAATATTACCATCGCCTAAAATTTTAATTGGCTGCAAAGCAGATCTCACCAATCCTTTTTCATACAATATTTGTGAATCTACGATCTCTAAACCAAGCTCATTTATTGCTTTCAGGTTTACTACCTGATATGTTTTACGAAATAGAGAATTAGAAAATCCTCTTTTAGGTAAACGTCTATGGATCGGCATTTGTCCACCTTCGAACCATGAACGGTTTTTGCTACCACTTCTGGCATGGTATCCTTTTTCACCTCGGCCAGCTGTACGCCCCAAACCTGAGCCATTTCCCCGACCAGGCCGTTTTTTACTCTGAGTCGCACCTTTAGTTGTCTTTAAAGTATGTAGTTTCATTATTTATCTTCTACTTTAATAAGGTATTTAATATTTTTTATCATGCCCCTTATTGCTGGATTATCCGGTAATTCTACAGACTGGTTCATTTTTTTTAAGCCCATTGCATCTAAAGTAGCCTTAGCTTTTTTCTTATAGCCAATCCTGCTCTTAACCTGAGTAATCTTGAGCATCTGTTTTTTTGTTTCCGCCATATCAGGTAAATACATCTTTTATTTTTATACCACGCTTATTTGCAATTTTAACAGCATCTTGCAAATTTTCCAGTGCATTAATTGCCGCCCTAACAATGTTCATTGGATTACTAGATCCATATCTTTTAGTTAAAATATTCTTTACTCCAACTTGTTCCATCACAGCACGTACTGGAGCACCTGCTATAATACCAGTACCTGGTGCGGCAGGTTTTAATAAAACCCTACTTGATCCGTACCTGCCAACGATTTTATGAGGAATAGTACCATTAATGATAGTCGATTTGAAGATGTTCCGCTTTGCTTTATCCTTCGCTTTCGAAATACTAGATATAACTTCATTTGCTTTGCCTAATCCCACACCTATATGACCCATACCATCGCCAACAACAACTATAGTAGAGAAACTAAATCTTTTACCTCTGGACGTAACTTTTGCGACACGATTGATACGAACAACTGCTTCTTCTTTAAGGTCTAATTCTGCTGGATTAATTATTGGCAACTTTCTCTCCTTTACTAGAATTTCAATCCAGTTTTTCTAGCCGCATCCGCCATTGCACGAACACGACCTGTATAAGGGTAACCATTTCGATCAAACCAAACCTGTTTAATTTTCTTTTCTTTGGCTTTCTTTGCGATTGCGGTTCCAACAATTTTACTTTGCTCAGTCTTACCCTTCGCCTTACCAATATCAGCTCTAATACTTTTATCTGAGGACGTGACAGATACTAATGTTTTACCAGTAAAATCATCAATTATCTGTGCTTGTATATTTTTTAAACTGCGACTTACCACCATTCTAGGATAATCAGACATATCTTTAATTTTACGTTTACTGCGGTTTCTACGACGCAAACTCCTGGCTTTTATTTTTGTTAACTTGCTCAATCTTCACCTCCACCAACTGTCTTTCCTTGCTTAGATCTAACATACTCACCTTTATAACGGATACCTTTTCCTTTATACGGTTCTGGCTTCCTAAAAGACCTGATCTTGGCAGAGACTTCACCTACTAACTGTTTGTCAATTCCGGATACTTTTATTTCAGTACGATTTGCTGTTATTGAAATTTCTTCAGGGGGATCAAAATGAATTTCATGAGAAAACCCTAAAGTAAGTATTAATCGATTTTTCTGCATTTTTGCCTGATATCCAACTCCATGAATTTCCAGTTCTTTTTCAAATCCATCTGATACACCAATAACACCATTATGCAAGATCATGCGGGTCGTGCCATGCAAAGATCTATGGCCACGATTATCCGATGGTCTTACAACACTTAAAGAACCATCTTTAACATTCAAAACCATATCCTTATGAACATCGATATCCAAAGAGCCCTTAGGTCCTTTCACAGTTACCAAACTTCCCTTAACATCTATATTGACCCCTTCAGGTATTGAAATTGGTTGTTTTCCTATTCTTGACATTCAATTACCATACATTACATATAACTTCGCCACCGATCCCTAATTTTTTAGCAACCTTATTCGAAATTACACCTTTTGAAGTAGATAGTATTGAGACTCCAAGGCCATCAAGTACACGAGGTATTTTTGAACATTCTACATAAACTCGGTACCCTGGCTTACTGACCCTGTTTATTCTGGTAATTACAGGTTTACCTTGATAATCATATTTGAGAAATATTCGAATGAATTCATTAATATCATCTTTAATGAATAAAAAATCTTCGATATAGCTTTCTTCTTTTAGAATAAATACAATTCTTTTTTTCATTTTTGAAGAAGGAACATCAACCCAGCGCTTATTAACGGCTAAGCCATTACGAATACGAGTGAGTAAATCTGCTGTGGGATCGGTCATAGTCATATCAAATTCATCCCCTACCAACTCGCTTTTGTAACACCGGGTATTTCACCCTTTAAGGCCATTTCTCGAAAACAAATCCTGCATAAACCAAATTTTCGCATAAATCCAGCAGGACGCCCACAATTGAAACACCGATTGTAACCCCTTGTTGAGAATTTCGGTTTTCTTTTGGATTTATATATTAAAGATTTTTTAGCCATTAGGCGACCTCAATAGTTTCTTCTGATTTTCGCGGCTTTTCCATTAAAGGAAATCCAAATTCTTTTAACAACCAATAGGCCTCATCATTGCTATTCGCGGTAGTCGTAATATTAATATCCATACCTCTTATGCTATCAATTTTATCATAATTAATTTCAGTAAAAATTATTTGCTCCCTTACACCGAAATTAAAATTACCTCTTTTATCGAAAGATTTAAATGAAAGACCCCTAAAATCTCTCGTTCTTGGTAGGGCTACAGTTATTAAACGTTCAAAAAATTCATACATTCTGTTGCCGCGCATTGTCACTTTACAACCGACAGGAAACCCTCTACGAATCTTAAAATTTGAAATATCCTTTTTTGAAAGAGTAATCACAGGCTTTTGGCCAGAAATCCTTGTTAGCTCATCAACTGCACTTTCAAGAGCTTTTGGATTCACTTTCGCATCTCCAACACCCATATTTATTGATATCGTTGTTAGTTTTGGGACTTCCATGATATTCATATAATTAAATCTTTTTGTTAAATTGGGTATTACATCATTTATATATCTTTTTTGTAAATTTGGTATATAGTCAATAGTCATTGGCTGCGTAGTCTTCTTTTTAGCCTTGCGATCTTTTTTCTTAACTGTTTTACTTTCTTGTGCCATAATTATAACTCAATTTCTTCGCCGGTCTTTTTCCCGATCCTCACTTTTGATCCATCCTCAAGGACTTTAAATCCTATCCGAGTAGTTTGACCTTTTTGAACTACCATAAGATTTGATAAATGGATTGGTGCTTCTTTTTCAGTATATCCACCGCTAGGATTATCCTGAGTAGGCCGTACCGCCCGTTTAATAAAATTAACACCTTCAACTATAGCTTTGTTTTCTTTAGGAAAAACAAAAAGTATCTTTCCTTCTGAACTTTTGTGATTACCTCTAATTACACGAACTTTCATTCCTTTACGAATGCGCATTACATTACCTCCGAGGCCATTGAAACAATTTTCATATAACCACCATCACGCAATTCTCGAGCCACAGGACCGAAGATTCTGGTGCCTCTTGGCTCTCCTGCGCTTGTTAATAATACCGCGGCATTATCATCAAATCTAATGTACGAACCATCTTTACGTCTTACTTCTTTTCTAGTCCGAACAACAACTGCACGGGTTACCTCACCTTTTTTTACCATTCCACCAGGAATAGCATTTTTTACCGTAACTACGATTAAATCACCTATAGAAGCATAGCGACGCCTAGAACCGCCTAATATCTTGAAGCACAATACCTCTTTCGCTCCGGAATTGTCTGCAACCTTTAGTCTGGTTTCTTGTTGTATCACAAAATTTATCCAAATCTAAATTATTTACCTAAGAACTCTACTTACTTGCCAACGTTTATTTTTACTTTTGGGAGCAATAGCCGATATTTCAACAATATTACCTTCTTTTGCATCAACTCCACCAATATGAGCAAGATATTTCTTCGATCGTTTCACATATTTACCATAAACTGGATGGGGAACCTTTTTGGTAACTTTTACAACAACAGTTTTATCCATTTTGTCAGCTACAATTTCGCCCATCAATTTTTGCCTTTTACGCATATCTGACATTTTATAGGTTATCCTGTCCTTCGGTACGTATACCTAATTCGTATTCTTTTAATAAAGTTTTGACCTGTGCAATTTCCTTTTTAACATGCTTAATCTGTACGGGATTCTCTAATTGTTGTAAAGCCTTCTGAAAACGAAAATTTTGCAAGGATTCAGAGTTGTCTTGTAGTTTAGTTTCTAATTCGGAAACTGTCATTTCAGTTAATTCACTTTTCCTCATATTCTCTAAATTTCTCTCCTTACAGCAAACCTTGTTTTAATAGGCAGTTTATGTCCTGCATTACGAAATCCTTCTTCAGCCTCTTCTTTGCTTACTCCTTCAACCTCAAACAATACCCGCCCAGGTTTCACAACTGCCACCCAATATTCAGGAGTACCCTTTCCTTTGCCCATCCGTGTCTCGGCTGGTTTTTTAGTTATCGGCTTATCAGGGAATATCCGTATCCACATTTTTCCTGTTTTTCGAACTACACGAGAAATTGTTATTCGGGCAGCTTCAATCTGTCGTGCCGTAACCCAACCTGCCTCTGTAGCTTTTAGGCCATAACTTCCAAAGGCAATATGGCTCCCACGACTAGCCATTCCTTTTCTATTTCCCCGATGGTGTCTGCGGAATTTTACTTTTTTTGGCTCAAGCATTTTTTTGCATCCCTAAACAAATCCAAACTTTTATTCCTATGATCCCATATGTTGTGCGTGCTTCAGTAAGCGCATAATCAATATCCGCACGCAGGGTATGTAGAGGAATTCTTCCATCTGCAAACTTTTCACTTCTTGCTATTTCAGATCCACCAAGTCGTCCTGCAACGTTTACCCTTATGCCCTGTGCGCCCATTCGCATTGTAGCTTGTATAGCTTTACTCACAACACGGCGATAGCTTATTTTTTTTATTAATTGATGAGCTATATTTGCACCTACAAGCGCAGCGTCTAGTTCTGGCCTCTTAATTTCTGATATATTTATTTGCACTTCTTTTTCAGTTAGTTGTGCAACCTCTGCTTTGAGTCTAGTGACTTCCTCACCACCTTTACCTATTACAATTCCAGGACGAGCAGTAAAGATTGTTACTGTTACAATTTTACTAGTTCTACTTATCTCAACTCTTGATATTCCAGCATTTGGAAGCCTATGATTCAAGTATTTTCTTATTTGAACGTCCTCTTGCAATTCGCTTGGAAAATTCGCACCTGCAAACCAATTTGACCTCCAGTTTTTATTAACTGAAAGTCGGAAACCTACTGGATGTGTTTTTTGACCCAAGTTGCCCTTTCTATGACTCGTCACTCACTACAATAGTCAAATGACTTGTCGGTTTATTTAGTCTAGATATTCTGCCCATGGAAGCCGCACGGAATCGTTTTAAAAAGGGGCCTCCATCCGCAAAAGCTTCTTTAATAATTAATGAATCTGGATCCATATTTGAATCTTCAATGGATTGCATCAAATTTGCTACTGCTGAACGAACTGTTTTTTCAATGACGTATGATGCTTTTAATGGAGAAAAATGAAGATAGTCTAAAGCATTGCCCACACGCTTTCCCCTTATTTCATCCAAAACTATACGTATTTTTTTTGGAGACTGTCTAATATACTTGCTTATAGATTTCGCTTTCATGCTCAACTCTTCCTATCACCGGAATGCATTCTAAACGTTCGAGTCGGTGCAAATTCACCAAGTTTATGACCAACCATATTCTCTGATATAAAAACAGGAATAAACTTATTTCCATTATGCACAGCAATAGTATGTCCAACAAAATCAGGTGTAACGACAGATCTCCGCGACCAGGTTTTGACCACCTTTTTCTTTTTACTATCTTTCATGGCTATCAGCCTTTTTTCCAGTTTTTGATCAACATAAGGACCTTTTTTTAATGACCGAGTCATCTATTTTCTCCGCCTCACTATATAAGCATTTGATTTTTTATTGCGCTTGCGAGTCTTGTAACCTTTGGTCGGTTTACCCCATGGTGTACATGGATGTCTTCCACCAGATGATTTACCTTCTCCTCCACCCATTGGATGATCAACTGGATTCATTGCTACACCTCTGACTGACGGCCTACGCCCTAACCAGCGTGTTCGACCTGCTTTTCCACTAATTATTTGCTCGTGTGCTTTATTACCAACTTCACCAATTACTGCATAACAATCTGAATTAACCAATCTTATTTCGCCGGAAGGTAATTTTAATGTTGTAAAATTATCATCATGCGCCATTACCTGCGCACCAGTACCCGCTGATCGAACCATTTGACCGCCTTTACCGGGAGTCATTTCAACATTATGAACAGTCAAACCAGTCGGGATATTCTTTAAATGCAATGCATTACCAATTTTTATTTTCGCAGACGGAGAAGAGACAACCTGATCACCGACTTTTAAACCAGATGGTGATAATATATATCTTTTTTCACCATCAGAATAATGTAATAGCGCAATATTTGCCGAGCGATTTGGGTCATATTCGATGGTTGCAACTGTAGCTAATATATCAGTTTTGTTTCTTTTAAAATCAATTAAACGATATCTTCGACGATGGCCACCACCGCGATGACGTACAGTTATACGGCCTTTGTTATTCCTTCCACCAGATTTTCTTAGTGCTTTGGTTAGCTTTTTCTCTGGTTTCGTGGCAGTGATATCCACAAAATCAGATCGCGTGGCAAAACGATTACCTGGCGTAGTAGGGTTTATAGTCTTTACACCCATATATTAGACTCCAGACTCACCTCTAATTAAATCAATAGTATAACCCTCTTTTAACGTAATTATGGCTTTTTTCCAATCCGATCTTTTCCCGCGTGTACGAATTGTACGACCACCACTTTTCATGGTCATATCTTTCAATTTCCCTTGACGATTCATTGTCCCAACTTTCTTTACTTTAACGTCGAACCTTTGCTCTACTGCTGACTTAATATCAATTTTATTCGCGGATGATTTGACATGGAAAGCATATTTTCGTTCAATTTCTTCTAATTGACTCATTTTTTCAGTAAATAACGGTCTGATAATTATTGAATTGTAATTTGCCATTATTTGTCTGCCAATCCATCATTTAGCATTTCTAAACCTTTTTGATCTATTAAGATCACTTCGGAGTCGAGTAGGTCATATGCACTTGCCATCATAGCATCTAATAGAGCTATATTTGGTATATTTCTCATTGATAAAACCAAATTCTCAGTAAGACTACCAGTTAGTATTAAGATCTTCTTTTCCTGTACACCCAGGTTGGATAAAAGATCTTTTGTTTTCTTTGTCTTTGGTTCATCAATACTCAACTCATTTAAAACAATAATTTCCTTATTTCGCAATTTTTCGGATAATATAGATCGACGAGCTAAACGTTTTATTTTTTTTGGTAACTTATATTCGTATTGATGTGGCTGTGGTCCAAATACTGTTCCACCTCCACGCCAAAGAGGTGAGCGAGTTGTTCCAGCACGCGCCACGCCTCTGCCTTTTTGCTTCCAGGGTTTTTTCCCTCCGCCACGCACCATTCCCCTGGATTTACTTCCATGCGTTCCTTGACGACTATTCTCCATTTCCGATAAAATAGCCCTATATACAGCATCCGTATTTGGTTTTACATTAAAAACTGACGCGTCAACCATTATTTCTGACGCCTTTTTACCGTTTGACTTTACTACCTGTATTTTCATTTTTACTTTTTAATTATTACGATCCCGTTATTGGCGCCTGGGACAGATCCCTTCAAAAACAATTGATTATTTTCCAAGTCAACCTTTACAACAGTAAGATTCTCAATCGTTTTCTTTTTATTTCCATATTGACCTGCCATGCGCATACCCTTGAATACCCTCGAAGGGTCAGAAGCTTGGCCTATAGAGCCAGGGGCTCTTAAATACTCCCGTTGGCCATGTGTAACAGGGCCTTTTGAAAAACCATGGCGTTTTATTACACCTGAAAAACCACGTCCTTTTGATGTACCAGTTACGTTAACAATATCGCCTTTAGAAAATATGGATGCATTAAATACCTGACCCATTTTATAGTCATAACCTGGTATTATATCAAATTCTGCTAGCACATTTTTTGGGGACAAACTTGCTTTTTTATAATGACCTTTCATAGGGCTGGTCGTATGTTTATCTTTTTTATTTCCATATCCAATCTGGACAGCATCATAACCATCATTTTCTACAGTTTTAATTTGCGTTACCATACATGGACCTGCCTCAATTATTGTGACGGGCACCACAAGCCCACCATCGTCAAACACCTGCGTCATACCTAATTTTTTAGCTATTAATCCGCGCATTACTATACCTTGATCTCAATGTCTACACCAGCAGGTAAATCTAATTTCATTAATGATTCAACTGTTTTTGGGGTTGAATTAAGAATATCTACAACACGCTTGTGAATTTTTGTTTGGAATTGCTCACGCGATTTTTTATTTACAAACGGTGAGCGTAAAACTGTGTAAATAGTTCTCCGCGTAGGTAATGGTATTGGGCCGGATATTACGGCTCCAGTTGATTTTGCGGTTTTAACAATTTTCTCAGTGGATTTATCCAACAGAGAATGGTCATATGCTTTTAAACTAATTCTTATTACCTGACTAGCCAAACTTCACCCTTTATTCCTTAATTTCAGTAACCACACCAGCGCCAACTGTCCGACCACCTTCTCGAATTGCAAAACGCAATTCCTTATCCATCGCTATACTGGTAATCAATTCCACATCCATTTCCACATTATCTCCCGGCATGATCATCTCCGTACCTTCAGGTAATGTTACCACACCGGTCACATCCGTCGTACGAAAATAGAACTGCGGACGATAACCGTTGAAAAATGGCGTG
Organism: uncultured bacterium; assembly: GCA_964475645.1. Taxonomy (GTDB): domain Bacteria; phylum Fidelibacterota; class Marinisomatia; order Marinisomatales; family TCS55. The sequence continues at coordinate 8,896 of CAYYXU010000011.1, read as the reverse complement.
TGACGACCACCCTCATCCTTCTTTAGTACATATACATTCGCCTTAAACTTTGTATGAGGGGTTATACTGCCTGGCTTGGCTACTACTTGACCACGCTTTAAATCCTCTTTATCAACACCGCGTAGTAGTAAGCCGGCATTATCACCAGCCTGCCCCTGATCAAGGATTTTACGGAACATCTCTACGCCAGTCACAACCGACTTATCATGTGCATCCATACCGATAATATCGACTTCATCACCAACATTAATAATGCCTCTCTCTATTCGACCAGTACCAACTGTCCCACGGCCTGTAATACTAAATACATCCTCCACGGGCATCAGGAAAGGACGATCTACGTCACGTTTAGGCTCCGGTATAAAAGAATCGCATGCTGCCATTAACTCGGTAATGCATTGCGTAGCGCCTTCATCGCTAGAATTATTTAATGCCTCTAATGCACTACCCTTAATAATCGGCGTATCATCACCAGGAAAATCATACTCATTCAGCAAGTCGCGCAGTTCCATTTCCACCAACTCAATCAGTTCAGGATCATCAACCTGATCCGTCTTGTTCATAAATACAACCATACTGGGCACATTTACCTGACGAGCCAATAATACGTGCTCACGGGTTTGGGGCATTGGGCCATCAGCAGCACTTACCACTAATACTGCACCATCCATCTGCGCTGCACCGGTGATCATGTTTTTGATATAATCCGCGTGGCCAGGACAATCTACATGGGCATAGTGACGGTTTTCCGTTTCATACTCTACATGCGCTGTCTGAATCGTAATACCACGCTCACGCTCCTCTGGAGCATTATCAATGCTATCAAATGACCGTACCTCACTTAAACCATGCGCACTTTGTAATAAAGTGATCGCAGCTGTCAAAGTCGTCTTACCGTGATCAACATGACCTATAGTACCAATGTTTATATGCGGTTTCGTTCTCTCAAATTTTGCTTTTGACATCTTATTGTTTCTCCTTAATTAAATTAAGAAGCTTTCCCATGTATCCGTTCTATAATTTCAGTTTCTATATTTTCAGGTACTTTCTGGTATTTTGCAAACTCCATGTGAAAAACAGCACGTCCTTGAGTCAAAGATCTTAAATCAGTAACATATCCAAACATACGACTTAACGGAACAACTGCATTTAAAACATGGGCATCTTTCCGCTGTCCCATACCTTCAACTTTTCCGCGCCTTGAATTAATATCACCCATCACATCTCCAAGATACTCTTCGGGTACAATTACTTCAACTTTCATCATCGGTTCCATCAAAACAGGATTTGCTTTTCGACAAGCTTCCTGGATGGCCATGGATCCAGCTATTTTAAAAGCTATTTCGGAAGAGTCCACATCATGATATGACCCAAAAACAAGTTCTATACGAACATCTTCAATTGGATAGCCCGCCAAGATGCCATTTTTTATAGCCTCTTCCATGCCCTTCCTGACAGCAGGTATGTATTCTTTTGGTATAACACCGCCTACAATTTTATTCTCAAAGTGAAATCCCTTACCCAACTCATTAGGTTCAACATTAATAACCACATGGCCGTACTGACCCCTACCGCCAGATTGACGGGCAAATTTAACATCGATTTTTTCAACTCTTTTTGTAATTGCTTCGCAAAAAGCAACTTGTGGTTTTCCAATGTGAGCTTGAACTTTAAATTCCCTTAATAACCTATCAATAAGTATCTCTAGATGGAGCTCGCCCATACCGGAAATAATTGTCTGCCCCGTGTCTGGGTTTGTAGATATTTTAAAAGTAGGGTCTTCCTCACTAAGCTTAATTAATGCTTTTGATAAATTATCTTGTTCTGCTTTACTAACCGGTTCAACCGATACTTCAACAACTGGTTCTGGGAAATCCATAGCTTCAAGCAATAGCACATTTTTTTCATCACAAATCGTATGCCCTGTATTGGTGTGTTTTAGTCCAACTACCGCCACAATATCACCTGCACTGACCGTATCTCTTTCTTCGCGCTTATTGGCATGCATTTGCAGAATTCTACTAACTCTTTCCCTTCTATCAATATTCGGATTATAGACATATGATCCTTTTTCAAGCTTTCCTGAATAAACCCTCATGTAGGTCAACCGCCCAACATATGGGTCAGTCATAATTTTGAATGCTAAAGCACTAAAAGGAGAATCATCATCTGGCTTCCGTAGGATTTCTATATCATTGTCTTTCGGGTCATAGCCCAATACCTCACCAATATCAATTGGAGAAGGCAAAAAATCAACGATTGCATCAAGAAGTCGTTGCACACCCTTATTCTTGAATGCAGATCCACAAAGAGTAGGAATAAACGTATTATCAAGACATCCTTTTCTTATTGCCTTTTTAATTTCAGCAACGGATATATCTTCTTCGTTCAGATATTTTTCTAATAAATGTTCATCATAAGCAGCCGTTTCTTCAATTAGGTGATGTCGCCATTTATTTGCTTCTTCAGACATATCATGAGGAATATCAGAATATTCAAATCGCGATCCTAAAGTAGATTCATTATATAAAATGGCTTTCATCTCTAGTAAGTCTATAATCCCCGTAAATAGTTCACCTGATCCTATAGGAATTACTATCGGCAAAGGATTTGATCCTAATCTTTCCTTCATCATTTCTAATACATGGTAATAATCACCACCAACTCGATCCATCTTATTAACAAATGCCATTCGCGGGACATTATATTTGTCAGCTTGTCGCCATACAGTCTCACTTTGTGGCTCAACACCTCCCACAGCACAAAATACTGCCACAGATCCATCTAAAACACGTAGTGAGCGCTCCACTTCAACTGTAAAGTCAACATGACCTGGAGTGTCAATTATATTAATTCGATGATCATTCCAAATTGTAGTTGTAGCTGCAGAGGTAATGGTAATACCGCGTTCCTTCTCTTGTTCCATCCAGTCCATAGTTGCCCCACCTTCATGAACCTCACCTAACTTATGCGTACGTCCAGTATAAAAAAGTATTCTTTCTGTAAGCGTGGTTTTTCCGGCATCAATATGCGCCATTATACCTATGTTCCTTACAGTTTCTAGAGAATTATTATTAGTCACTTAATTTACCTTCTTTAACGTCGAAAATGTGCAAATGCCTTGTTTGCTTCTGCCATTCTGTGGGTATCTTCTTTTTTCTTTATTGCGCCACCTTCATTATTCGCCGCAGCAATTAATTCCGTGGCAAGTCTTTCAGCCATCGGCTTACCACCACGGCCACTGGCAGAATTGATTATCCAATGAGATGCGAGAAAGAATTTGCGACTCCTTGGTACTTCTATGGGAACCTGGTAGGTTGCGCCGCCAATTCTCCGTGATTTTACTTCTACCATTGGAGATGTATTTTCTATAGCCTTTTCAAAAATCTTTACTCCGTCAGATTTTGTTTTTTGCTTAATCTTATCTAATGCATTATAAAATATTTTTTCAGCAACTCCCTTTTTACCACCTTTCATTAAAAAATTAATGAATTTTGAAATTGCAAGATCTTTATAAACCGGATCTGGTAAAATTTTTCTACGTTCTGGCCGACGTCGTCGCATAATTATCTGCTACTTTGGTTTTTTAGTGCCATAACGTGAACGACTTGTAGTCCTATCAGAAACGCCTGATGTATCTAGTGTACCTCGGATAATGTGGTATCTTACGCCTGGCAAATCTTTTACACGACCGCCTTCTAATAGTACAATTGAATGTTCCTGTAGGTTATGACCTTCGCCTGGAATATAAGCAGTGACTTCCATGCCATTTGTTAACCGCACACGAGTTACTTTACGTAAAGCCGAGTTAGGCTTCTTCGGCGTAGTAGTGTATACACGAGTACATACGCCCCTTTTCTGAGGGTTTCCCTTTAGGGCTGGAGTGGTGGTCTTTTTTATTATCCGCCTCCTGCCCTTTCGTACTAATTGGTTTATCGTCGGCATAACATTTACTCAAAAGCCGAGAAAATTATCATTATTTTTCGTACACGGCAATTTTTATTATTCATATTTAATTAAATCAGCTTACAGCTTTTTGAATTGACTCGGAATCATCCTGCTCTTCCCTTTTATTATCAACAACTATATCTTTATAGTAATGCAACCCAGTCCCTGCAGGAATTAAACGTCCTACTGCAACATTTTCCTTAAGGCCACGCAGATAATCAGTCTGACCAGCTGTTGCAGCATTAGTCAATACTCGCGTAGTTTCTTGAAAGGAAGCTGCAGAAATGAAACTCTCGGTATTTAAAGATGCCCGAGTGATGCCCATTAGAAGCGGCTCAAAAGTCGCAGGTTTAGTTTTGGTATATTTAGCAGGATTCTTTCCATTTTCTTTCAATTCCTTATTCAGCTCATTAAACTCTTTCTTATTAACCAACATATCTTCCTCAAAATCCGTGTCACCCGGATCTGTAATTTTTACCATTGATAGTAGGTTATTATTAGTTGCAAAAAATTCACCTCTATTAATACGATCTTGTGGTAGGTAATCCGTATCTCCGGTTTCAACGACGCTAATCTTTTGCATCATTTGCCGTACAATAACTTCAATGTGCTTGTCATTAATTTTCACTCCCTGAAGCCTATAAACCTCTTGTATTTCATTCACCAAGTATTCGCGTGCTTTTCCAGCTCCTAGAATTTTTAGGATATCCATTGGAGAAGTAGAACCTTCGCAAAGCTGCGCACCTGCTAGTATACGATCATGTTCATGGACTATTACATGTTTTCCATATGGTATTCTATACTTTTTAACCTCACCGTCATCGGCTTCAACAATCATGGTCCTAACGCCCCTTTTTGTATCGCCAAATTTCACAATACCATCGATTTCACTCACTACAGAAGGATTTTTTGGATTCCGTGCTTCAAATAATTCCGCAACCCTAGGTAAACCGCCCGTAATATCCCGCGTTTTTCCTATATCGCGGGGAATTTTAACTAGTGTTTGCCCTCGGGACACCTTTTGACCTTTGCTCACAACCAATGTTGCAGTTACAGGCAAGATTGTACCACCAGCAAGGATATCACCTTTAGTATCAATAATTTCAACACGTGGACTTAGACTACGGTCTTTAGCTTCAATAATGACCATCTGCTTTTTTCCGCCTTCAACTGCTTCAACTTGATATGTGTCACCTTCAATAAAATCTTTGAGTGATATAATACCGGTATGTCTAGCAAGGATTACATCTGTATAAGGATCCCATTGAAATAACACTTTTCCTGATGACACTTGCTCATCTTGAGCAACCAAAATATTAGATCCGTAAGGAACATTATAATGCGTCAGTATTTCATCCTTTTTATCAACGATAAAAACTTTACCATTTCTAACCATACATCTGTTTACTCTAGCGCCAGATTCATCCTTTGTATTCGCTATCTCAATATCTTCAGAAAATTTCACAATGCCGGCACGGTTAGTTTTCATTTCAGATTGCTCGATAATTCGTGTTGCTGTACCGCCAATATGAAATGTTCGTAATGTAAGCTGTGTACCTGGTTCCCCAATACTTTGCGCGGCCTGGATACCAACAGCTGTTCCAAGATCAACTATATCATGGGTTGACAAATTCCAACCATAACACTTTGCGCACACACCTCGAAGAGAATCACATGTTAAAACTGACCTTATCCTAAGACTTTCAACATTAGAATCAGAAATGACTTCCGCTTCTTTATCGCCTATTATCTGGCCAGTTTTAATAAGCTTCTTTCCATCAAGAATAAAATCATCAAGTATCGTTCGCCCTAGAATACGATCAGCTAATGGTTCAATAATTTCTTCTCCCTCCTTAAGATCCGAAATTAACAGGCCATTGATAGTACCACAATCTTGTTCATAAATAACCACATCTTGAGCCACATCGACCAACCGGCGCGTTAAATAACCTGCATCCGCAGTTTTTAACGCAGTATCAGCAAGACCCTTTCTTGCTCCATGTGTGGAAATAAAATACTCTAGTACAGACAAACCTTCTTTAAAATTAGAAATAATGGGTGATTCAATGATTTCACCTTTACCACCAGTCATTGATTTTTTAGGCTTGGCCATAAGGCCTCTCATTCCTGCTAATTGTTTTATTTGATCCTGACTACCACGAGCACCAGAATCAGCCATCATATATACTGGATTAAAGCCTTGTCCGTTATTCTTTAATTCTTCCATCATAGTAGCAGCTACTTGGTTAGTTGCATGCGTCCAAATATCAATCACTTTGTTATAACGTTCACCATCAGTAAGAATATGGCGATTATATTTTTCAGTAATACCATCCACCTTTTTTTGGGCTGACTGTATAATATCATCTTTTTGGTCGGGTATCATAACATCACTTATTGATATTGAGCATCCACCTTGGGTAGCGGAAGCAAAACCAAGGTCCTTAAGATTATCAAGGAACTCAACGGTTTCATAATTTCCTGCAACTAAATATGCCTGATTAATAATTTTTACCAGATCATTTTTTGAAATTGTTAAATCTGAATATTCAAGGCCTTTGGGTAAAATGGAATTAAATATTGCCCTACCAACAGTCGTTTCTTTATACCATTTTTGATCATGACGAAGATTAATTATGGCATGCATGTCAACCATTTTATTCTCAAAAGCAATTAGAATCTCTTCGATAGACCCAAATGACTTTCCTTCACCTAAAGATCCTATTTTAGGACGTGTTAAGTAATAACAACCCAGTACCATATCTTGCGATGGAATAGAGATTGGTTTTCCATTTGCTGGATGGAGCACATTATGACTTGAAAGCATAAGTAAGCGTGCTTCCATCTGCGCTTGGATACTTAGTGGCACATGTACAGCCATTTGATCACCATCAAAATCAGCATTAAATGCCGCACAGACAAGTGGATGTAATTTGATTGCTTTACCATCTACTAATAATGGCTGAAAAGCTTGTATTCCTAGCCGATGGAGCGTAGGCGCTCTGTTTAGTAAAACCGGATGATCATGTACAACATATTCCAATACCTTATAAACTACCGGATCCTGGTTTTCGATCATCAATTTGGCACTTCGCGGAGTTTCAGTATAACCTCTAATGATTAATTCATAGATCATATGCGGCTTGAATAGCTCAAGTGCCATATTCTTTGGTAAACCGCATTCATTCATACGTAATTCTGGTCCCACCACGATTACCGACCGACCGGAATAATCAACACGTTTTCCTAAAAGATTCTGGCGGAATCTACCAGTTTTACCGCGCAACATATCAGAAATTGATTTTAATGGACGCCTAGTACCACTTCTAATTGCAGTTTTGCGACGATTATTATCAAATAATGCATCGACTGCTTCCTGTAACATACGTTTTTCATTGCGAAGTATTACATCAGGTGCACCAATTTCGATCAATTGCTTTAATCGATTATTCCTAATAATAATCCGGCGGTACAAATCGTTCAGATCGCTAGCCGCAAATCTTCCACCTTCAAGTGGAACTAATGGACGTAATTCTGGCGGAATGACAGGTAATACAGATATAACCATCCATTCTGGTTGGTTGATCCTTTTTTTGGAAAGCGTTGGCAAAAAAGTTTTTACGATTTTTAAGCGATTTAACGCTTCTGTTCGCTTCTGTTTTGATTTTGATGTTTCAATTATTTCTTCAAGTGATTTTTTTAATTCAAATAAATTTATACGGGACAACATTTCTTTGATTGCTTCACCGCCCATAGTTGCGTAAAAATAGTCATCGTTATCCCGCTCTTCTTCACTAACTGAATAAAATCCAAATTCGCGTTCAAGTTCAAAATATTCATCTTCATCTAATAATTCCATTGCCTCACGGCCACTTTTCCCAGGCTCAATTACGATAAACGTCTCATAATAAATGATTCGTTCCAGTTCCTTCGTCTTTAATCCTGTTAAATAGGCTAGTTTGCTTGGTATTGATCTTAGATACCATATGTGTATAATTGGAACAGCAAGCGTGATGTGTCCCATTCTTTCTCTGCGAACTTTTTTTCGGGTAACCTCTACACCACAACGATCGCAAATTATCCCACGATAACGAATGCCCTTGTATTTACCGCAATGACATTCATAATCCTTAACCGGACCGAAAATCTTTTCACAGAATAATCCATCTTTCTCAGGCTTATAAGAACGATAATTTATGGTTTCTGGCTTGAGGATCTCTCCATATGACCTTGCTAAAATCATTTCAGGTGAAGCAAGTCCAATAGTTATTGATTCGTATTTTTTAGATAATTCGATTTTTGCAGATTGTATGTAAGTCAAGAGTTCACCTTTTTCTTTAATTTAATTCAACATCAATACCTAAGCCTTGCAGCTCTTTAATTAAAACATTGAAGGATTCAGGATAGCCAAAGTCCGGTAAATTTTCACCACGGACTATTGCATTATATACTTTAGACCTTCCTTCAACGTCATCAGACTTAACGGTCAAAATTTCCTGAAGTGTGTGCGCTGCACCATAAGCCTCCAAAGCCCAACATTCCATTTCACCAAATCGTTGACCGCCAAATTGTGCTTTACCTCCTAGTGGTTGCTGGGTAATAAGTGAATAGGGGCCTGTTGATCTTGCATGCATCTTATCATCAACCATATGGGCTAGTTTCATCATATATATTACTCCTACAGTCACAGTATTATCGAAATATTCACCGGTACGACCATCAATTAACTTTACCTTGCCATTGACAGGTAAACCTGCTTTTTCCATCTCCTTCTCAACGAGTTCAGGACTTGCACCATCAAATGCAGGCGTTTTATAATTTAATCCAAGTATTTCGCCTGCCCAGCCTAGCATTGTTTCATATAATTGCCCTAAGTTCATACGCGAGGGCACACCAAGAGGATTCAAAATAATATCGACCGGTGTTCCATCTTCTGTAAAAGGCATAT
>CAYYXU010000010.1:0-31682 GCA_964475645.1 uncultured bacterium | reverse complement strand
TGAGCTTTTTATTAGTCTCTGGAATGGTTTTTGGAGTAGGATGGAGGAGCCACCAACAAATTAAACAAAGAATGGTTGGTCATGAACCAGACAGTGTTATTTAGAATCCTATTATTGATATTTACAGGATATTCGGTTCTCACTGCCGAACTACTCAAGCCAACCATTGGTGGGGAAGAAAAGGAAATATTGAAAATTGCCGGCAAGCGAAGAATTTATACTATCATGCGGGATGATTCTCTAATATATCAAGTAAATGGCCCAGCTAGAATAGAACTAATTACACGCTATCCATCTCCCGAAAAGTCTAAAAAAAGTCAACCATTTTCGTATCAACTGGTGGTCGATAATGAAGAACCCATAATAATCAATCACCGATATAAGTTGCATAAAAGTATTCGCTCAGTACAGCATCCCAGCCATTATTACACCTATTCTGGAAATTATTTTATTAATATCAAGGATGGAGATCATACACTTTCCATGTTTACTAATGCAGAACAAAAATACCCTGTATTACTGCGGGTGATTAAAAAGGGGTTTAAAACATCACTCGGTAAAGTAAATGATCTTCAGCCAATGGTCTTCCAAGCCAACCGGACAGTTGAAGTATCTGGGAAAGATATAACCTATTATGAATTAATTCATGGGCGCCCACTGCAATTGAATTTAGATGGACCTAAAACTCTACGCATTTTATCTCGTCTTTTGTTTGATTCAGAAATGGGCACGGAAGAAAGTTTCCGTATCCGCGTAAAAAGTGGTAAGAAGGTTTTGGGAACGTATTACTTGTCCACTGAAAGGTCTTCAGATTCAAGGGTCAAAGACCAACCTGATAAAGTGCCAGGTAAATGGCGAACATGTGAGGTAACCATTCCTACCGGGAAACAAGTTATTTCCGTTGAGATTGTTGAAAAGCGAAGAAGTGTTTTGGCTCGCTTTCAGGAATATAAATGAGATATATTGCTATAATATTACTTTCCAATCTTTGGGGTCAGACCTTGGTCGACTATCTGCGGTCACCTGTAAAATGGACGGTAGGATTGACAAACGGTTATGACAACAATGTGCTCCGGTTATCTCCTATTGAAAAAGATAACGCAGCTTTGAATCAAGCTATTTTGGGTGGTGCTAAGACATTTGATTCCCACTATGTTCGATTTTTCTTGAGTGGTCTTAAAAAGATTCAGTTAGCCGATAGAGAAAAGAAGATTCAACTTTTTTTCAAAAGCAATATTTCTAACTATATCCATTATAAGCATCGCCAACATTGGAGCGGATATGTGAAAGCATCCTACCATTGGGGTGCGTACCGACGATTAGAATATATGGTAAGCCATTTAAACGACTATTACATGCGCCATTATAAAGACCTAGATATAACTGTTAACCAATTATTTACCTGTAGTTTTACGGACCGTGAGCAACGCTTATTAATGTCTCATCCAATAAAGTTGAGACTTTGGGTAACTGGGTCCATAAGCTTTACACAACGATATTACGATAGATCCTTTACTGAGTTTGATTCAGATATTATCACGACGACTTTAAAGGTAAGCAAAAGATTCCGTGACTTTGGTATGATTTCAGTGGAAGGAATATATGGTATTGCTGATAATATCACTTTTGAAAAGGTTGCCAAATCAAGTAATCTGGACCGGTCCTATAAACATATGGAATTGTATCTTCCGATCACTTACGATCAAGGCATACTCGGCTTAAAGGAAGTGGGATTTTCACTCAGGGCTGATTTTCGCCAATATGGAGTAGAGGATATAAGTGATCCACTCCATAGTGGTCGCAGTCACAGGGAAACTAAATTTGATATTTGGGGCGAAAAAACCTTGAAAGAAAATCTGATGATAAGTTGTACGATTCGTTTTCGAAATAGATATACGGATTCTCGCCACGACTGGGTTTCCAAATTAAAATCATTTGACCAGTTACAAGCCTGGATATCTATTGAGTGGAATATGCTCTATGACCGTTATTAATATTAAGATGAAACACTGTTTTAATTTTTTAATATTTTTTACAATTTACAGCTGTATTGAACCCAGTTCAGAGAATTTGTGGAAGCTAAATAAGGTGGTACATATCAATACCGAAGGCTATTGTCGTGATGTATACATTTATGGCGATTCTGTTTTTGTTGCTGCTGGACAGGGTGGTGTACAATTGTGGGAAATAGGCACTATGACATCACCAAACTTGGTATGGAAAAAGTCACTTTCAGAACTTGGAGTAAACAAAGAAATTACCCAAGTATCCTATACATCATCTATTAAACAGTTATTTGCTTTAGAGAGTAACGAGCGTCCCTTACATATAGATTTATCTAGTGGCGACACGGCCTCGGTCGTGGGTCAATTCTCTAGCGAACGAACCAAAGAATTTCGAGTGGTTACAAATAGCACTGATTCGTTCACAATGTATGCAGCTGACAATGATGATGGTTTGAAAATCAGTACTTTTGAATTTGACAATAGTTTTGGTCTCTGGTTTAATACGGTAGGATATGAAATTGTTAGTTTTGGAAATCCAAATGGGATTGATGTTTATGAAAATGAGATCGTTTTAACGTTAGATCAGCTTGGGATTGAAGCTTTTCATAATGAAAACGGGATTATTACAAGTAGCTACCAAATTGATTTAGATGGAAATGCGAGGGCGGTTACCATTGTTAATGATGGTGAATTTTACGTAGCCTGTGAAGATGCAGGTGCCTTTTGGTTGGTAACAGGTGTTTCTACTCAATCAGAAAGTGAAGTTCAATTTGCAAACGATCTATTTGTTACACACGTAGCTGTGAATGACAATCAATTAGCTTTGTCATGTGCCAGTAATGGACTTGCACTCTATGAGGCTGATGGTAAGACAACTATCAGGGCGAGGGGAATTCATGATATTGGTTATGTCTACCATGCAGAATTTTCAAATGGTTATCTTTTTGCCGCCACGCGCGAAGGATTGCAAATTTTTGAGATTGATGAATAAGAAATGAAGACAAGGAAAATTTATTTTGCCCTCTTAATTGTTACTTGTTTAAAAACTCAAGACATATCTTGGAATCCTAATGGGCTGCCGATTCGACAAGGGGTCCACATTGAATGGCAACGTACCGTATGCCCTGGTGAACCCGGAAGTATAATTTTCGTTTGGTCAGACACTCGCTTTGGCAGCCGGAATGTATTTGCCCAAAAGGTAAATTCCTCGGGATCCTTGTTATGGGGTGCTGGTGGTAGCGCCGTAACTAATTTACCAGGTAGACAAGAGGACCCTGTCGCAATTACTGATGGTGAAGGAGGTGCTTTCATTTCGTGGGTAGATTATCGATTTGATGAGGAAGGTGACATTTTTATTCAGCATGTTGATAATGAAGGCAATCTACTCATGGATGAAAATGGTGTTGCACTGGCACGGATAGATGGCCGGCATTTAACAATCAATATGTGCACGGATAGCTTGGGTGGTGTCTATGTAGCTTGGCAGGATAAACGCAATTTACTCGATGATGATATTTATGGTACCCATGTTTCATCAGATCATCAGGTTGTTGCTCCGGCCAGTGGGATAGCGATTATTGAAATGAATGGTACCCAAGGCGCTAAAAGTCTGGAATATGCAGGTAATAATGAAGCTACGATTATCTGGTCTGATACACGCAGTGGATCTGGAAATGATATTTACTGCCAAAAACTGAACATGGAAATGGATAAAATGTTTGCTGATGATGGTTTAGTGGTTGCTGCGACAACTGATCTCGAGACTACACCTAGAACAACATACATGACAAATGACACTTCATTTATTGTTTGGCAATCTGGAACACAAAACACCGACATCTATTACAATCTTTTGACTAGTAGTGGGCTGATATTTACAGAACCGGTTCAACTATGCAGCTTTAATTCGCCAAAGGCAAGCCCTAGGATTAAACGGAATAGTTCTGGGGAAGTATTCATTCAATGGATCGATTATAGATCGGATCCAACAGAAGGCAATCATTTCTATCAGAGAATTACGGGCGGTGGTAACATAGTTTGGGATGAAAATGGCGTACAGTTAGATGCAAGCGGTGATGACCATCATGCACGTTTTTCAGCAGGGCCATTAGGAGAAGTTTACGTTTATTGGGAACGCGGTACCTTCCCTAATGTGGATATTATGTATCAAAAGATAGAGTCAGATGGTACTTTGCTTTTGGATGATGCATTATTTATTTCTGATGCAACCGGTTATCAATCTATGCCCAATGTATTAGTTGATAATGCCAATGGTGCGTTCGTGGTATTCTCAGATCAGGAAAATGGCAGCCTCAATTTGAAAATACAGAAGACTGAAGGCTCAATAGCAAATTTTGATTTTAATGGCCTAATAGCTATGCAAGGACTGGATGGTGATGTAGAATACACAATGCCTATATATTCAGACGATAATGTAAGCCTAACATGGATTGATGCTCGTGATGGAAAAAAAGTTTTTGGTACAACCATTGATAATAGCGGCCCAAACCTAGAATTCCAAAATGGCTTAGCGTTAACTGAGTTTGATAGCTATACCTTTCAGTTGGAGAATGAACCGGCAACATTATTAGCCCATAATTTTCTTTTTACAGCTGCCTTTGATGCTTCAAGTGGGGCGAAGTTAATTCGTTTAAGCAAGTTTAATTTGGAATATCAGATGCAATGGTCCAGTACTGGTCAAATAGTTTATCAAGGATCTGCTGATCAGCGAAAGGTCCAATTATTTGAGACACAAGATGGAATTGGTGTCTTATGGTCAGAAATACGCGATGAAATAGATTTTGATATATTTTACCAGCGTTACGATTTGAATGGTCTGCCTCAATTTGACTCTACTGGTATAAATTTAATAAATGGTATTTGGGTGGATAATTATATTGAAGGCATTTATCCAACACCAGATGGTGAATTTATTTTAGTTTGGGTGGACGATATTTGGGGTGCTGGCTCTCTTAAATATCAGAAGTTTACCCTGTCCGGTGAAATAGCAGATGGCTGGCCGAGTGATGGTTATACGCTATCATCAATAGGTGACCCGGAAAAACTTAGTGGCAGTATTAGTGCCTCTGCTAATGGAATAATCGTAGCCTGGGAAGAATTTTATAATTTTAATAAAAATGTAAAGGCAAACATCATTCATTGGGATGGATCGTTACAATGGACAGGCGGATTACTTTTGACCACTGCAGATAATGACCAAATTAACCTAGAACTTGCCGTAGATGAACAAAGTCAAACGGCCTTTGTAGTATGGGAAGATTTCCGAAATGGAAACGATCTGGATATCGTAGGTCAGTTTCTAGATTTGTCCAATAATAGTCTTTACGGCGATAATGTTTTTATTTGTGAAAATGATCTATACCAAAAGTCACCAGTGGTGAGACGGGTAAATGAAGGTTATTTTCTTGTCGTGTGGGAAGATGAGAGAGGGGTCGAGAATGACGATCCAGTATTGGCCGGTGGCCTAGATATATATGCGCAGGTTGTGCATTATGAAGATGGCATAAAATATTCTACAGCGGGTGTTATTCTTTGTCAAGAATATCATGATCAAAAGAAACCACAAATTTCACTTCTTTACGCCGGTGGAAGTGAAATAGATAATAAGTGGTTTGTACACTGGGAAGATATGCGCAGTTCTGGAAAGGCTGATTTGGTTAACCTCTATGGTCAGGCGATCCAGGTAGCTGATGCAATGACTGCTGAACCTTCATCCTTAATACCCGATCAATTTTATATTGGAGAAGCTTATCCAAACCCATTTAATGGTACAGTACATATAGATATTGCTGTGCCATCCTTGCAGCCAGTAGACATTGCTATTTTCAATATACTGGGACAGATTGTTTATCAAGAAAAACTTTTGCCTATTACTCAAGGAATATATCCATTTAGTTGGAATGGAAAAGATCTGTTGCAGCAAGATGTATCCAGTGGTGTTTATTTGATTAATGTGACTGCAAGTGAATTTCAATCAATTAGAAAAATTACCTACATAAAGTAATCTTACTGCTACTGGCTCATCATGAAAGCTCTAGGTAAAACAGTAGTATTCATATGCAGTTGTATTGTTTTTATTGATGCGCAAGCACTGGATTCACGATATCATTCGTTTCCTGAAATCCAGGAATTTCTCGATTCACTTAACCAAATCGATGACTTTAATTCAATATACCGGGTTGATACTATCGGTTACAGTGGCCAAGAACAGCTGCCTATTTTTGCGGTAAAGATATCTGATAATGTTGAAACTAAGGAAGATGAACCGCGGGTATTGTTCATCGGTCAATTACACGCAGAGGAAATTCTGGGTGTTGAAGCCGTGTTAAAATTAATCACTGAGATCCTTGATCCCCATCCAGCAGAAGTTCAGCATATGGCCATATTAAAACAGAATCTTGAAACTTGGATAATCCCGACACTTAATCCAGAGGGAATGAATGTTGTCTATGATGGACTTGATGTGAGCTTTAGAAAGAATAAAAATGATTTTTCACCGGAAGGGCCATGGTCAAACAATTATTTTGATTACGATCCCGCCATTGGTGAGGACATCGATGGTGTCGATTTAAACCGGAATTTTGATTTTAATTGGGTTTTTGGTGATACGTTCATGGAACCTGACCCCAGTAATTATGCTGCACATTATGATTATTATCGTGGGGTAACGCCCTGGTCTGAGCCCGAAATAAGGGCTGTACGAGATCTTGCTCTTGAAAATGATTTCGTTTTTTCTATTGCTTGGCATAGTTCTCGATCAGGAAACTTATCTGAAAGAGTTTATAATTCGTGGCGTTGGGATGGGGATAAGAAGACTCCTGACAATACTGCCATCAAGGGTATTGGAGATCAAATTGCAGGACTTATTTTTAAAGAAAATAGTACGGATACTTATCAATCTTTATACGGACAAAGCAGAAATGGAAAAGCACATGACTGGTTTTACCATGCCACAGGTTGTTTTCAGTATCTAATTGAATGTGGTACATCAAATTTGCAGCCGGACAGCGCTTTGGTCGAGGATACTATTGATCGTTTGATGCCGGCAATGCTTTTTCTCATGGATCGTACAATTGGTTATAATGTAAATGTATCCCAGATTACTGGGATAATCACTGATGGTGGTACTGGAATGCCCCTTGAAGATGCTATAATTACAATTGATGAGCTATCTGGTGGTGTTCAGAATCCACGCAGGAGCGATGAATTCGGCCGTTACCGCCGAATTGTAGAACCAGGCACATATTCGGTTAGGTTCGAAAAATCTGGTTATTATCCATTGAATTTCACCATTACTGCTAACGCCAGTTCACCTACGACCCAAAACGTAACGCTGGTACCAATACCTCTACATAATGTTGATATAACCATTGCATCCTTTCAGCTTCCAGTCGTTTTAGATGAAAATCCGTTTTTAGTTATTGTCAATGGGAATATATCGGACACAGTAGAAATGGATTTTAACCACGTTCATAATTTAACAATTCCAGAAGGAGAGTGGGAATTCACGATTTATTGGGATTACCTTATTCCGTGGCGGCGTACTATTACTATTAGCGGTGACCACGTATTGAATGTAAATATGCCCCAGCCATCATGGGTGCAAAATATCTATGATGGAACCATTCTTGATAGTTCTTCATTTAGCACAATTATAGGGCCTTGGAAATTTGATAACTCAATTCGTAGCCAGGAAGGGTTATTTTACGCAAATTCCGACTCTCTGGATTCTATATTTACCTTGGAGACTGATCTATATGTATTCCCTCATGAAATGAACGTAGTTGCACTGCGAATCAATCATCAGTGGGAATTTGAATGGGATCATGATTCGCTCAGCGTTACTCTAATGGATTCAATAGATAATACCATCACTGAAATGACGTTGTCCGGCCACCATTGGTCAGAACCCATACGACATAGACTAGTGATTGCGGATACAAATGGATTTACTAATATTAAAGTAAAACTTGAGGTAAGTCGAGATGAAACCATCAATTACAGGGGATGTAAAATATATTCTATTGAGTTATATGCTGGAAATGATTACACATTAGGTGTCCAAGCAGAGGGGCCGGGTATAGGAAAAATATCTGAAGGTGTTGCAGTAACTAATATTTATCCAAATCCATCAACGGGTATGATCGGCATAGATCTAATCAATAGCAGTCAACCAGTGACTATTATGGTATACAATTTACTTGGACAGGAAGTATACTTTGAAAAAGTTCGTCCAAAATATCAAAAACGACACCCATGGCGGTATAATTTATTGGATAATATTAGTGGAACAACCAGTTCGGGAGTTTATTTCGTTAAGATTATATCAGAGCAACAAACTTTCACAAAAAAATGCGTTTTATTAAAACCTTAATATTGCTTTCATTAACGTTTATATTTGCTAACGAAAATTTGTTTCGAGGTAAAGATCGAGCGGATATCTTGAATGGGCCAATCCCCTTGGCCTATCGGCATCTTATTTCTGAAGAGTATAATATACCTTTGGGGCAACTCAATTCCCAGCGGGGATCTTACTTGATAATTACACCTGATAATATGGTTAGCCACTTGGATGAGCTTGTTTCCTTTAAAAAATCACAGGGTTTCGATGTTTCCGTAATGCCACTTGGTGAAATAGGGATTACAGCACAAGAAATAAAAGACGCCATTGCAGCAACATTAATGGATGACCCAATGTTAGAATATGTTTTGTTAATTGGTGATGTTGATGGTGTCGCAGCTATGCCGTCCTTTTATTATGGTCCTGAGAACGATGTTACCGATCAGAAATACACCCATTTGCTAGGCGATGACTTTTTTCCAGATGTGTTTATTGGCCGTTTTTCAGTGGATTCAGTCTCTGAATTAGTGGTTATGATCAGCAAGACCATTAATTATCACCGGCAGCCTCTAGCAACTAATCCCAATTGGCTCGACAAGGCACTTGTAGTGGCGGGTAACTATAGTAATACTGTACCGATTCCAATTACACCAAAATGGACATCCTATTGGGTTCGTGATCTAATGCTTAATGAAGGATATACAGCTGTTGACACTGTTTTCTATCCACCAACACAGCAGGGATCAGCATTGATTCAAAATTATATTAACAGCGGTGTGGGTATCGTGAACTACCGGGGCTGGGGTGATGCAAATGGCTGGCATTATCCTGAATTCCATGTTAGTGATGTAGCTGGACTCAACAACGGTTGGATGACGCCAATATTTACCAGTTTTGTTTGTAATTCCAATGATTTTGCCAATAATGTGGATCCTTGTTTGGGTGAAGCATTAATTCGTGCTGGAACACCTTCAAATCCGAAAGGCGGGGTGGCTATTGTTGGTCCTTCTGATTTGCATACTAGCACAAAGTTTAACAATGTTATCAACGCTTATATGTTTGACGCTATGCTGGATGATGGCATTGTGGAATTAGGGCCGGCAGTCAATGCAGGATTATTAGGCCTAGCTCGCGAATTCCCAAACCTCAACGGACCCGAAGAAGCACAGGAATTCTATTTTCACGTATATAACATTGTGGGGGATCCTTCTCTTTCTATCCATCTAAATGAACCCCATGAATTTTCAATCTCTAATGAAGAATTATCTGATTTAGATGGTTATTTGGACATATCAGTTTTTGATGAGAACGGAGTTGCAGTAGTGGATGCGAATGTATCTGTCATTGCAAATGACAGGATTTTATTCAAAGGTAATTCGGATAGCGTAGGTCAGTTTGAGGCAACTATTGACGTTGTTGATCTAACCAGTGTAGATGTTTTTGTAAATAAAGCTAGTTTTATCCAAGGTCATTCACAAGTATTGGTTTCAAGTTATGACTCTGATCTTGCTTTTTTAGGTTATGAAATTAATGATGCTAATGAAAACGGTATTATAGAAGTAGGTGAGGTTGTTGATATCTATCCTGTGATTAAGAATATAGGTAATCCTACAAGTAATTATACTGGTACTCTAGACAATGGTAATTCAGAAAATTATCAGATTATATCTTCAGAATTTGAAATTCCTGCGTTAGGCTCAGGAGATACTGCGTCTATTTCAACGCCCATCACTGTACGAGTTAATTCAAAAGATAGTGATCATATAAAACTTAATATAGTCGATCAGACAGAAGAGTGGAGTTTTAACTTCGTTATACCCGTTATAAAGCCACAATTAGATTTTATTTTTGGCCCAAATGATATAGCACCAAATTCTAATTTTACCCCTGAATTTACATATCATAACTATTCACCAGGTCTAATTGAAAATGTTGCTATTACATTTGTAAGTACAAATGGTCTAGTGGAATGTTCTGTGATTGATAGTACGGTTTATTTTGATTTAGAACCATTCACATCACAAACTATTATTTTAAATGATTATTATTGTTCAATTGCTGATTCAGTTTCTATGGGCAGTGGTCTAGTGGTAAACGTAGTAATTCATCAAGATACAGTTACCATATATCAAAATGATCATACGATAAGTATCGATCCTCAAAACTCGACCGACCCAGTGTTTCCTACGTGGTATGGCTATTGGGCCTATGATAACACTGACTCTAATTATACTCAAATGCCTTCATTTGACTGGGTGGAATTGGATCCGGGATATAACGGAAGCGATGGTGCTGAATACAAGTTGGATGACGATGACCACGTAAATGTACAACTGCCTTTTGAATTCCAGTATTTTGGCAGGACCTATGATGAAATAACCATCAACTCCAATGGTTGGGTTTCGTTTGAATTATGCGACATTGATTATTTCTATAACTATACAATTCCGATGGCCTTGGGACCCAAAGCAATTTTGGCGCCTTTCTGGGATGACCTGGAGGTGATTAACAACGATTCCATTCGGGTTTATACCAAACACGATGAAGTAAATGGCCGTTTTATTATTGAATGGTCCCGAGCTTTAAATGGATTTGATGAGTTTACGGAAGAGACATTTGCTATCCATTTATATGATCAAATTGTCATGCCAACAGAATCAGGTGATGGTGTGATTGAATTCCATTATTTTGAGATTGCTGATATTGACGCCGATAAGAATTATGCTACTGTGGGCATAGAAGACCACACCAAGAATGAAGGAATCCAGTACGTTTTCAATAATAGCTATGCTCCTGGTGCTGCGGAACTTGCGAATGGGCGAACCATTCGTTTCACGACAGAAGCACCAACCAATTATGCGGCACCTTTGGGAACGGAAGATAAAAATCTGCCTACTGGTTTTCAATTATTTCCGGCTTATCCGAACCCATTTAACCCTGTAACAACCATCAGTTATCAATTGCCAACTTCCTCAAATATAAGAATGACCGTTTATGATATTTTGGGGAGGGAAGTGAATGTATTAGTTCACGAATACAAAAATTCCGGAAACCACACTCTTCAATGGAATGGCACGAACAGATTCGGACAACCTATTGCTTCCGGGGCATATTTTGTGATCATGGAAGCATTAAATTTCAACCAGATTCAAAAGGTAATATTGATCAAATGAGTGTAAAAATATATACAACTGGTTGGTGTTTGCCCTGTAAAAATGCCAAGAAATTGTTAAGTGATAATGGTGTTTCGTATGAAGAGTTAAATATTGAAGAACTTGGAATAACTAGAAACGACCTATATGACCTCACAGGTGGTCGCACCGTACCACAAATAATAATAAATGAAAATGTGATTGGTGGATTTGATGATTTATTTGCCTTGCATCAATCAGGGGACCTGGATGGTTTACTAGATGTTTCTGACTGATTTGCTGGTTCAAAGATTGAGTTTTCACTTTAAAAAGTCCCTTTTGTTGGGACTTTTGTTTTTTCACATAAGCTGTTCAGGATCAAACCCGATAAACGGAATTTTTGGTAATATTTCATCTAAAGTTTCGTCTTCTAAAGTGGCTCAACAAGTGGGTAAATATTTACCGAAGAATTCAAAAGAATTTGTGGATATATATGCTATGGAGTCACAGGTACGCAATCATCGAGAATGGGTGCAGGGTAAAGCAAAAGAATTAAAAGTTACTAAAAAAATATTAAGGCCATTATTAAACGAGTCACGTCAGGACGATTTTCAGTTTTATGAATTTATTGATGCCAACTTGGGTATCATGGCAGCAGCACATAAAAATATTTTATCTAACGCAAAGACAGAAAAAAAAATAATTATACGTGTGCAGAAAAATAAACGACTGGATATTGAATCAAAAATTACTGGTAAAGAAAAAACATTTAGACAGCAGTTTGTTACTCTCGATAATGCAATTATTGAAAGGAAGCTGTCCTATGAAGAATCGCTCTCAAAAATTGAAAAAGCAATTGAAAAAAGGAATATGGAATTAGTTTTCATTAGAAAACAAAAGGGTGATTGGTTTTTTATTTCACAAGAATTATTTGACCGAAGAATCGAATTACAGCCAAAGATTGATGACCTCACTTCAGAAGTAGTTAATGCAGTTGCTGATGGTGGTAATTACATCGAAACAATAGGAATCCGCCTAAACAAAGTTGAGAGACTCAATCGGAAACTTGATAAATTAGACAAATTTTTTCTATTCATTGATAAAATTGCAGAAAAAGAAAAAAGCGGCCCGGTATTTATTCGCAATGATCCCGAGGAAAAAGAAGGGTATGAGCTTCGTTTTGAAAAATCAGTAGAAGCATATGAAACCCATTTAGAAGATCTTAATATGTTGTTATCAGATTAATTTATTTTAATAATGTTGCTTTTATCCAGTGCTGAAAATTATCACCTTCAATCATAATAAAATACAGACCTGAGGGAACAGGCCTTCCTGATTCTGATAAGCCATCCCAACTGAAAGTCTGATTACTGGCGCCAAAGGTTCGGTTCACGATTTCAGCGATACGTTTACCTGTTACTGAGACTATCTTAATCCTAATTTGCTGTTTATGTGGAATCTGTATATCAAAGGACGTAGATGGGTTAAACGGGTTTGGGTAATTCTGGGATACCGATACAAAGGCAGGCACAATATCATTATCTACTGCTAGATCCCCATCAGTAATATCTATTTGGTAGTTCCAGTTATTTGCATTTATATCGTGACTGACAACAGCTAGGTATACACTACTTGATCCTGTTGGGTCTACATTGATTGAACTGCCAGAATAAACAGTCCAGGAACTGTTGGAATATGCAATAATAGCATGCATATTAAGATTTCCTTCTAGCCCTGAGTTATTTATGAGGTTTATTAACATTGGGTCACTCGAATTGACTCGCGTATATTGGCTCGCAAAGCGGGTAAGATTCGTACTTGTAACTGACTGATTAGTACCTGCACTATATGTTATAGTTTGAAATGTTGCTGGTCCAGTTACAGGATATATTTCTGCTTCTTCATAGGAAAATACACCTGCGTTGACGTTAGAAGACATTACCCTATTTGCTATGACCATTTTATTCAGAGCATCAGAAAAAGATGATCCTTCATTGGATAATGCTAAGGAAATTGCCTGATGACTAAAATCTCCGTAATAACTATCATCTGATACGCTTTCTTGCCAGATTCTTCTCAATGTAATGTACCCACCGAAGTGTTCAAAAATATATTGGGGAAAAATAAAAGATCCGTACCAGTGATCACTAGGATGATCAAGAGATTTTTGGGGTTCTGCAAACCAGCTTGGAAGCCATGTGTGGCAATCATTTATTTCATCATAAATCTGTTCTTCCATTTCTGTAGCCGTTGCTTCAAAGAGCCATGCTTTTTCATAACCATCATAACCAAATTGTATTGCATGATGATATTCATGGGCAGCGGTGAGTTCTATTGCTTCGAGTTCAGTTGTTGCTCCAAGTTGATTATTGGGTGAATAAAACCCGGTATAATCATTCCTCATTGCCATCAGGCTTGTCAATGCATTCACTTCTGTTACATTCGTATGCTCATTATCTCCTGTATTATTGGCAAAGTATTCACTCAAAACATAACCAAAAGTATTTCCTGATATGTTTCGTACATAAATGTCATATAGTTCGGATCCACCATTATCATTTGTAACTGGTAGCCAACCATCACTGGGGGGTTCTGCATAATCAAAACTGTCCAATTGTACTGATGTTACGTGCGCAAATACGCTGGCCATTTGGTCAATATAGTCGGGTACATTATTTCCATCTGTATCTGCACTAGCAACAGCATGAGTACCATTTATAGTATAATGAAATCGAAAATAACCGTTATCGTGAGTTTGATCTAATCCTTCGCTTTCAGCGCGATCATTCATCGCACGACCCACTACCGGTTGATCAAATGGAATTCCGAGATTCCGTAAACGGGATTTTTGTGCTTCGGGGATCTGGTTTCCATAAAGGGCTATATCTTTTAAGTGTGGTGTTAGGCATCTGATCTTCTTATTTCCTGAATACTCCTCGATAAATATTTCAACGGATTGTTCTAAATTAGCAGGTACCTTTGCTAATGACATACCTGAAAGAAAAATAATTAAACAACTGATATTTTTCATGGTTTCCGTTTGCTTGGTTTTTGGGGCAATGGTTTTATCCACTGTTTTATGATCTTTTGGGTTTCAGGTTGCAAAGAATAATATGCGCGTTGGACTTCCATTATTATTGGTGTGCCATCCCTGGGCCCAACCATTCCTTTATATTTCTCAGGCAGTAAGTTTTGTGAAAAGATCGTGTAGGTCATGTATAAGTAATATACATCGTTTGTTAAAATTTTTGATTCATAATCCTGACGAAGTGTTTCAATCGTTATTGTGGGGCGGGCTGGTGCTTGTGGTTTTATTTCAGACTTCGATGCACAACTTTGAAGAATGATCAGCAATATGATTATTAGATACGAAAAATAATTATTTTTTCTTTTTAATTTTTTCAGCATCACCATACTTTTTTCTGCTCCAATATAACCTTATAAAGAGAGCCATCATAAAAAGACCTAATACATAAAACAAGGCATAGTAGGGTAAAAGCTCGCCCATTACTTATTAAATTTAATGTAGCGGTCATACATATAAGTCACAATTAATAATCCCAGGCCAGTTGGCAGTTCCCAGCCTATGGAATCTTGTCCGTCACTATCCACAATACCAGCTATAGATAATGAACTGCCAATTAAAAGAGCTGCATTCCTCATTCTGGAATAATTCAATTCAGATTCCAGGTTTACATTACGTTTATTATTCAACTTCGATTCTGCGAAAACCGGCGTAATGGATTCTAGAGGAAAACGAAGTGAAACCAAAAGTTCGCGGGGATTACCATACCATAAGAATTCATGTGTTTCAATAATGGGAACAGCCAGTGATATCTGGACAGATTCTTCTGAATTATGAACTAGTATCTTTTTCACTGGCGCTGGATATTTAATGTTTTCCACTAAATTTGTGTCAATATAGGCGTTCATAATTGTCACGTAGAACCAACCATTGTCAGAATACCACCCGGTTACTGTACCTTTCGGGATTGATTTGTTTGAGTGGATCTTTAAGAAAACTCCATTTTTCTTTACCTCTACTTTTAAATCTGTAATATTTATATCTTTGGCTATTGTTTGGCAACAAAACAATAAACAGATAATTGAAAACTTTAACGAAATCATTTGGTAGACAAATTTATGTAAGTTTTTGCCCCTCAAAGTGCGGATAAAATCAACAATGTTCAATAAATACATCATCAATTTATTCATTATTACATCTATTACGGCCCAACAGGTTGAGATTGAAAATATACGTCCCATTGCTCACCTTGAATTAGGTACATGTAATGATGTTTGGGGTTATACGGCCCCAGATGGCCATGAGTTTGCGTTAATTGGCCATAGGCTTGGAACATACATATATGATGTATCTACAAACCCCCATGACCCTATCGAAGTAGGTTTCATTCCGGGTGCCATCTCTACATGGAGAGATCTCAAAGTCCATGGACATTATTGTTATGTTACTAATGAAACTGGTGGGGGAATTGATATAATTAGTCTTGAAGATCCATTTAATCCTTATAAGGTGGGATCCTATACTTCCTCTACACAAACAGCGCATAATCTTTTTATAGCTGATGGATACGCATATACAGTTGGTAGTGGCGGTGGAGCAGGAGGAACAAATGCTTGGCAAGGTATAGTTATCCTGGAATTATCCGATCCTGAGAATCCAACAGAAGTTAGCAGATGGGAAGAGGCATATATCCATGATGTTTATGTAAATAATGATACTGCTTATGCTTGTGGTTTATATAATGGGAGTTTGTTTATAATTGATGTTTCTGATAAAACAAACCCCACTACAATGGTAGAGCACAATTACAGTAATTACGGTTGCCATGCCGCCTGGATTACAGAAAATTCAAGATACGCAGTCACTGCAGACGAGGAAAATGGAGGATTTGTTTATATTCATGATATTCAGGATTTTAATAATATCAATATTACCGCTATTTGGCATCCTGATGAGCCAGGGGTTTTACAAAGATCCGCTCATAATGTGCTAATAAAAGATAACCTTTTGTATGTATCCTATTATGTGTATGGCACCCGTATAGTAGATATATCTGACCCTTATAATCCAATCGAAGTGGGGTTTTATGATTGGTATCCTGGTTACGGCAATGGTTCTTACGAAGGCAATTGGGGAACATATCCATTCACAGAAAATGGATTAATTTATTCTACTGATTATACTGGTAACGGATTTTTTATTATGAGTTACCCTTACATGGGTGAAATCGAATTTGAAGAATTGCCTTCTACTGAAAATAACGTTGATCCTATAACTTTGTCAGTCACCATAGATGAGAGTTCTGATTACAATATCGATTATTCAACTCTTTTGCTTTACTGGGGGCTGAATGGTACAATAACTGATTCAACTAACTTGATTGCATCCGGTGACAGCTATATTGGTAGTATTACCCCAACAGGGGATAATGGTACAATGCATTACTATGTTGCTTTTAATACAATGACAGGTGAGCGTGTAACAAAACCATATGGGGCACCATATGCCTCGTTTACTTTTTATATTGGTACGGATACCTTATATCCTGAAATTGAATTGATAACTGACTTGGCTGATCAGTTCTATACATCTGGGTCATACGAAATTGTTTCAATTGCATCTGATAATTATGGTATCAGTTTGGTGGAACTTTTTTGGCAGGTTGGCAATAGTGAAATTCAGTCAATTGTATGTACACAATTAAATGACCAAGAGTATGGTGTGATTTATGAAGGTGTACTATCATACGAAAATATTTCTACAGGAACGGAAATATCATATTGGTCAGTAGCAACTGATGCTTCCAGCCAGGGGAATCAGATGCAATCAGATCAAAAACAATTTTTTATTACTAATGAATTTGTTTTAGGCGATTTTGAAAATGAGGAAGCATTAGATCGTTGGAATCTCGGTGGTTGGGGTAGGCAATACCTTAATCTGGACGTTGAGTGGGTATTAAGCGATAGCCCAGATGGACTTTATTCATCAAATGCATATAACCCTTGTTATCTATTAGAACCTATTGATTTAACTCAATTTGATCAGGCTTATTTAAGATTCAATTCAGGTGAAATGCTGTATGATGGTGATTATGGATATCTTCAAGTAAAGCAAGGAAACAATACTGGATGGATTACACTATTAACCGTTAATACATGGAATGACCAAGAATTGTTGGAACGATTTGTCAATTTAAATTCCTTCATTAATGAAAGTGAACTTTACTTTAGATTATTGATGACTTCAAATTCAGCATTTGTGAGTCAGGGTTGGTTAGTTGATGATATTTTTCTGATCTTAAACCAAGATATGCCTCCTAATGTTAATTCTGATTCAGAAATACTTAATTTACCGGAACAGGTGCAATTATATCCAAATTACCCTAACCCATTTAATCCAGTAACGAATATTGCTTTCAGCCTTGCAAAATATTCGCTTGTAGACCTGAAAATAGTGGATATTAACGGTCGTCAGATTCGTCAATTATTAAAAAATGATTTTGCTGCAGGCAGACATGGTGTAAACTGGAATGGTACCAATGATCTAGGTGTGGCGGTTGGCTCGGGTATTTATTTTATAATTTTACTTGCCGAAGGTAAGGTTATGAATCAGAAATTATCCTTAATAAGATAATTATTGATCATTCCATTTTTTTATCCCCTTCTCAATTGAATCAAGAAGAGTATTCATTACCGTGTCAGTCTGAATTTTATTGATAATACTAAGTACAAATATTGGGTACTCTTCTCTTTGCATCAGTGGTTCAACTATTTCAAAAGGATCTTCTTCATCTAAAATATCATCAATCGTCAGACCTGAATTCATCTTTTGATGGATAAGTTCATGTAAGGCTAAAATGTAATCCCTAATCTCGCTTCTGGATAAGGTCAATAGGTCTTCTGTTTTGTTAATTGCGGTCATTATTTCCTTGAAACTTACTGAATTAAGCGTTGAATAGGGAAGGGGCAAACGGTAATTTTACCGAAGGATTATCAATGATAATTTTTCGTTCCACTGCCATTTTACTCCTGTTTGTGATTACTTCTTATTCTTGTGCTCAAGAAGGTCGTTCAATGCAAGGCGCTTTCGGAACGGTAACTATCGATGGTAAAATGTGGAATCAGATTTCTTTGAGACCTGTTGTACCATTATGGAAATTTGCTTTGGCACTTGATCTTGTGTTTTATTTCGATCAGGATGGTAATATTCATAAAGATGAATGGGATTTTTCTAATCCAGAAGCGACAAAGAATACAATTATTGATAAAATTTATTATATCCGATACGGTTTGAAACAAGATCCATTGTATTTCAAGGTTGGATCTCTAGATCGTGTGGATATGGGCTATGGTATATTGGTGAACGCCTACTCAAATGCTATCCAATATCCGCAAGTGCGAAAAGTGGGATTGGATTATAAAGTAAAAACGAAAATCGGTACATTTGAGGGATTCGTTAACGATTTCAAGGAAAATATTGGCCTAACAGGCTTGCGGTTAAAAAATCCCATATTAAGGTCATTGCCAGTTGCATTATCATTTGTTATAGATCGTAATCAATACCTTGGCTTACGGGATAATGACAACGATGGTGTACCCGATATCGTAGATGCCTTTCCAAAAAACGTTAGCTATGCGATAGATTCGGATGGAGATGGACTGGCCGATTCGAGCCCGGATGAATTAGACCGCGATGGTGATGGCTATTTGGATGCTGGTGATATCAATGATATTCATGCATGGTGGGATGATTTAGGCAACACAGTTGGAGTTGATTTCAGCAATGAATCTCATTATGATTCATTGCCTGATGGCAGTATTGATTTGGCCCCTGATCCTCTGAATGTTAATAAGAATTCAGACCCAATAGGTGCCATCGCACTGGATATCGGTTATCCGGTGATTACACAGGAAAAATTATCGGTAAAACTTTATGCGCAAGCGGCCAAAATGTTGGGCGAAACTGTTCATCCAAAAAAGGGTAATGGAAATCTAGCTCTTGGTACAGGATTGGTCCCACTGGGCGTATTTACTATTTTTGGACCTGCCCAACTGAATCTGGAATACAGGATGATTCCTAAAGGACAGTTTGAATTTGGGTATTGGAATCGTTCATACCAGATTGAACGAGCAACATTTTCCAATGTTGACAGTCTTGGAATGCAGGTTAGTACTAAGGAACAAGGATTAGGCCGTTATGGGCGCCAAAGTGGCTATTTTGCTAGTTTAACCCTTAAGCTTGGAAGTTTATTAAGGGCAGGTGCCGCATACCAAGACCTTACTGGAGAGATATGGAATAGTGACTTGGTTGATTATGAAGAAAACAAAAATAAGAACTTTTTGGCTTCTATAAGTCTGGTTAAACCCATTAGTAAAGTCAAATCGGCACGCTGGTTTTACCAACAACAAAATGTGCCAAACCCATTTAAATTTGAGCCATCTGAAAGCACGGTAATGGGGTATCGGGTTGCCATCGGTCTTGGATCGGGGATGGTTCTGAATTATACTTCCCAGCGGACTTACAGAGATTTAGACGGTGATGGCAAGGTGGATGGTCCGGGTGAAACGATCAATATAACAATGATTGAAACCAGTTTTACTTTCTGATTGGCCTATGGATGCAAAACAAGTAAGAGCAGATTTTATAAAATTCTTCCAGGATAAGGATCACCGTTTTATACGTAGTTCTTCAGTGTTGCCATTGGATGATCCAACATTACTTTTTACGAATGCGGGGATGAATCAGTTCAAGCCCATTTTTATGGGCACGGATAAACCAGAATATCCACGGGCGGTTAATACACAAAAATGTATCCGGGTCAGTGGTAAACATAATGATCTGGAAGAAGTGGGTGCTGACTTATATCATCATACATTTTTTGAGATGTTGGGTAACTGGTCTTTTGGGGATTATTATAAAAAAGAGGCGATTACGTGGTCTTGGGAATTATTCACCGAATTATGGGGACTTGACAAATCAAGACTTTGGGCCACTGTGTACGAAGACGATGATGAGGCTCACGATCTCTGGCTGCAAGAGACTGATATTGAAGCTGAAAGGGTGCTTCGTTTTGGAAAAGAGCATAATTTTTGGGAAATGGGGGATACAGGACCTTGCGGCCCCTGTTCAGAAATCCATTATTATGTAGGTAATGTAATTGAAGATCAAGGGCCTAGTGGTGTAAATAACACTGATGAATATTGGGAATTGTGGAACCTGGTATTTATTCAATATGACCGACAAGGCGACGGAAGTTTAATTGATTTACCTGAAAAACATGTGGATACCGGTGCTGGTTTGGAAAGAATTGTTACAGTGTTGCAAAATAAATCGTCTAATTATGATACCGATCTATTTCAACCAATAATTAAAGGAATAGAAAAAATAACAGGTTCAAAATACAGTAAGGATAAAGTATCTCATCATGTTATTGCTGACCATGTGCGAATGTTAAGTTTTGCCATTGGAGATGGTGCTATGCCTGCCAATGAGGGGCCAGGCTATGTATTGCGGCGTATACTCCGCCGCGCTGCTCGGTTTGGCCGCTTGCTGGGGAAAGAAGATCCGTTTTTATATCAACTAGTTGATTGTGTTATTGAAATCATGGGAGACAGTTTTCCCGAACTGATCGATAAAAAATCACATATAGAAAAAGTAATTAAAGCAGAAGAATCATCTTTCAGCATTACGCTGGAACGTGGTCTCTTACATTTCGAAAAATATATGGAAACTCACGCTGGTGACACGATTCCAGGAGAAGAAGCATTTAAGCTATATGATACCTATGGATTTCCCCTTGATCTGACCCAACTCATGGCCCGGGAAAGAGGGTTGAATGTGGATGAAGAAGGCTTTCATGTAAACATGAATAAACAGCGCGATCGAGCAAAAGCTTCTGGGAAATTTAGGCAGGTTATTCAAGATTTGAATTGGGTTTCACTCGCTGAGAATGATAATTCAAGTTTTCTTGGCTATGAAGCAACAGAATCCACTTCCAAAGTATATAAATATGCAGTAACGGAAGAACACACTATTTTGGTATTAGACCAGACACCGTTTTATGCCGAGGCTGGTGGACAAATTGGTGATACTGGTTCTATATTGATTGGTAACAATAATGTAACCGTGCTGGATACGCAAAAGGATGGAACAGAGATTTACCATTATTGTGCAGGATCTTTCGATTTTAATTTGCTTTCCAATGTAGTTAAATGTCAGGTCGATATTGAACGTAGACAGAAAATCAAAAAAAATCATACTGCTACACATCTTTTGCACGCAGCTCTGAAAAATATACTAGGTGAACACGTTCATCAGGCAGGGTCGCTGGTTCACCCTGATTATCTACGATTTGACATGACCCATTCGGAAAAAATATCAGCTGGTGAAGTAGTGGAAATAGAAAAAATTGTTAATGAAGAAATACAAAAGAATATTGATCTAGATGTATCCATTAAGGATTTCGATGTTGCCCGGTCTGAAGGCGCTGAAGCACTTTTTGGAGAAAAATACGGTGATAAAGTGCGTATGATCACTGTTGGCGAGTTTTCAAAGGAATTATGTGGTGGTACGCACGTTGATCGTACCGGCGATATAGGATTATTTAAAATCATCGAGGAATCAAGCCTGGCAGCAGGCATCAGAAGGCTGGTGGCGGTTACTGGATCAAAAGCTGTATCATATGTCCAGAATCATGCAAATATCGTCCATGATTTGCAATTCGTATTAGGTACAAAAGCTGATAATATAAAAACAAGAGTGGAACAGCTTATTAACCAAAAAAAAGAACTGGAAAAAAAATTAAAACATAAAAAAGAAACAACGACAGCATTTAATCCAAAAACAATATTGGAAAAAGGTACGATGGTAGCTGATCATAATGTTGTCACAGCTATTGTCAGTGCTAACTCTACTGAAGAATTAAAAGAAATGGGTGACGTGCTTTTGAATGCGCTAACAAGTGGTATAGGTGTTTTGGGAAATGATGATGTTGATAAACCGTTTGCAGTAATCGTTGTAACTAATGATCTAATAAAGCATGGAATCAAAGCTGGATATTTGGCAAAAATAATTGGCAATGAAATGGGTGGTGGTGGTGGTGGTAAGCCTCACTTGGCTACAGCGGGAGGAAAAAATAGTAAATTGTTTAAAGGAGCTATGAAAAAGAGTATTAACTTGATTAAAACAGAATTAAAAAAGGTAAAAAAGTAAAGATGCAATACGAAAAAGATGGTGATTCATATATTATTTATCTAGAACAAGGTGAAAGTATAATGGCTAGATTGACTCAATTTTGCAAAGATCATCAGATAATAAATGGTCAAATTTCTGGTATAGGTGCAATCAAAGAAATTGAGCTAGGAACCTATGATCTAAAAAACCAAGAATATATTACACATAAAATCCATGATATCTGGGAACTGACATCATACCAGGCGAATATTCAATTAAAGGATGAGGAACCATTTATTCATGCTCATATAAATATCAGTGACCATGATCTGACAGTGAAAGGTGGGCATTTGTTTGAAGCAAAAGTTGCTGTTGTAGGCGAATTTATTTTAACAAATATCAATAGTAATGGTAAAAGACTGCTTAACCCCAATATTGGCCTAGCGTGCATGAACCTGGGTAGATAGGAAAAAATATGGAACGTAAAATAATCAATACTAATAATGCGCCGTTGCCAATTGGTGCATATAATCAAGGAATTGTTACAAATGGTTTTGTTTTCACAGCCGGACAGGTTGCGATCGATCCAGCAACTGGCAATTTAATTGAAGGCAGTTTTAAAGAACGTGTAAGACAGGTCATGAAAAATTTGAATAGTATACTGGAAGAGTCTGGTACAAATTTCTCCAATGTTGCCAAGTTTACCGTCTTTCTCACTGATATGTCTAATTATGCTGCTGTCAATGATGTATTCAGTGAATTTATTAATGAAAGTCATGCACCCGCTCGGTCCCTCGTGGCGGTTTCCGCTTTACCCGCAGGTACTGATATAGAAATTGAATGTATAGCGACAGTTTGACAGTATTTATTATTAGGATATTATTTATTATATGTTTCAGTTTTTCATTTTTGCAGGGAGAAGAATATCCAGACACTTCCGCTTCAATTAAATCACCAAAAAAAGCAGCATCATTGGCCCTAACGTTTCCTGGGGGAGGTCAGTTATATAATGGTAAAATTT
Source organism: uncultured bacterium (assembly GCA_964475645.1). GTDB lineage: Bacteria > Fidelibacterota > Marinisomatia > Marinisomatales > TCS55. The sequence goes on along the minus strand of CAYYXU010000010.1, from coordinate 7,966 downwards.
TTAAAGCTGGTCTGATTTTGATTGGAGAAGTTATAGCAATCGCAAATTGGTATAAAAATTCTGAGTTATACAGTAGTTATGATGCTGGGAATAACGTTGAATATCCACTGCCCAAGCATCGTTACTTAGAAAAACGAAACAAATCTGTATGGTGGATTGGATTTATTTATATTTATGGGTTAATAGATGCAGTTGTAGATGCACATTTGCATCCATTTGAGGACGTTATGGCTGAAGAATTGGGCAATAATCAAAACTCCGCTGAAAAAAAGAAAGAGTAATTATGAATCAAACCAGGGAAAATTGGGGATCAAAATTAGGATTTATTTTAGCTGCCTCTGGCTCGGCGGTTGGTATTGGTAATATATGGAAATACCCTCATATGGCTGGACAAAATGGTGGAGCAGCATTTACATTAATTTATCTCATCTGCATTCTAGTCGTAGGGTTATCAATTGTAATAGGTGAATTTGCTTTAGGTAGAAAGACACAATTAAGTCCCGTAGGAGCCTATTTGGCGATTGCCCCAGGATCCTCGTGGAAATGGGTCGGATTTTTGGGCGTTGGGTCAGCCTTTGTCATTCTATCATTCTATGGTGTTGTGGGTGGTTGGATATTGAATTATTCATTCTTGTCCCTCAAAGGTGGTTTCTCTCAGTTAACAGGTAATCCCGATGCTGCAAGTGCTTTATTTAATTCGTTTATTACCAGTACATGGGCACCGCTATTTTGGCAATTGTTATTTATGACAATTTGTATTTATGTAATTGTTAATGGCGTGAAAGGTGGTATCGAAAAATGGTCGAAAATCATGATGCCAACGATAATCGTAATACTTGTGATTCTTGCGATCCGTGGATTAACCCTGCCTAATGGAATGAGTGCCCTAACCTTTTTATTTAAACCAAAGTTTGAAGATCTGTCTGCTTCAGCTGTTTTGTTGGCTCTGGGGCATTCATTCTTTACCCTGAGTCTTGGTATGGGCACTATGATAACGTATGGAAGTTATCTGAAAAGAACTGAAAATCTATTGAATTCCGCGCTTTGGGTGATCGGTTTGGATACAATTATAGCTTTGATTGCAGGTATAGCAATTTTTTCAACAGTTTTTGCTTTGGGTGCTGACCCTGCAGAAGGTGCTGGGCTCATATTTGTCGTTTTGCCTTCAGTTTTTCCACAGCTACCAGGTGGTCATATTTGGGGAACTTTGTTCTTCGTTATTCTTTTTATGGCTGCATTGACATCAGCAATTTCAATTCTTGAGGTTGTTACAGCATATTTTATTGATCAAAAAGGCTGGACTAGGATCCGCTCAACTATTTTGTTTGGTGGTATTATTACTGTTGTAGGAATATTTTGTTCTTTATCACTTGGTGGCAATCTAAATATTACTTGGTTTTTGGGTATGTCTTTCTTTGATTTCATGGATTATCTATCATCCAAATACATGTTGCCTATTGGGGGTATGTTAATGGCAATATTTATTATTAAACGTTGGACTGTGGATGAATTTGTTAAAGAATTACATACTGGAATGAATTCCACTAAAATATCAAGTCAATTGGTTACTATTTTATTGAGTATCGGAGCCTTGGTAGTTGGTTTTATCATTTTAAATGAAATTTTTGATAAACTATTAGGTTTCCCAATTATTGGTTGAATATACATTACTGTGCTTGTATCCCGTTTAATTAAACCCAAAAGCGATTTATATGGTAGATTATCCGATTGGTCAAAGAGTTTGGATAATTTTATGAATTGGCAACCACTACATTGGTTCGGTAATTGGTGTATGGTTATTTGCGGTTTTAACATTATAAAGGGACAAGAGAATCGATATGTTTATTGGGATTGGAATTCTGGATCAATTTTTATTTATTCTATTATTATCTTAGTTACAGTATGCACAATTTTTTCCGTTCGCCATCCTGCGATCCCTAAAAATATTAAAAATCTTAAATCGTTGTTCTATTTTACTGTTACTGGATCGATGATGCTACTCTTAGGATCAATTGGTCTTCAATTTTCAATGGAAGTAATTAAGAATTATGTGCCATACCTATTATTTTATATATCCGTATGGCTTGTATTCTCTATTGAATTAATAGAACAAGATGATAATCCAATTTCAATCGCAGGTTCAAGCTCAAGAATTATAAATCTGGTTATTTCTACTCTTTTGATCATTGTTGGATCCATTATTGGGTTCCATTTTGATGATCCTGTGGCAAGTACGGTTTCTACTGTTTATTTACCCTTTCTTATAGTAGCGTTAATCATGCCAGTACATATCAGGCACCTGCAGCGCGCTAGAATCTATGGCGTATTTATTCCAGCCGTATTTTTAGTGGTTCGATTTCCGTGGTTTTTAATACCATTGTGGACACTTTTCTTTTTGTTGCGCCTTTACCATTATTTTCGTTTTAATATTGTTTATCCAACATTTGGTGTGGATTACGATTAGATCCCTACTCATTGCATTCCACTCATACAATATTTACGGATAATTAATTAATGGGAGAAAAGAAAGTATTTGATGTAGTAATTGTGGGCGGAGGCCCCGCAGGTGCTACAGCTGCATTGTATGCTAATCGGTTAGGTTTAAGCACACTTATTGTTGATAAGTCAATCTGGCCACGGGATAAAATTTGTGGTGATGCACTTTCAGGTAAAGTCGTTGATATCCTTAAAGATCTGGATCTACTTAGTGATGTAAAAACACTTAAAGGTGCCTCTATTCGTCGGATTAGATTTGGTAGTCCTGCAAATAAAATTTTTGATATTGATTTAACGAAATCCTTTAACACAGATCATATTAAAGAAGCGTATGTAATTCCCAGAGAAATATTTGATTATTTTCTGTTTAATAAGGCACGAGAAATCACAGAGATAAAGGAAGGTTTTACAGTAAAAGACCTGCTTATCGAGAATGACACTGTGGTAGGTGTTCGAGGCACAAATAAGGATGGTAATTCAGAAGAAATTTCAGCAAGGGTGGTCCTGGGGGCTGATGGATATAATTCAATTGTGGCCCAAAAATTAAATTTATATAAAATGGAAATGGATCACACTGCATTCGCAATTCGAGGTTATTACAAGGGAGTAGAAGGTTTAACTGATCAGATTGAATTGCATTATCTGGAAGAAATAAACCCTGGTTATTTCTGGCTATTTCCCATTGGTGAAGGAAAAGCAAATATTGGATTGGGATTATCCAAAAGAAACATTAAAGAACAGAAAAAAAACCTTATAGATTTACTGGAAATTGTCACGCATCTAGAATATTTCAAAGATCGTTTTTCCCATGCAGAACAAATTGAAAAACCGAAAGGTTGGAATCTACCTATGGGAAGTATGCATCGAAAAAATCATGGTAATGGTTTTATGTTACTGGGAGACGCTGCAGGTCTGATTGATCCATTTACAGGTGAGGGTATAGGTAATGCCATGGTTTCAGCGAAGCATGCAATAACTATTGCATGCAAAGCCATCAACGAAAATGATTTAAGCGAAAATAATTTATCTGAATATGACAAAATTTTATGGGGCGAAATTGGTCCTGAATTGAGTGTAAGCACAAAACTGCAAAAAGTAGCCCGATCAAAATTTCTATTAAACTTTGTTATGAATCGAGCAGCTAGAAATGATGGAATTAAAAATATAATCGGCGGTATGCTGGCAAATGAAATCCCTCGTAGCAATTTGGCTAATCCTGCATTTTATTTAAAAATAATTTTTTCTTAAAAGCCTATGAAATTACCCCAGTTATTACGACGTCTAGGTCTTTCTGATTATATTGCATTTGACTTTGAGACAACGGGATTAAGTCCGGAAGATGACAGGATTATTGAGATTGCGGCAATCAAATTTGTTAATGGAAACTTGGCTGATCGATTTGTTAAACTAATAAACCCTGAGCGGCCAATAGATCCTTTTATAACGGATATAACTGGTATATCAGATAATATGGTCAGGGACAAACCGATAGAATCAGATATTATCGATGAGTTTCTTGAATTTTTAAGCGATTTACCTTTAGTAGCACATAATATTTCCTTTGATAAAAGTTTTTTAGATGCACTTTGCGAGAGATTTAAAAAACCAAAAAAAAATAATCCATTGTTTGATACTTTGCAGTTATCACGAACCTTTCTGTTCTTTCATCCTGTACATGATTTGGGTTCAATATCAGAATATTTTGGATCTTCATCAGCAGGTTCGCACCGCGCTGAGAAAGATACAGAAAACTGTGGCGTTATATTTCAAAGATTGATCAAGGAAGCAGCCAGTTACCCGTTGAAAACTATCACAAAATTATTGGATATAATCCGTTCGTGTAATGCTCCAAATTTGCAGCTATATATAAACCTTGCGGATGAATTGAAACAGTCAGGTAATCTTAGATCCGGGCTATTGGAATCAATGATTGAAAAACCAATATTTGATAATGTTTATGAACATGATGGTGAGAATAATATTAGTACATATAATACAAATAATGTTTTCTCATCTCAGGGGGTTGTCTCAGAGATATTAGAAAATTATGAAGAGCGACCCAGTCAAATAGAATATTGCGCTGAAATTTTAAAGGTCATATCGCTTCCAAAAGGAATTGGTGTGCTTGAGGCAGGAACCGGTCTTGGTAAATCGTTAGCATATTTGTTCCCCGCGATAAAGCACTCTATGGAAAGTAAGCCTAATAAATCTGTGGTTATATCCTGTTATACAAAGAATTTGCAAGATCAACTATTCCATAAGGATTTACCTATCATCTCTAGAGCGTTGGAAGTACCCATAAAAGCGACATTATTAAAAGGTCGTACAAATTACATTTGTAAGACACGTTTGAATTGGTTGATAGCTGAAAAAAAGAAAATTCTGTCATCTAAAGATATTGAAAGTTTACTTCCTGTAATCATTTGGACAGATTATACAAAAACAGGAGATTTGTCTGAATGCGCTGGGTTTTGGAATAGTAGGCCGATGAAAGTACCATCTCTAATTCGGAGTGAACCTGGGTTTTGCACAACAGCAATCTGTGGAAAAAACAATGGGTGTTATTTTGGTAAAATTCGACGTTCATCCCAGAGCACTAATCTGGTTATTATCAATCATGCATTACTATTTGCCGACATACAATCTCCTGGAATTTTACCTGAACATGGTACAGTGATTATTGACGAAGCTCATAATCTAGTGGATACAGCCTATAAGCAAATGGAAAAGTCAATTAGTGCCTATCCAATGAAAGCTGCCATTGATAATATAAATCCTGAAGGGAAATCATCTACGCGGTGGAAAGGTCAATTAATCTACGTTGCGCAAAAAGTAGATTCTCTCAAAGGAATAATAGATGATTTAATAAAGTTGACCTCAGGATGCAAAGCAACGGTGGATGCCCTTTTCAAAGAACTAGAGTTTAATGTAAGTAATCGTTTTGATCCCTCTGCAAAATACTCTGAAAAATACATTATATATAACCTTACGGAAGAATATGGGGTTTTCCTTAATGAGATTAATGTGTTGATGAGTGATATAAATGCATTAATAACTAAGCTTAACAAAATGAGTTCGGAACTGCGGTCTTGTAGTGGTACTAATGAAGACTTTTCTGAAATAATGGTACAAATAGACAGTTTTATTGAAAGTTTGAATAGCATTTTAACTTTATTAAATCTGTTAACACAAGAACAGGATCCAAATTGGGTTTATTGGCAGGAGGGTGTTTTTCGAAATAATGGAGAATTTGATCTTATTATATATGGATCACCCATCGATATATCAAAAAATCTAGTTGATGCCTTTTTCAGCCATGTTGATCATTGTATTTTAACTTCTGCAACTTTAAGAGTTGATGAGTCCTTTGATTATTTTTTTTCTAGGACTGGACTTGACACAAAAGAAATCGAAAAAGTTTATTCTGGCGTATACCCAAGTCCATTTTATTATGAGGATCAGGTGAAATATTTTCAATATGCTGGTGGTAATGGACAGGACCCAGCATTACAAGCAAGTCTGATATATAGTTTACATAAGAAACATAATAAAAGAATATTAGCATTATTTACTTCAAGGTATGCTTTAAATAATGTTTATCAAGAATTACGCAAAAAACCAGACAGCAGAGATTTGCCTATATTTGCACAATTACGGGGTTCCTCGCGGCATGCTATTATCCAAGGTATGTATCGAAAAAAAAATGGAATCCTTTTGGGTACCAATGCGTTTTGGGAAGGAATTGATTTACCTGGCGAATTATTGGAAATTCTTATATTAGCAAAATTACCGTTCGGTGTACCCAGTGAACCTGTTATCAAGGCTTATAGTAATTTGTTGCAAAGTCTTGATAAGAATCCTTTCCTTGATTTCAACGTACCTGAATCTGTTATAAAATTTCGTCAAGGATTTGGGCGATTAATTCGAACTACTAAAGATGTTGGTGCTTTTTTTGTTATGGATGAACGAGTTGTGAAAAAACGCTACGGCAAATCATTTAGTGATTCCATCCCTGTGAGAATGGATCCATTTTCAAATCTCAATGAAATTCGAATATAATATGGCTTCTGGTTGATTGACATAGGGTCAAACAGTTAGATTACTCTATGTCGGCCCTATCTATTTCGGGAAAATCCCGTTCAATACAATATTTTTTACCATGCTTGGAAGGACCTGTTAGAGTTCGACTAAATGCAGATTCCAAAAAGGCCATACGTACATCCCATAGCAGATTAAAACAATTATTAAAAAAAGGCAAAAAAATCTATGGTGTAACAACTGGTTTTGGTGATTTAAGTAAAGTTACAATTGACGCTGAGAATCGTCAGAAATTACAACTTAATTTAGTTAGGTCCCACGCAACGGGTGTAGGGAAATCATTAGATCTTGGTATTACCAGGTTAATATTATTATTAAAATTATCAACATGGGCCAAAGGTGTTAGCGGCGTACGATTCGAATTAGTTACCCTTGTTAGAGATTTATTGAACCATGATATTTTACCGGTAATTCCGAGACAAGGATCAGTCGGGGCTAGCGGCGACCTCGCACCCTTAGCGCACATGGCCCTACCATTAATTGGGGAAGGATTGGTTCATTTTCAGGATCGTATTATGCCGGCATTGTTGGCTATGAAAGAGGTGGATTTACAGCCTTTAGTTCTTGAGCCGAAAGAAGGGATAAGTTTGATTAATGGTACACAAGTATCCACTGCAATAGGAATAAAAGCCTGTCTAGAAGCTGAAAACTTATTAAAAATAGCGGATTTGGTTGGGGCCATTTCAGTAGAAGCGTCATTATCATCTCGTAGCGTGTTTAAGTCATCGATCCATAAATTAAAGCAGCATCCCGGTCAGAGACTAGTTGCAGCTAATATTTGGAATCTTCTGAGTGATAGTGAAATCGTTCTTTCACATAAAGATTGCGATCGTGTACAGGACCCGTATAGTTTTCGTTGTATCCCTCATGTACACGGTATAAGCAGGGATAATTATAACGGTGCAAGAGCAATTGTACAGAATGAAGCGAATAGTGTAAGCGATAATCCATTAATAATGCCAAATAATCAAATAATGAATTCTGGGCATTTTCATGCAGAATCGATTGCTCAAGCAATGGATAATTTGGCTATAGCTATAGCAGAACTAGGATCAATTTCTGAACGGAGGCTTCATTATTTCATGAAAGGAATTGAAAATCGAGTTCCGCCATTTGTTGCATCCAATCCAGGAATTGAATCGGGATTTATGACTGCCCATATTACTGCTGCTAGTTTGGTATCAGAAAATAAAGTATTGACACATCCTGCTAGTGTTGATACAATCTCAACATCTGGAGGACAAGAGGATTTTGTTAGTATGGCTCCTTGGGCCGGGCGAAAATGTTTACGGGTGATCGATAATGTCAGAAATATATTGGCTATTGAACTACTTACTTCGACGACAATAAATGAACTATTTCATGCACCATT
>CAYYXU010000009.1:0-32827 GCA_964475645.1 uncultured bacterium | reverse complement strand
ATTCATTGCGTGGTCTAGATGTAGATATTTGCTCATTATCAGAATATCCTGATATCGGCGAGATAGAAGAAACTGGCACTACTCTATTAGAAAATAGCCTATTGAAAGCACATACCGTTCATGAACGGACTGGACTACCCACAATTGCCGATGATACAGGATTAGAAATAGACGCTCTTGATGGTGCACCAGGAGTCTACTCAGCTCGATTTGCTGGTTTAAATGCCACCTATGAGGATAATGTAAATAAGCTTTTATCAGTGATGGAAAATGTACCTGATGATATACGTTCGGCCAGGTTCAGAACGGTAATATCCTACGTAGATGAAATCCAAGAATTATGGACTGAGGGACTTATACAGGGTAAAATTACTGAAACCCCTCGAGGGAATATGGGTTTTGGGTATGATCCTGTTTTTTATGTTTCTCATTTAGAAAAAACGTTCGCGGAACTTTCTATTAACGAAAAGAATAAAATCAGCCACCGTGGGATCGCATTACAAAAACTTCGTAAAATACTTGTAAATGTGCTAAACTAGGTAAATAAACCAAAAAAACAGGAGAATTCTTTATAGACCTACCGCTATCGGAATGATAGTTCCTTAGGGAACTGACCGACACAAATAACAATACAGGAGAATCCCTTTGAAAAAAGGGCGATACGTCAAAATTGCGTTATTTCTGACCGTGGGTAATATTTTTTCTCTATACGGCCAGCAGGATAGCTATACCTTAACCTTGCCCCCCAGTTACCACCTGCGGTCTACATATGTAGTAACTGCATTCCCGGAAATACCAGTACCGCTTAGTCTCATGAAAGATTCGTTAGACCAACCACTTTATTTATTTGATGTGAACTATGGTGAACGAATTCTTGATGTAACAATAGATAGTAGTTGGAAATACATATCATTCACAGAATACATAGATGATGAGGTTTTACGAATCCCTTTTACCAGTACGGTTGAGTGGTATTTCAATCATATGATTCAAGTGAAACGAGTGTCGAATTTCATTGATTCATTTAATAAAAAAGATCAAGGAAGTCAGCGCTACACCGAGCGTCGTGGAGGAAGGTACTTGGAAATGGTTGGTATGGATATGGGTGACTTTGGTCGTGTATCACTCCGTGTTAACGGGAATATCAATATCAATGGGAAAATGGTATTTCAGGATCAGGAACTTGTCCGTTCCAGTATACGGGAGACACAAAATACGCACCTAGAATTTGACCAGAAACAGGCGGTTAATATTGAAGGAAAAATCGGTGATCGTATAACGGTTAAAATGGATAGAGATTCAGAACGAGACTTTGATTGGGAGAATAATATACGTATTTCATATGAAGGCGAAGAAGATGATATTGTTCAAAAAGTAGAAGCTGGGAATATTTCTTTGTCTCTGCCAGCAACCCAATTTGTTACGTTTTCTGGACAAAATAGTGGCCTGTTTGGCTTGAAAGCTATATCAAAGATTGGACCTGTAGACGTGACCACAATTGCCTCTATAGAGAAAACGAAAAAGGAACAATTGAAATATAAGGGCAGCAATGAATCAGCAGTCGTAAAAATCAGGGATAGTGACTACATAAAGAACCAATATTTTTATATACATAAATGGTTCCGTAATGGTATAGATACCACCTTGAATGGGACCTATATAAACATACCACCATTTTATCCCTTATACGAAGGAGCGCATCTAGTTGGTAATGTAATCATAAGAGATTTCGACCTCTATAAACTGGAATCAGCTAATGATGCAAGTACGGACCCAGGTATTGCATATGCAAATTTAAATGATAAAGAAAATACAGAAAGTCAAGAGGGTAATTACAAAAGATTAGAACCGGGACAAGATTATTCCATCAGTAATGATCTGGGGTTTATTCGCTTACGAAGTAGATCAAGTAATGAAGCCTTTGGCTGTACATTTGTTTTAGCGAATAGGCAAACCGGAGACACCCTTTTAACCGTTGGTAGCGGCATTATTGCAACAGATTCCACATCGAGCTTGATACTGAAAATGATTAAGCCTATTTCGCTCACTCCGAGTCATTCAGTGTGGGATCTCATGTTTAAGAATGTATACTACATGGGTGCAACCAATATTAGTAAAGAGGGTTTTGCTGTTCGCATTGTTAACCAGCGTCAGAATCCTCCGTCCGAATATGATATGGGAGGAAAACCGTATATCACACAGTTTGGGCTGGATAGTTTAAACGAATCAGGCGTTCGACAAGCAGATGAATTAATTGACATGGAAAATAGCAGTATAGTCAATATGGTAAGCGGTGAATTGGTTTTCCCTACGTACCACCCATTTGCTTATGATTCATTAGAAGGTGGCAATAAAAATGCTGAGTTACAAAGTGTTTTGGGACTAGGTAAAATGTATACAACAACAACGCAGACTGAGATTAACAATGATAGCCGTTTTGAAATGCAGATAGAATACACAAACCAAAGTTCTAATATTAATCTAGGATTTATGATTGTTGAAGGTAGCGAACAGGTATTTGTAGATGGGTTAGAGTTAAAACGCGGCGTTGATTATCAAATAGATTATTTCTCAGGTACGCTTGTTATGAATGAAGATTTAAATCCGAATGCACAATTAAATATATTATTTGATAAACATGAAATAGTATCATTTGATAAAAAGACGATTTTAGGTACGCGGGCGCAAATGGATCTTGGGGATCGCTCATTTATTGGTGCTACTGCTTTATATTTCAACCAGTCTGTGATTAATGAAAAGATTGAAGTTGGTTATGAGCCAACTCGCAATTTCATATGGGGGGTTAATGGTCGTTATGAACAACCGTTGGAAGGATTAACCAGATTTATTGATCAATTACCAATCATAAATACTGAAAAAGCATCTTCGTTTTCAATTGAAGGTGAAGTAGCCCAGGTGATGCCAAATCCAAATTCTATAAATAATCCTGAAACTGGGGATCCAAGCGGTGTAGCATATATTGATGATTTTGAAGGAGCAAAACGTACTACTTCTTTTCCAATACAGCGCCGATTCTGGAAACCGTCATCCCCACCACTTATTTATCATTCAAACAAAACACTTAGTCATCGTAACCGAGCGAAAATGTATTGGTACAATCCGTACGTACAATGGCGAACCAAGGATATATGGCCAAATCAAGAAACATCCATTCGTGCCCAAAATGAAACAACTGATATACTTGTTATGAACTTTAAACCACTGGCTAACCAAGCTCATCTCCCAAAAGATTCTCTCTGGGCAGGGATTATTGCAACATTGTATTCTGGGGATTACGATCAGACGCAAACAAAATTTTTTGAAATTTGGATTCGTAATAAAAATGGATCAAGATCAGAATTAAGTATTGATCTCGGTAAAATTAGCGAGGATTGGGATGGTAATGGTACTCTGAACACAGAGGATATTCCAGTGGCCGGCATGATCGGCGATGGACTATTGGATGATGCTGAAGATGTAGGATTAGACGGTTGTGCAGATGAGTCGGAAGATGGTTGGGGAGGATGTTTACAATTTGGAGAAACATATAATGAACTTCTAGAATCCGGCAATACCTCTTTGATCAATGTCGCTGATGACATAGATCCAAATGATCCAAATAGCGATAATTGGAACTATGATGAAGGGACTAATGATTATAAGCGAATCAATGGTACAGAAGGGAATGCACTTGATGCTGGTCGATATCCTGATACAGAAGATTTGGATCGAACTGGATTTTTAGACAAAACCAATGATTACTTTACCAAATCGTTTACGTTAGACGATACAACTTATTTTTCCGGGGAGACTGTCAAGGATGGTCAACCTACTGGCTGGAGGTTATTCCGGATTCCGTTAAGCCATTTTGAAATGATTGATAGCACAGGAAATCAAGAATGGAACGAGATAAAATTTTGTCGTGTAAGGGTCACAGACACTACCCAGACCTGGGTCCAAATTGCGAAAATAGAATTAGTAGGTAATGAATGGCAGGAATTGGGCGTGGCGCCTGATTCATCAAATTCTTATAGTAAGGCCAATTCCGATAGTGTATTTGCTATATCAGTAATTAATACGGAGGATAATGCAAACTATGCACCACCAAAAGGGGTAAAGGGTGAGTACGATCGCATAAATGAAATACGATCAAAAGAACAATCGCTGGTTTTAAAATTTGATAATCTTTCTCCGCGCCATAAAGGTGCTGCCTTAAAAACATTGGTTAATGTAACTGGTGACAGAGCCAAAAGTTATCTTACCTATGATAAGATGAAAATGTATGTATATGGCAATAGTCCCTGGATCGGCAACACTGAAACTAAAGTAGAATTTTTCATGCGTTTTGGACTTGGGGAAGATTATTATGAATTGGTTCAGCCCGTGTATAATGGTTGGGACGAGACAGAAAACAGGAACACGATTAATCTGGATTTGAACTGGTTAACTCAGCTGAAATTGCAAGATTCAACTAACGTAAAAAAGTTAAATGATACAGATACATTTTCAGATTCAGCAAATATAAAATCTTATACGTTCAAAGATGAGAATGGAATTTCAACTGGTAAGCAAATTAATATAAAAGGCAAACCTGCATTATCAAGGATAAAGTTTTTTATGGTAGGATTGAGAAATATGTCCGATGAATGGATAAGCGGTGAAATCTGGCTCGATGAACTCCGTTTAAGTGGTGTAAAAAAGAATCGAGGTGTTGCTATGCGCCTTACATCAAAATTTAATTTAGCTGACATAGCAAATACATCGTTTACTTACAGTCGAAAGGATGCCGATTTCCATGTGCTACAGCAGCGCCTTGGCACAAATCAAACGGGGGAAAACTTTTCGCTAAACACAAATGTTCAAATACATAAACTATTGCCTAAATCATGGGGAATAAGCTTACCGGTAAACCTGTCAATGACTAATGCCACAAATACTCCAAAATATTTTCCAGGTTCCGATATTCTTGTTAGTAAAGGCACCGCTCCTGATTCAATCCTAACAAGGTCTACAGGTATTAATTTTAGTACATCTTTAACAAAGTCTAGTAAATCGGATAATAAAATTGTTAAATATACCTTGGATAAATTGAAACCGAGTTTTAGCGCTAGTAGATCATTTTCGTCAAATGAAATCAATAAAGAAGTATTAAATGAAAAATACTCTGGTAAATTGAGCTACACACTTCCTTTTGGCCGTAATAATTATATTAGTCCATTAAAATGGATAAAACCTATTCCCTGGATAGGACCAAAACTGAGCGACATACAGTTTTATTATACACCTTCAAACTTTAATACATCTATGAATTTTAGTGAAGGCTTAAGCCAAAGGATAAAGCGTGTTGGCGGAAAATCGCCTGACTCATATAATTTTGGTTTAAATAGAAATTTATCTATGGATTATTCACTAACGAATTCCTTAAAAACTAAATACACCCGTGGTGTCAAAAGTGATCTCCAGGAATATCGAGGTTACGCATGGATGGCAATGAGAGACTTGGACCCGGGCGTTGTAGAAAATATTACGGAAAATGTAACTACTTCATTTAACCCGGCAATTTTTTCCTGGTTAAAACCAAACTTTAATTACTCTTCAGCATACAGTTGGAATCAGGACAGACAAAGCACGCTAGAAGGAGCCAATATTGGAACACAGTTGCGATTTTCATCAAACGTTTCTTTGAGTTTAGTTAATATGTTTGAAGTAATTTATAAACCGCCTTCAAAGACAGCAGCGCCTAAAAGAAGGTCACGACGAAGAGATTCGAAATCTGGATTAGAAAAGCTACCAGAAAAGCCACCAGAAAAAAAACAAAAAGATATACCTGCCTTAAATTTTGTGCATGGATTGATCAGGAAGGTAAATCCGATCAATTTTAACTATACGGAAAATCTTAACAGGACAGGACGTGGTGTAGTTGGTGATGTTCCATTGGGTTATCGTTTTGGATGGCAACCTAATCATGGCCTAGATCACTCAGAAAAAGTTGGGTCTGATATCGGTGCATGGGATCACAAACGTGATTTCTCACTACGTTCTGGTTTAAATCTTACTAAAAGTATCAGTACCAGTTTTAATTATGCGCAAAATGTTTCCACAACAAGAAGTGGGTCTGGGACAGAGCAAAGAAACATGTCACGTGATTATTTCGCTTATGGAGAAAAATTGGAAAATGGCTTACCCCTTCCAGGTTGGAGTGTTCGTTGGTCTGGTTTGGAAAAACTTCCCATAATTAAAAAGTATCTGCGTTCTTTATCACTGGAACATGGATTTAGCGGTAAAGAAACACGGTCTTGGCAATTCGAGAATTTTGATGGCCCCAGTATGCCATTATTGAATTTAGAAAATTTCATCACTGATTTTGAAGAATTTGAACGCTCATCTAGAATCAACACTAATTTTTCCCCGCTGGTTGGATTAACTGCAAATTTACAAAAAGGTATATCGATGAATTTTCGCCATAATTTATCAAAATCACTGGACCGGGTACCTACTGGCATTACTGTTCATATAGATAAAAGTTATACATCAAGCGCTAACTATAGCCATCGTGGAGGCATAACTATTCCACTGCCTTTTATGGACCCCTATAAAATTGAAAATACTGTTAATTTTCAATTTAATTTTGATATGAACGAAAGCGAAACATTAGGTAGTAAAAATCAAGGCCAGGAATTTGGACAAACGGCATTTAATTCCGGTTGGAAAGTTGGAATGCGCGTTACCTATACCTTCTCTGCTAAAGTCAGTGGCAGCATGATCTATGGCTACCATGAAAATGAATCTATGACTACTGGTAAAAAAATTGACCGTGACTTTGGGTTTGATGTTAACATAGCTATTAGTGGGTAGTTGAATGCGAATTTATAAAAAATTATTCATAATCATCTTCACAATGAATATCCTTTCAAGTTGCAACAATACAGTACCTAAATTTGATAAAGATAATGCTTTTCGATATCTGGTTGAACAATGTGAATTTGGACCGCGAAACCCAAACTCAAATGGGTACAAGCAATGCTTGGATTATTTACAAAATACTCTTGCAGGATTCGCAGATACAATTCTTTTGCAGCCTTTTGTCCTGGATGATTTCGTCAATGAAGAAAGTTATGATTTAACCAATATTATTGCTCGCTTCAAAGTAGATGAACCCGAGCAGCTATTGATTGGGGCGCACTGGGACACAAGACCTTGGGCTGATGAGGACCCAGAGCCAGAAAAGCGTAATGATCCAATAATTGGTGCTAATGATGGCGCCAGCGGAGTGGCCGTGATATTGGAACTGGCAAGAATTTTAAATGCTTCACCACCCCCCATTGGTGTTACGCTTGTTCTATTTGATGGTGAGGATATGGGTAGATCCGGTATTCCAAAAAGCTATGCCCAAGGTTCGTTAGCATTCGCTAAAGATTTACCTATAGAGAAACCTGATGAAGCGATAATATTGGATATGATCGGCGATGCTGAGTTGCATATCCCAATCGAACGTTTTTCTTACCAACAGAATAGGAAACTAGTGAAAAAATTATGGGGCCTAGCAAAGGAATTAAGCCTGGACGCATTTGAATCACGCATAGTACATACGATTTATGATGATCATGTTCCGCTTTGGGCTGAGGCGGAAATACCAGCAATTGATATTATAGATTTTAATTATCCAAATAGTTATTCGAATTATTGGCATACAACCCAGGACTTGCCTGAGAATTGCTCTGCCGAAAGTTTAGGGCAAGTTGGCACCTTATTAGCTCATTATATTTATGGAAGGCAAAAGTGAAGTTTCAGTATTTTATTCCTATGCGTTTTTGCTTTCTAATCATACCGGCTTTGATTTTTTGGGGTTGTCCTGATTCAGCCAGTACGACAGACCCAGATTCACCATTAGGTGAATTACAATTCACCTTTTTACAGGAAGATCAGGTTTTATATTTTGCAATAGATCTAGAGCCAAGGGTTAGAGGATATAACGTTGATGAAGTAGTAGTATATTGGTATGGTACGGACGCAACCAAAATGGTTATACCTGACCGTATTGAATTATATGATAAAGGTAAAAGTGGTGATATAATTGAAAATGATGATTTGTATTCCCGGAAAATTATCAACGATAGCCAGACTCTATCAAATCCGATTGAGAATGATACTGGAAGGGTATATCTGGATTTTGAAGCGACCTATGATAATAACGCTTCATTCATGGCGCAAGATTCGTTTTATTTGGGGAATATTATACCGAGAATTGTGTTCATATCGCCAATGGACACTATATTTCTACCCGATAGCGGCGGTGTCAAATTTGATACGGTTAAAGCTACGGTTCATGATGCGAATGGATTAGATGATATTCGCAGAGTTGGTTTCTTTTCATACCATGTGGATGATAGCACGTTTTTAAATGAAGGAAATATTATCAATCTTTACGATGATGGTAGCGAAGTAATTCTTTATGAACCGAATTTTACCAGCGGTGACGCAGCTGCAAATGATGGAATATATAGTTTCAGGGTCCCTGTGTTTGGTCCGGGGAACTTGGATTCTGAACTAGAAACCAAAACTGGTACATTTTTGTGGATATTTGATGCGGTTGATATGGCCAATACCCATTCGAATCCAGACACTCAGACGGTGGTAGTTGTGGATACTTTTACAGTAATTGGACCATGAGAACAATTATCATTCTGGGGATTTTCACTGTGAATATCTATTCACTGTCAGCACAAAAATTAGTGCCAACTGATTTTATGTTTCGGTCCATGGCTATTGGAAATACTGATTCCACAGTTAATAATATGCGGAGTAATGTTATAACAGAAATAATTCTAAAAGATGATTTACAGACGAGTTCGACATTAGTTTGGTTGGGTACCGGAATAGGAGCGTCTGTTATTATAAATTCTGATACGGTGGAGGCTATACCGGACACATCTGGGTTAGCCAATAGCTTATCTACTTCAAGCGCTAAAACAACAACAAATCGACTGCCGGAGGGCGGTATATCAGCAATGGCCGCGGGAAATGATGGGACATTGTTTATAGCTTTTGCTGGTAGCGAAAACGATATACCAGTAGGTCAAGGTTTTGCATTAACATCCAACGCGTCTGCCTTCAACGCTATTGATAGCACTATTAACTGGACATATTTTAATCAGCAGATAGAAAATAGTGATAAACCTTATTTCGAATTTTGGCAATTTAAAAGTGAAGCACTTCCTATAACAGTTCCCCATCAAAATGTTACATATGATATTGCACTTAGTCATCTTGATGAAGATACATCGTATGCATTTACAGCCAGTTGGGCTGGAGGGCTACGGCGTTTAAAATTTAAAAATGAATATAATTCCAATGGTGATATCATTGGTATTATACCTATTAAATGGGAACGAGTACCTATACCAATGGATAATCAGTTCAAACTCAATACATGCGAAGTTGCATCCTATGACACAGTTCCGGATCCATATGACCCCCCAAATGAAATGCTAATACTAAAAGATTATTATTTTAATCCAAGGGATCCAATAGATGGTGGTAATCATAACCATAAAGCTTTTTCTATTCTGACATATGGTGATACAATATGGGTAGGAACTGCGAACGGTATTAACCGGGGGATTTTTGGTGGTTATTCACAAACATTTGGATATTGTATAAACTGGGAGCATTACTCATATCCAGAATATAATCTTTCTGGTAATTTTGTAGTTGGCTTAGCTTTGCAAATGTACAAAGGTAAACGTGTAATCTGGGCAGCAACAGTAAACGCAGATGATCCAACAGAACAGCGGGGTATAAGTTATACTACAAATGATGGCTTATCCTGGAATACAGCACTTTTAGGTGAGCGGGTTTATAATATTACCGCAGAGGATTCGCTGGTATTTGCTGCTACTGCAAATGGTTTATGGATGACTGAGGATGGAATAAATTGGGCGAAGTATAAACCGGCCCAGCAGCATACCCCCTATAGTACCGATGAGATATTAGCAAATGAAGTATATAGCGTCACGTTTGATACCAGCGATACTTCAATATGGATAGGTACCGGAGATGGTGTAGCTCATTCCTATGATTTAGATGGATTGGACTGGAAAATATTTCGGGCGGAATATGATATAGATGAAGATTATGCCTACCCTAACCCATTTTCCCCATATACCCATAATGTGCTTGATGGAGATGGTTATGTTCGTTTTCATACAAATGAATGGTCAGGATCCTCTGAAATAAAACTTGATGTATACAATTTTGCGATGGAAAAAGTATTTGCAGGATCATTTGATAGGACAGCTACATCTTCTGGTGCACTGAAATGGAATGGGCGGGATATGGAAGGTAGACTTGTCAATAATGGAGTCTATTTTGTTAAACTAACTTATCCCGAAGGCTACAACATTAAACCTTCCCCCCATTGGGTAAAACTGATTGTGGTCAAGTAAATGCATAAGTATTTAATTATTATAATAACTATATCATTGGGTATATCAGCGGATTACGCTAGTTATTCGGGTGCCTTTTTGCGGATGGGTACGTCAGCGAGATCTTTGGCAATGGGCAGTGGTTTTACTGCTGAAATTGACCAGGGATTTACTTCCTATCATAATCCGGCAGGCGTGGCGTTCCTTAATAAAAGGCAGTTAGGTTTTTCATACCATGCATTAAATCTGGATCGTCGGTTGATGATGTCAAGTATTTCTACTGGTTTACCCCCGACTGCTGGCATGGGAGTGGCTTGGGTTAGCAGTGGCGTCGATAATATTCAGGGTCGTTCAACTGCGGGTTCTAAAACCCAAGTTTTATCAACCAGTGAAGATGCACTATTCATTAGTTTTGCTCAGCGGATAACTCCTTGGCTCGCACTGGGCATAAATGTAAAGGTTCTTAACCATCAATTACCCATGAATGAGAGCCAATTAGCAGGTAAAGGGACTGGATTTGATGTTGGTTTTATGGTACTCCCTGAAGAAAATTTGCATTTTGCCTTTGTGATCCAAGATCTAAATACCAATTACCAATGGAATACTGGGGACGTATTTGAAGGGGAAGGGCGGGTATATAAAGAATCTTTTCCTGCAGTGTATCGTCTTGGCACAACATTTACCTTTCAACGGATTTATTTTACCGGTGATATCGGAGTCTTAGCACACCAAGATGATATTCTAGGAGCAACAATAAGATTTGGCGGAGAGTATCGTATGGAAGAAAACTATTTTATTCGAGCCGGTTTTGGTAATAATCGATTTTCCCTCGGCGCTGGATTGAACTTCACCTTCCTTAAATTAAATGATGCATTCTTTGATTATGCGGTTGTTGTTGAACCGCATTCTGTATCACAGGGCATGATTCATGTTTTTACCTATGCGTTTAATTTCTAGAGTTTTAATTAACACAGTCATACTGGTTAATACAGGATTCGGGTTAGGGACCCAGTTTTTATCTGTACCATCCAATGCAATTGATCTGGCTTTTGGATGCAATCCACTTCTTGGTAAGGTTACATTGAATAATCCTGCTCTACTCACTGCCTCTCCGCAGGGCATCAATCTGCACATGTCTTACGGTTCCTGGTTGAGCAATGTGTCAGCCTCTTCGTTTGCATTGGCATCAAAATTGAGCAGTGGAACTATTGGTTTACAGTTACGACATATGGGGCTTAATGATCTTGAGCTTCGTACGACTACACCTACCGATTATCCAATAGCAACATTTGGTTCTAGTGCCCTTTCTATAGATGGTAGTTATTCACAATCTTTTGGTGGCCTTAAAGTTGGCGCTTCTTTGAAATACATTTTTGTTCAGTTGCATACGGAAAAGATCACTGGTTATGCCGTTGATGCTGGTATCACACATTCAATAAGTAAAAATATTCAAATGGGCGTTTCTGCATTAAATCTCGGCATCATGAACAAATCAGATACCTATAACCAATCTTTACCAATGCGTATTTTATCAGCAATATCTTATCAATTCTCTAGATCCAAATGGGATCATACTGTTTGTATTTCTGCGGAAAAATCATCCTTTGTCAATGGGTCAATTTTTGGAGTCGCTAATGAAACAAGATATAATAAGTTGGACATTCGTTTTGGATCTCACTTTTCTGATAAGGTTACTGTTTTTTCAGGAGGTTTCGGAATTCGCTTAGGAATATTGGATTTGCATTATGGTATACAAGTTGGATCCCAGCATTTGGGTATACCACAAATGATTGATTTATCATTACGGTTGCCTTGATCAAGGTAGATTTATAGACACAATTTGAAAAAAATAGATTGAATCAATTACGCAATTATTTCGTTTTGGCAGTACTTGTTCTATCTGCCTGTATTCTTTATATATTGAAATCAAAAACAGACGAGCCTGTTCCGACTAGAAGGACAGTTACTATACCAAAAATTGAAATTGAAGAAGATGTTCGGGGCAATATTGTTATCATAATAGATGATTTTGGTTATAGGGATGATATTGTTTCTGAAGGATTTTTATCCTTAGATGCAGACATTACATTCGCGATTATACCGGGGCATCAAAATAGCAAGGTGTTTGCAGCAAAGGCTGATCAGAATGGATATGAGGTTATTGTTCACATGCCCATGGAATCCAAAAATGAAACACGCGGTGAAAAAGAGTACAAGCTGACCACATCTATGACTAGCGATGAAATAGAGAGCAGAGTAGAAAAAGTCATTTCGGAATTTCCAGAAGCTGTTGGAATGAACAATCATCAGGGTTCAAAGGCAACTTCAGATAAACGGATCATGAATATCGTGGGCAATGTGTTAAAACGGCATGGAAAATATTTCATCGATAGCCGCACATCCTCAGAAACTGTAGCTGAAACTACAATGCGGTCTCGCGGTGTACCTACAATTCGCCGCCATGTATTTCTTGACAATGAAGACAAAAATAATAAAATACGTGAACAGTTATACAAACTGGCTGATAAAGCAGAATTGAAAGGTTTAGCGGTTGGGATTGGTCACGCAAAGACAAACACCCTAAAAGTACTAAAACAAGAAATCCCAAGACTGAAGGAACATGGTTTTAAATTTCAATTTGCTTCCTTTGCGGTAGAATGAACGATGCCGATTCTCTGTAAAATTCATCGTGGTGATTTCATTGAAAGTATCCATGTAGCTTATGCGGTAGTAGTTGATGAAAAAGGTGAAATTGTATACAGTAGTGGTGATCCTCATTATCTAACATGTGTTCGGTCAGCTCTCAAGCCGTTTCAGGCGTCAGCGGCGGTAAAAGAGGGTGCTACAAAAGCAGTTAGTTTTACTCCTGCAGAAATTGCACTAATGTGTGCATCGCACAATGGGGAAGATATTCATGTAAATACTGCAAAAAGCATGTTGGATAAAATTGGATATGACACATCGTATTATGAATGTGGTACTCATTTTCCATATGATAAGGAATCCAGGATAAAATTGATACAAAATGAAGAAAATTCCTCGGCGTTGCATAATAATTGTAGCGGTAAACACGCAGGCATGTTATGTCTGGCAAAATATTTGCAGGTAGATCCTAAAGGATATACTGACCCGGCCCATAAAGTGCAGCAACTTATCATGAAACAGGTCAAACGATTTTCTGAATTAGATCAATTTCCTCTGGCAATTGATGGCTGTAGTGCGCCAGTGCCCTTTTTGCCTCTTTTTAACATTGCGTTGATGTACCAGAAGTTTGCCAGTGGTAATTATGATGAATTAAACACTCTTTTTGATGCTGTAACTTCCAATCCTTATTTGATAGCTGGTAAAAATCGTTTCGATACAGACTTCATTGAAACAATGGATGGCAAAGCAGTGACCAAGGTTGGCGGGGAAGCGGTTCGTGGTCTCGGGATTCGCTCGGGCAATGGCGAGGTGTTTGGCATTGCCTTAAAGGTTTTAGATGGTAACCAACGTTGTTCTCCAATTGCAACAATGGCGGTCTTGGATAAATTGGATTTATTAACTAAAGACCAATCAGAAAAATTAAATTCATACAAAAAAACAGTATTAAGAAACCATCGTAAGATTGAAACTGGTATAATTGCAGTGGAGTTATAGACAAATTTATACCAAACGATACTATATCATATTTTTTGGATTACTTTCATATGTTGCTGCGCAATCCGACTACACTTTTTTGACTTACAATCTTCTGAATTACGAAAATGAGGATGATCGCGAACCTTATTATCAAGAAATTATAGGCGAGATTCAACCTGATTTAATCGTCTGTCAGGAAGTAATAGGAACCACCGGATATAATCATTTTCTGGATGATGTATTAAATGTAATTGAGCCCAATGAATGGTCTGGGGCTGACTTTACCAATCAGACTGCTAGTCAAGATATTGCGCTTTATTATAAGCAAGAATTTTTCTCTTTTATCAGTACAGCTATTATTAATACAGCGCAATCATCAGGCACAAGAGATGTGGTTGAATGGGTGCTGGAACATCTTGAATCGGGAGTGCAGTTTCGTATTTATAGCCTGCACCTAAAAGCTAGTTCAGGTAATTCTAATGCCCAACAGCGGTTACAAGAAGCAACCATACTACGAAATTATTTGAATGAATTACCAAGCGGATCACATTTTATTGTTGGCGGTGATTTCAATATTTACAGTAACAATTCATCTTCTGAACCTGCTTTTGATATGCTTACAGCTACAGGATCTGACACCGATGGCCAACTTTTTGATCCGATAAATCGTATTGGCCACTGGCATAATAACAGTGCTTTCGCAGATGTGCACACTCAATCCCCACGTACTACACAGTTTGGGGGTGGCGCCAATGGTGGAATGGATGACCGGTTTGATTGGATATTCGTTTCATCCGCAGTTCTTGAAGACACCTATGATATAAATTATGTTGATGATACTTATATTTCATTTGGCAATGATGGACAGCATTTCAATCAAGCCATCAACAGCGGGACAAATAGTGCCGTAAGCCAGACAATGGCGGATGCATTGCATGCAGCGTCTGATCATCTGCCTGTATTTGCATCATTTCGATTTCCAGATGGCGATGCGTCTGGCTTTCATTTGGCCATTACGGAAATAATGCCCAACCCGTCTGCAGTATCTGATAGTCGTGGTGAATGGTTCGAAATACTAAATATGGATTCAATTGTAATTGACCTAAACGGTTGGACCATTATGGATCAAGGTAATGATACACATTTAATTACAACAAGTATTGAAATCGCACCTGGGCAATATATAGTCCTTGGGCGTAACGGCAATGAGGCTGAAAATGGAGGTTATGAAGCTGATTATATATATTCATCGTTTCAATTGGGAAATACAGAGGATCAGATAATTATTTTGGATGCTGATGAAAAAATTGTAGACGATGTTTCCTATGGAAATTCCTTTCCTTATTCCAGCGGTGTTTCCATGTATTTAAAGAACGCTGCCTACGATAACAATCTTGATACTAGTTGGGTTGCTTCCTTCAGTACCTATGGAGATGGAGACATGGGCACCCCTGGTCATGCCTGGGATGATACCAGCACAATTGCCGTCATTTCAGATAATTTCCAGCCGGAAGAAATAAAGTTATATCCGTCTTATCCCAATCCATTTAATCCTAGTACAACTATTTCACTTGGCATAGCAAATACGGCGTTTATCAAAGTAAGTATTTATGATGTAAATGGCAGGTTAGTAGATAATTTGTACAATTCAATAATTTCATCTGGATATCATCAATTAACTTGGAATGCAACCAATAAAGCAAGTGGGATATACATTGTTTTACTGGAATCAGCCAGTCAAGTAGAAACCCAGAAACTGTTGTTAATGAAATAATTCCTTTGCCCAATCCATTGGCTTATTCCCCGACGTTTCATTAATTTGAATCGCTTTATTAAGCAATCCAAAACCGGGGAAAGGGATGAAAAAAAAGCTACTTTATACGATTCGTGTATTATTATTTATAATATTATTCTTTTCATTTACCTATGCCCAGTCTTTTGAAGATATTTACGATAAATATACTTCTGTTGGTCAGTTGGGTCTCACCGTCACCAATTTTGGCGTTTTAGGCAATGGCTGGAATAAAATCAATGGTCGAATTCTCCCTTCATGTCAATATAAACAGAATACCGAAATACTTAGGGACCAGGTAGAACATTTCTCTTACGCTGGCCTATGGATTGGAGGTGTGGTCAATGGTCAGCGTCTGGTGTCTACCGCTATAGTGGATGGTGTATTTGAATCGGGACAGGAAGGATTTGAATTATTTGCTGCAGATAATATCGATGTTATATCATCTATTTCTTCCACATCTTTAGATTCCATTGCCCAGTATTTTTCACCCTACGCAACATCACACCAGGATTTGAAGACAGAGTTTCGGGATTATGGAACTACGCCAATTGATAATATGAATATTCCCAATCATACACCATTAGGAATCGATATTAGGCTTGAATCCTATGCCTGGAATTTTTCTTTTGCTGATGCATTTGTTATTCTCAACTATTCCATAAAAAATGTTTCTGATCAAACTATTGAAAATATTTATG
Source organism: uncultured bacterium (assembly GCA_964475645.1). GTDB lineage: Bacteria > Fidelibacterota > Marinisomatia > Marinisomatales > TCS55. The sequence continues at coordinate 16,289 of CAYYXU010000009.1, read as the reverse complement.
CAGGTATTTGGACTGATGCCTCTGTGGCCAATATGAATTACACCAATAAATATGAACCTGGAGGCGGGTTTACGTGGTATGATAATCTAGATGGGTATGACACATCGGTAGATGATTCAGAATACAGTCGGGATATAGCATACCAGTATGACCTCGATGGTGACGATGGTTGGGCTCAAAGTTATGTAGGTATTACTTGGCTGGGGGGGAATGTGTCTCGACCTTATGTTAAATCACATTATAATCAGTGGGTTTGGACAAATTCAAATAATTCGTCTTATCCAGTTTATAGTATGCCGCTCACTGATTATGAACGTTATCAAAAATTGTCAAGTTCAGTTCAATTGGGTACTGGGCCGGAATACACAGCGGCGGGTTATCCCAATCAACCCAATAGCTGGATCTTCCTTTTTTCCGCCGGTCCATTTGGCAGTATTCCCACGGAACCCGATTCATCGGTTTGGGAATTACCACCTGGCGATTCCTGTAATATTGTAATGGCGGTTGTAACCGGAAAATGGAATGGGACGGAAGACGATTCACCAACGCGGCGCAGAAATCTACATGTGAACTCAGACTGGGCACAGCGCGCTTATAATGGTGAGGATAAAAACAGGAACAATATTCTTGATGATGATGAAGACCTCGATGAAGATGGTGAAATAGATCGCTACATTTTACCAGAACCACCACCTGTACCCAATATGGCTGTAGTTGTAGATGATCAAGTAGTTACCGTCTACTGGCAAAATAATGCTGAAAATTTTATTGATCCAATTAGCCGTGAGATGGATTTCGAAGGCTACCGCATTTACGGGGCTAGAAAGACAATGAATAATTCCAATGAAGAATTTACTTTGCTTGGAGAATTTGATCTGGCCCTTGCCGATTACATGGGTACTGGCTATAACACAGGTTTCGACTTTATAAGAATTGTTGACGGGTTTGGTGAACAAGATAGTGTTGAAATAGATGGAAATTTTTACCATTATAAATTTGTTAATAATCATGTAAAGAACGGCTGGCTGAACTATTACGCAGTTACGGCCTATGACCGTGGCGATCCAGATGCTAATCTGGCAACCTTGGAAAGTTCAGTCTATGCCAATCGACGGTATGTGTATCCCGGCGTTAAACCTGATGATACTAATTGGGAAGGCGATCCCAGTGTATACCCTAATCCTTATAAAGGCCAAGCTAGATGGGATGGCTATGGCAGTCGAGCCCAAATGATCTGGTTTTCTAATCTGCCGCGTAAAGCAGAAATCCGCATTTTTACCTTGGCAGGTGACCTTGTGGATATTCTAGATCATGATCAAGAATACCAGGGCAGTGATATTTATAATATCGATGAATATAAAGCACCACAGCTTAGTGGCGGAGAACATGCCTGGGATCTCATTACCAGGGATGACCAGGCGATTGCATCTGGACTATATTTATTTACGGTTGAAAATTTAGATAACGAAAGTTTGTCTTATGGCAAGATAAAAGAAGGTAAATTTCTAATTATTAAATAATCTTAAAGAGAGGGTAAATCATGAAAAAATCACTTTGGGCACCATTTTTCCTAACATTGTTAATCGCACAAGATAATAACTTATTATTTTCTGAGTATGCGGAAGGAACTGGTAACAATAAATATTTAGAAATCTATAATGGTACTGGATCGAATGTTGACCTTTCCAATTATGCTTTAGTCAGATATAATAACGGCAACAGCGGACCAAGCGATGAAAATCTTTACCCTCTATCCGGTTCATTAACAAACGGCGAAGTTTATGTAATTGCCAATTCCCAGGCAGATCCTACTGGTATTCTTCCTTATAATGATGATGATGGTTCCATTATGACGGTGACGTATTATAACGGCGATGATTACCTTGGGTTAATCCAAGATTCAAATAATGACGGTGTATTTGATAATTCTTCTGAGGTGATAGATGTTATTGGTGTTTTAGGAGAAGACCCTTCATCGGGCGGATGGGATGTGGCTGGTACTTCTGCTGCTACCGCGGAACACACTCTTATCCGTAAATCCACTATTACCAGCGGCAATACAAATTGGTCGGCTTCAGCAGGTAATACAGTTGATAATTCTGAGTGGATTGTATTGGCTCAGAATACTTGGAATTATATTGATTCACATCCGCATCCTGAACTCGAATCAACTGATACTTCTATTTCAATTACAAATCCAACAGCTGGCGAAACCCTTTATTCATCTGATGTTACAGTTTCTTTCACAGTAAGTAATTTTACTGTGACAACAAGCGGTGGAGATGGACACATACACTATTCATTAGACGGTGCCCCTACGGTCATGCAGTATAATGTGAATGATATTGAATTAGAAGACCTTGCAGAAACATCGCACTCATTGATTATCTGGTTGGTAGATAATAGTCACTCAAACTTGGATCCTCACGTTGCAGATACCGTTGCCTTTACTGTTTCAGCGCCACTGAATTACATTACCATTGCCGAGGCCAGAGCCCAGGCAGTGGGTACCAACGCAACTGTTCGGGGAATTGTAACAACACCAAATTATCAGACTGATAATACAGAGTATGGACTACAAGATAATTCAGGCGGACTTGTTATTTTTCATTATGGGGAACCTTATGCTTCGTTGTCGGTTGGCGATAGTGTGGAAGTCGGCGGTACACTCGCTGAATATATGGGTAAATTTGAAATTATACCTGACAGCGATGATGATATAACTGTAATTAGTCAGAATAATCCTTTACCAGCTTTTCAGGTTATCACAGTGGCAAGTTTGGTTGCAAATGGCGAAGACTATGAGTCCGAATTAATCCGTATTAATGGTGCTAGTATTGCCTCAGGTACATGGCCAACAAGTCAAAGTGCCAATTTGGATATCAGTGATGATGGTGGCACATCAACGGTAGCCATGCGTATTGATAGTGATATGGATATTATTGGTAATCCTGCGCCGGCAGCGCCATTTGATGTTCAGGGAATTGCAGGGCAATATACTACTTACCAAATATTACCGCGTTACTATACTGACTTTACTCCTGCAACTGACGTTGTAGAAGTGCCTGAACTAATTATTAATGAATTTTTAGCAGCTACTGAATTATGTTGCGATGATGGGACTGGTGAAATAGAAGATTTTATTGAAATATATAACCCGGGAGATGGAGCGGTAGACATTGGTGGCTTATGGATTACAGATGACCTTGATGATACGGCTCATTGGGAACAAATACCCACTACTGATTCAACCACAACAACTGTAGCAGCAGGTGGATTTATTGTTATCTGGGCAGATAAAGATCAAGATAGCCAGGGTATCCTACACACAGCTGATATCAAATTAGCTGCTGATGGGGAAGAAATTGGTCTCATTTTTATTTCTGGAACGGATACTGTCTTTGTTGATTCTCTGAGCTTTGGTGCGCAGACAGATGATATATCCTATGGCAGACATCCAGATGGATCAGCAAACTGGGAATTTTTTAGCACACCCACACCTGGGACAGCAAACCAGATTGATTCTGTAACAATAACATCCATTTATGATATTCAGTATGTAGCAAATCCAACTACAAATGATACCAGTGCATTCAATGGTCAGGAAGTTACTATTTCTGGTATTGTTACTACTGAATTCTGGGGCGGTGGCAATAGTCACTTGTATGTGCAGGATAGTGACAGCGGCTGGAGCGGTATTATCGTTTATCAAAGTGGCGGCTGGGACAATTTTAACTTTTCATCACCACAGGGGACAGTCCATTCTGTTTCTGAAGGAGATAGCGTTACATTGACCGGGACGGTTAATGAATATTACAATTTGACCCAAATTAAGGATGTGACTGAATTTATGATTCATGGGCCTGCAGCAGTAATGATAACGCCTACAGTAGTTACACCAGGACAAATCATGACGGGTGGCACAGATACAGAAAAATATGAGAGTTGTCTTATAAAAGTTGTAGATGTAACTGTTAATGATCCAGATTTAGGATATGGTGAATGGTCAGTGACTGATGGAACCAATTCTGTCAGGGTGGATGATCGTTGGGATTATTATTACTGGCCCGATTCATTACAGGAATTAGCAGAGGTGGTAGGTTGTCTGGATTATTCCTTCAGCAATACAAAAATCCAACCAAGGCTTGCCAGGGACGTTGTTGAATCGTCAGGTTGGGGTCAAAACCAACTCACTAGGATGCAACGTGTTCAACAAGTATTATATAGTGACCTTATAAAAGCTGGGGTAGATGAGGAATCTGACATGTCATACATGTATGGTGATACAGTGACGATTGAAGGAATCGTAACAATGCCTACGGGACTAAGTTATGCTGGGGATGGAGTGAAATTTATTTTCCAGGATGAACATGGTGGACCGTGGAGTTCTATTCTATCATATGATCCGGATAGTTCTGCATTCCCGATCCTCTTTGAAGGAGATCGTGTCCAATGTACAGGATATGTCTATGAATATTCAACTGGCCCGGCGAATATGACTGAATTATTTATTACTGAACCAGTTAATATTATTGGAGTAGGTGCTGCCTTACCTGATACTGCTGAGGTGAATACAGGCGATTTACGCTGGCCGACAGAGGCAGAACAATGGGGGACGGTAATGGTAAGAGCTACTGATGCTATCGTAATTGAAAATGATCTTCCTTATGGAGAATGGTCTATCGATGATGGTACTGGAAAAGTTCGTGTAGATGATGATTCGGATAGCATTTCAGTTTGGCAAGAAGATGTTGGAAGGCCACCAGTTGGTTCCTATGTCAGCTCTATTCGTGGCTGGGTTTATCACCATTACGGCAGTAATGCTGATTCTACTGCTTACAAAATCGAACCCCTGTATGTTGCAGATATTGAATTTGGAGCTGGACCCCCAAATATTACGGATGTTTCCCGTGATCCATGCGTGCCCGGGGTAGATGATATTGTGACCTTTAGTGCAAATATCGTTGATAATTCAACCATTTCAGAAGCTAGTGTCTATTATAGAATGAATGATGGAGCTTGGAATATTGTTGCAATGACAAATACAACTGGTGATACTTGGTCTGGATCGATCTCACCCAGCTCAACAGATGGCGCATTCATTGAATATTTTGTTAAAGCTGCTGATGATGGATCGGACCAATCTGAAATCAAATGGTCTGAATTCCCAGACACTGATAATGGAAATTATCTTGGATACCTTACATCAAGTAGCGCATTAACAATAAATAATATCCAGCACTCTCCTTGGCCAAATGGTGAATCGCCTTATAATGGCTGTGATGTAACCGTTACTGGTGTTGTTACTGCTGATACTGCCCAATATAATAGCGGCTATGGGGCCTATGCATTTCAAAGTGCAAGCGCACAGTGGAATGGTCTCATTTTCGATGGCTGGGATGATACCATGCTTAGCCGCGGGGATGAAGTGACAGTATCAGGAACAGTGGAAGAGTTTGATCCGGAATATCACTTTAAGTATGATGGAAATACAAAGCTTATCAATGTATCTGCTGTAACAGTTAATAGCGCTGGTAATACTATGGCACCCATGAGTGTGAGTACTGTTGATTTGGCTCAGGATGCAGAAGAAGTAGAGTCTTATGAAGGCTGTCTGGTAACAGTATCAAATGTAACAGTGTCGGCAGTCAATGCATATGATTGGGGTATTGTAGATGATTCAGGCGTGGAATGTCTCATTGATGATGACATGGCTACTATGGCGGCAGACAATTACCTGAGCACTCTTGAAGATGGTTCTACGCTAGGCCAGGTAACAGGTATTTTCAATTTCAGTTTTGGAACATACAAGATCCAGGTACGAGATTTGGCGGACCTTGGTCAACTGGGGGTGGATGAGGATTTTGAATCTCTGCCGCGGCGATTCGCGTTGTATGATAATTTCCCCAATCCTTTCAATCCAGAAACCCGGATTAGGTTTGAGATTGCTAATCAAGAAAATGTGCAACTTATTATCTATGATATGTTGGGCCGTAAGGTTCGCACCTTGGTAAATGATAATTATAATCCAGGGATGTATGTGATTAATTGGGATGGTATGAACGATAATCGCCAGCCAGTAAGTTCTGGCCCATATTTATACCGTATTAAGGCTGGTGAATTTATTGATCACAAGAAGATGATTCTGGTACGTTAATTCGTGTTAAAGGCAGGGGTTCTTAGAGCCCCTGCCTTTTTTATTTGTGAAAAGATTATACCTAATTAGCAGTGCTTTATTAATTTTTTCCTGCTCATTGTGGGAATACGAGGATCAATCAAATCCAATTGATCCCCGCCATCCTGATACATATTTATCCTTAATAGCATCAGATACTGTATTTGCTGCCATTGATTCACTAACTGGCGAACCGGTTTATGCTATTAATGAAATACCAGCACCAGGTATGGTATGGGATACCTTGACACAAGCATTCACAACCATAACTACCAGCAAGCAGCAACTTCATTGGTGGGGTGAAGATGCTGATGGTGAGGTAGTAGGCTATTATTATAAATGGAATGTGGATCCTTCATGGTCATTTACCACTACTGAGGCAGGACTTTTTTATGTACCAATACGGTCAGATCTGGATGTGTTCTGGTTTGAAATCAAAGCCCTTGATAACGATAGTTTAGTCGATGAAACACCAGCGAAAATTGTTCTGCCCATACGTAATTCAAAACCCAGTATTAATTTTCGATTTCGCAGTAATCCATTTGTGGCTGATATTGGTGGTGATACCAGTTTTACTTTTCCAACCCGAACGTTTGTTTGGGATGTTGAAGACCAGGATGGTGTAGAAACAATCATTGATGTTTATTATGCTTTGGATGATACGTGTACAACTTGTTGGACACAATTATCAGCAGCTGCCTATTCAAGCATAACCCTGACAGACCTGGAATCAGGATATCATACATTTTACCTTAAGGCAAGGGATATAGCCGGGGCGGAGAGTGAAATTGTCCAATTCCCAGATATTCAGAACCCAAATGAACCAAATTATTGGAAAGTACTTCCTGTCCAAGGCAATGTACTATTAGTCGATGATTTTGTTCAAGATAGCCAGAATAATGCCCAGCAATGGTATCGAGGTGTGTTAGATACAGCCCTAGGTCTGCAAAATTATTCCGTTTGGGAAATTGGCCGAGAATTGCCGTATTCCAGCACTGATCTTTCGGCTACGCTTAATTATTTTAATCATGTTATTTGGTATTCTGCCTATACGGGTATAGAAACATATCTGGATGCAAGTGCAACCATATACAATTTTATAGCCTCCGGTGGAAATATATTATTAAATGCTGCTGAATTAAAAGATTCCACATTTGTTTTCTTTCCATTGGATTCATCATTTGTTTTAAATCCACAGGGTAGGATTTTTGCTGGTAGTGTGCTGGAATCGCAAGTTTCAACAGATTTAGATTTAATTGTCTCTAATTTAATTGCGGTTCGGGTAAAAGGATTCATACCCGATGCGACACAATTTGCAACCTTGCAAACTCTCTATAATCTAGCTGAGCCAGGTGTTAACGATCAATGGGCAGGTACCCCCACCATTTGTTCAATGGGGCAGTTTCAGGTTTCACCAACACAGCTATCTGGGAAAGTTGTACTTATGTCTATCCCCTTGCATAATGGTAGTCAACCATTATTAGATGGGAATGATTCTGGGGGGAAATTCATCAGTTATTTATTGAAGGTAGCATTTCAATGATTAGGGTGTTATCTATCTTTTTATGGATCGCAATTCTTACAGGTCAGGGCGATGGAAGACTAACAGGACGTATTACCAATAGCGAGACCGGCGAAGGCTTAGCAGGTGTCAACGTGATGGTGAAAGGCACGTATTATGGCACCGCGTCTAATGTAGATGGATATTATAATATTTCGCAAATAAACCCTGGGATATATGATATTGAAGCTTCGATCATTGGCTATAAAGTAGTCTTGCAAACGGGCATCAAGTTAGAATCAGCCCAATCCATTACTCTAGATTTTATTATGGAAGAAACTGTCCTAACGATTGGAGAAGAAGTGGTAGTGATGGGTAAAAAGCCTCTTTTTGATGTGAATGAAACATCATCCATGACCCGAGTAAGCAGTACTGAAATAGCAAACAAGGTTGTTAGCAGCGTGGAAGACATTCTTGCGGAACAGATCGGTGTTACCAAACAAGATAATGAGATTCATATCCGCGGAGGCCGTATTGATGAAAGTCTTTTTGTGGTTGATGGTATGTCCATTAAGGATCCTTTATCAGGATATTCCGGAAACTTGTTCGTTAATGCAGACGCAATTCAGGATCTTGAGATTGTTACTGGGGGCTATAATGCGGAATATGGTCAGGCCATGTCAGGCGTTGTAAATATTACCTTGAAGGAAGGGCAAGATCATTTCGAAGGTGCGTTCAAATATGTCAGTGATAATTGGGGTATGACAAAGGATGTGGTAGACCACTATAATACAGATAGAATCGAGTTTAACCTTGGCGGTCCTGACCCTATTTTGGAATTACTACCAAAAGCTATAGGCGCTGATTTACCAGGAAAATTTTCCATGTTTTTTAACGGATACGGTAAGATATACGATGGTAATCTTCCTGTTGCAGGGACGCTTTATCCCCATCGTAATTGGACACCACCCCTAGGGATGAATGAAGAATCAGCGGATCAATTCCTGCAGTCTCTGGCACGGCGATCGAACAACGACTGGCATGTACTTTATAAACTGACTTGGGATATTTCTGCTAAAAGAAAACTCAGCTTATCCTATGATCTATCATTGAACATTAACCAGGGGTTTTTCATGCCCAGAGCTTTCTCATCTACGTACTTCCCGTACAGTTATATACAGATCCTGGATAATTATAATACGGTCACCCGTGAAACTCGTTTAATAAATATTAATTGGACACATACACTGAATACCCAATCTTTTTATGAAGTGAATATGGGCCGATTTATCACAATTGAGCACAGCGCTGTACAGGATTTGCATTGGACCGAATACAAGGAACGGCTGGATCTGGAACCAATAAACTATACAGTCACAGACCGTGATGGGAATATACTAATCACCTATGGTGATGAATTTTATGATACTGGCTTCGCCCCGGAATGGTATGACCTAATCAGCGACAACTACCGCTTGGATGCTGATTGGACTTATCGTACACAGACTAGGCATAAAATCAAGGCGGGAATTGAAAATACTCTCACCAGAATCCAAGTAGTCGACATTGATGAACCTTGGACCGGCAGCACTGGTTTCGGTGCGAATTATGATGCTTATAAAGCGAACACAATGTTTGGTGCATTATATTTCCAGGACCGCATCACTTTTGAAGGTATGACTGTGAATCTGGGTATGCGATATGATTACTGGTTCCCGGGAAAATATGTTGAGGATGCAATAAATGACCCCAATACTGTCATTATTACGGATGCGGCTCGGCAGAAATTTTTCGATGAAACATTTAGTCTTTTCGATTATAGAGTGAAAGGGCGCTTCAGTCCACGATTTGGTATATCCCACCCAGTGACTGATAATGATGTGTTGTATTTCTATTATGGTCATTTTTCACAATTACCCACCTTTCAATACGTATATGCGAAACTGCAGTCTACGTCCCAATCCACCTATCAGGTTTTTGGTAACCCAAACCTTAGTCCCAAGACAACTGTACAATATGAATTGGGTCTAAAACACCGTTTTAGTGAGGATCAAGTACTGGAAATGAAAGCCTACTGGAAAGATATGTTTGACTATGAAACATCCCAGACGATCTCACCATCCAATCCTAAATATGCTCACCTGCGTTTCAATATGTATTTTAATGCAGACTACGCAAGAGCAAGAGGTGTAGAGATCATATTGAAAAGTCGTGTCCTGAAAAACTGGTTTGCCGATGTCAATTTTAATTATTCGATCATAACAGGCAAGAGCTCAACACCGTTGGATAATCTCCTGGTCCAGGCTGGCGAATTACAAGAGAAACCATTGGGTGAAAATTATATGAGTTGGGATAGACCGTTGCAATTTTTCAGCAATCTCTACTATAACCACCCTTCCAATTGGGGTTTTTCACTTAGAATTGAAGTAGGATCAAATCGTCGTTATACGAGATCAATTCCTGGCACTAGGGAATATCCAGATGGAATTATTCAAGTAAATGGACAAGAATATTATATCGGTACTCGGGAAGATGATAACCCCTACGCTTACTTGGGTAATTACACACCAAAACTGTTCCGCATGCTGGGCCTTGGCGACTTGAATGGTACCAGCACAATTGATGTAAAACTATTTAAAACATTTCAAATCAATACTATAAAAATGAAATTATTTTTCGAAATTGAAAATTTACTTGATGAAAAAATCCCCCGTAGAATTAATTCATTTACAGGTTTGGGCTATGGGCCAGGAGTCATTTTACCATATAGCATGATTAATAGTCCCAATCCTAATTATGATCCATCACGTTTTCGCCGTCCACGAACAATTGAATTAGGCCTGCAGTTTTTCTTTTAATGTTATACTTGTATAGATACACGGTTCTTTTAGTTTTTCTGACTACTTCGATACTTGGTCAAAACTTTTTTCCTATCCTGGGAGGCCAAAGAGCGGGTACATCTATATTTACTTTTTTAAAGATCGGGGTCAGCGCACGTGCGGAAGGCATGGGTGAAGCAGTGGTTGCGCTGCAACAGGATGCTGCATCTATTTACTATAATCCCGGGACAATCGCTCAATTTTCAGGCACAAAATTTTCTGCATCGCGGATCAAATGGCCAGCTGAAATAAACTATGACTATTTTGCTTTCACTCAAAGATTAGCAGGGCGACATAGTATCGGTTTCAGTGCGGGAATATTACATATGGAACCAATGATAGAAACCACTGAGTATTTACCCCACGGTACAGGAAATTATTTCACTTACCAGGATCGGTTTATTGGCCTTACTTACGGTGCTAGAATGACTGATCGCTTTAGTTTTGGTATTACCATCAAACATGTCCAGGAAGATTTAGCTGGATATCAGCTAAGCACGCCGATGATGGATATGGGGACTTTTTATTGGACAGGCTACAGGTCACTACGTTTTTCAGCTTCCTTATCTCATTTTGGCAGTCAGGCTAAACCAGCCGGTACATTTGAAAAGAAGTATTTGGATTCAGAAACGGGTGAAGAAACAATTTCCCAAACAGAATTTCAGGAGTTTTCTCCGCCTTCAATCTTTCGCGTTGGTGCGGCAATGGATGTGATCGATAAACCGGGACAGGTAATGGTATTAGCTCTGCAACTGAATCACCCTGTAGATAATGCAGAAAATATTGCTGCCGGATTGGAATATACCTTCATTAAGATGTTACATATTCGGGCAGGATACCGCATTAATAAAATAGAACAGAATTATTCCTTTGGTGCAGGGTTAAATATACCCGCCGGACCAGTAATCCTTAATGTTGATTATGCCTATTCCAATTTCATTCACCTTACTGATCCGGTACGTTTTACGTTAGGAATCTCTTTAAAATGAAATTGCGTATTCTATATTTATCCCTTGTCTTGCTAATCTTAGGCTGTATCGAAAAGATGACTCTGCCAACTGCAATTAATACTAATACTGAGTTTGCGGCAGGAGACACCACTTATTTAATAGTTAATCCCATATGGGATGAAACCTACGGTTTTATTGCGCCCATTGAGATTTCCATTGCGCCAGATGGACACATTTTTGTCGCAGATTCTGCGGCGAATTGCATATTTGTTTTAGATCAAAGTGGAAAAGTACTCAGTGGTTATGATGATTTGAAGGGCTTGGATATTATTAATGATACTACAGTAAGTCCAATTGATGTAGATGTGGATCAAAAAATGAATGTCTATTTTATTGATGGTAGTGATCGAATATATCGCTGGAATCATTATTGGAATAATGTGGGTGTTGAATCCTTTGCAGCAGCAGCCATTTTTTTAAATACAGCAACAGGAGATACGACCAGGTTAGATCATCAGAATCCCCAGTGGTTCGAGTTATTGAATCATCCTGAATGGATAATGACTAGTATTGAGTGGTCGAATGAACAGACAGTGATTGATTCAATCTTAGGGCCACATGTGTTTTTTGAGGGATCCTGGGAACGTAATACATTCGCTGATTTATATTATGAAAGCGAGAACAATAGCTTTTCAGGTATTACCACTACTTTGGATAGTGATAATTATATATATGCGCAGGATTATCAACATAATCGGATCATTAAAATTCTCCTAGAGCGATCCCAGTACATACAGTTATCAAATGGAGAATTTGTTTGGGTGCATTCTGGGACTTTTGGTCAAACTGTAATAGCAGAGGGGACAGGTGCTGGTACTGTAAACGTTCCATTGGGTATAGATGTGGATTATGCTGGTAATCTGTATTATTCTCAAGGTGGAGAATTTTTTGCGGTCCATAAAGTTAGGCCTGTTGTAACTGGATCCTATACAGCTTATCAATCAGTATTTCAGGAGGGGGCTAATGAAATCATGGATCTCTTCCGATTTGGTTCCCCGGCAGATGTAGCTGTAGATTTGAATCAGAATATTTATGTTGCCAATACTGGGGGACAGGAAATACAGGTGTTTAATTCTAATGGACAGTTATTTAAAAAAGCTGGTATAGAAGAAGTGACAGTTGATACTACAATGTGGGTTACACACGGGAATATAGATGTCGAGGTAGACACATTTATTGTAAAAGAGATAAAGGGATTATTGACCAGTCCACAGGCATTAACCGTAGATAAGCGTGGTGTAATTTATATATGTGATACACCTACAAGTCGAATATTACGATATCGTTTATCAAATAAACTGGATGAAGATTTACAGCCCCTGCAATGAATAGGATTATTACTCTCTTTATTTTTCTAATAGGGCTATTGTTATCTCAGGAATCAACAGCATTTATTAAATATTTTAACAACGATCGTGATTTTCTTGGCGATAAACCTATGCTGGCGAGTGAAAGAAATACTGTAAAACATATACGCGTTTCTTATAATGAGGCTAAACAGCCAATCCTTAAAGAATGGATCAATACACAGGGTCAACCCGACAAGCGAGAAATATTTTCTTATGACAAGGAAGGTAAATTATTAAGCCGTGCTATCCTTAAAAATAATAATAAACCAGACAAAGTGATTACCTATGGTGATTCAGAACCGTGGGGCATTGAGTTTCGTAAATATTTTTATAATGATAATGTGAATATACCCTACGTTGATCAGCGTTCGGAATTCCAGATGTCAGCTGAAAACCAAATTGAACAAATTAACTTTTTTACGGTAGACAATCGCCATTATGGGTCCATTGCATTCGCTTATGATCGTTTAGGTTTTGTAACGAATGAAATCTGGATAAAAGAACCGGAAAATCAAATTGTTCGCCGTTTTAAATACCAGTATGATATAATAGCGCAGGTAAAACAAATTTGGGAATACGACCGTACTGGTAATTTGATAAGCCATCAAGCGCTAAAGCAGGCACCAGCGGATGAACTGTATAAAAAACCACCCCCGCGAACGGGGAATGCGCTGAGTGAAGCAGGTCTAATTATTGAAGAATTACGGTATAGTAGAATGCTAGCACCAAATCCAGCATTTATCCCAGTTACTTTATGGGATCAACTTGTTACTAATAATAAAGATCGGTTTGATATAGACTTTATTAGTGTGAATGAAAACAATGTGGAATTTAGAGAACCTAATGGTCAGGATATTTTATCAATTTCTTTAGATCGTGTCGCATCTGTTGTTTCGCGCTTTGGTGAAATAATCTACCCCTGATATTGCTTTTCAAAAATTTTGGGAAGTAAATTGCACTACCACTGGATGGATAAATCCAACCATATACCATGAATAAACGCCAAACTACCTCAGCACAGGCATTAGTTTTATTTATTTTATCAGCACTGTTTGGTCAGGGCACATCATACCCGCCACCAACTACACTGGTGACTATACCAACAGCTGGAACCCTTGTCCGCGGCAGTTTTTCCATGGAAATGCGCGTTCAAAAAGGCGGTGGAATGTCTACTGCGCTGCAAGCGGGTATTACTGATCGGTTTCAGTTTGGATTATCATACGGTGCTTCCAATCTTATTGGTGATGACAGTTTGCGTTGGTATCCACGACCAGAAGCAAATCTTAAATATCGATTAATTGATGAAACAACATCTATGCCTGGTGTCGCAATGGGAATTAATACACAGGGCTTTGGTGGATATAATGATGCTGATTCCTTGAAACGGTATGATACAAAAGCCTATGGATTTTATACATCTGCTAGCAAGAACTGGCAGACACCATTGGGGAATGCTGGATTGCATGCTGGGATGAGTTATAATTTCCTAGAAATAGCTGATGGCGATGAGGACCCCAATTTATTTTTCGGGATGGATCTTGAATTCAACCCGGAGCTATCTGTATTAATAGAGTGGAATGCTGCTTTAAATGAAAATGATATGCAAAGTAAAAGTTTGGCAATTAATAAGGGGGGGTATCTTAATGCGGCCGTACGGTGGACATTTGTTGATCATCTGCACATTGAATTAGATTTTAATAACCTACTATTTGATGATGAAAAAGTAGACTACTTTAATAGGGAATTAAAAATAACCTACATCGAATATTTTTAAAACACTTCATCAATGTTTCCCAAGTGTGTATTGTTTTGTTTCATGGTCGTCCATGGCATATGCAGTCAGAATGAATTAGAAAAGGGAATAACTTATTATAATCAACGCCTCGAAGGTAGTGTTAAGAGTTCAGCAAAGCCTGAACCGATTACCAACGCAATAAATAATTTTCAGTATGCCCTAAAGAACGCTGCTACTGAAACCGATGCTGCTCTATATCTGCTAAAATCTTATTACTTTCGGGGAAAGTATGTTCATAAAGATAAAGAAAAACAAAAATTCGATTTTAGTAAAGGCAAAGAATTAGGTGAAAAATATGTAAAAAAATATCCTGATTCAGCTCCATTTCAGTTTTGGTATTTAGTTAATCTCGGAAGCTGGTCTGAGGTTTATGGAATAATAACTGCCGCTCGTGAAGGTGTAGCTGAAATTATGAAAGAACACTCTGAAATAATTATTTCTCTCGATCCTGAATATGAAAATGGTGGTGGTTATTTCATGCTCGGCGCTGTTCATTTCAAATCACCCTATATTCCCTTTTTATTGTCATGGCCGGATAATGATGATGCTATCAAGTACCTAACAAAAGCAATAAATATTGGTGAGGCGACTCCAAACCAAAAAATATATTTAGCACAAGCAATGTATAAAGACGGACAAAAAAGTTATGCAATTAACATGTTGAAAGAAGTTGCAAATATGAAACCCTCAGTAGAGGAAACAGTTAGAGATTGGGAACAGATTGAACTTGCAGAGCAATTATTGTTAGAATATCGCTGACTTATTAATACCTAAACTATTTATAAATAATAATGATTAAAAAATGACTGATTTAAAAGAATCAAAAATATCTTCGAAAAATGTATATAAAGGTAGTTTTTTAGATATTAGAAAAGATAGAGTAACGCTACCCAATGGGAAAACATCCACCAGAGAATGGATCAAACATCCAGGTGCTGCTTGTATCCTACCTGTCATGTCTGATGGTAACATTGCACTAATAAAGCAGTACCGTTATCCAGTGCAGTCTGAAATGATTGAACTTCCCGCAGGGAAATTAGATCCAGGTGAAGATCCAGAAAAGTGTGCAAGTAGGGAGTTGGAAGAAGAAATTGGATATACAGCTGGTAAATTAACTTTTATCTGTAAAATTCATCCAGCAATTGGTTTTGCCAGCGAAGTAATGTGGATTTACCTTGCTGAGAACTTGACCAAAAGCACAAAGAATACGGATGATGATGAATTTCTTGAACTTTTACCCACAGGTTTGAATGATGCGGTTCAAATGGTTTGGAATGGAAAAATCACTGATGTAAAGACAATCATCGGTATTTTGTGGGCCGAACGCCTGCTTTCGTAATAACCATCTTTTTTCCTACATTTAGTTATGCCAGAATCCTTAGCAAATTGTATTAAGGAAAAATCGTATGATCTTGGTTTCCAAAAAGTAGGTATTACAAAAGCGGTATCTATCCCTAAAGAAAAAGAAAAATTGGAAACATGGTTATCGCGTGGTCACCACGGAACAATGTCATGGTTGGAAAAGCGAAAGCATGAGCGAGGGGATATCTTTACTTATTTTCCGGATGTAAAATCAGTCA
>CAYYXU010000008.1:0-34287 GCA_964475645.1 uncultured bacterium | reverse complement strand
CCTGAATAAGCCATCAGCGTATCAGCAATATCCTGATAATTTAAATACATATATGTAGCTGACGTATCCACAGCAAATGCAACGCTATCGCTGGCTACCTGCCCCCACCAAAGGGCGCGATAGGAAACCGCTAAACCGTTCGGATCAAGAGAACTGGACCAGGCAAATAGATGGGATTGATTAATGTTCTCGGGTCTTATTACAATTGTTTCTCCATCGCTAGGAGAAATCAAGTGAAATTGTCCCGGGGGCGAATTATCCATCGTTCCACAGACTATATTTGATGGATCCGTTTCTTGCATAACGTCGTTCAATATTGTCGTGCCAATATTAAAATCCATTGGCATAACTCCATGGACCCAATAACATTTTTCTACCATGACGTGAGTAGCGCTATCAACCAGCGTTGTTACCTCTAGGTTTTCCGCGATAAGATTGTGATTTTTGTATACATTATAAGCCATGTCTGGCGGTTGTGGTGTGCCGCACACTTCTATCACAAAATTGTAAGAAGCAGAGGCTGTGTAAACCCCAGCAGAATCATAGCCAGACAAACCGTTTGACGGCACAACGCTGGGGTTATCGATCCGTTGGCCTGGTATCCATATATTTGCATCAAACAATGCGCTGTAACCATCATTAAAGGGTGTCCAGGTTACCTTTAAAAATGTTGAGTCTGTTGAATTGTAAGTCTGCCCTGACAAATCCATTGTTGCTGTTGTCCATGAGCCGGCGCTTGAAATATCAAAATAAACCACATCGCTAGCAATTGTATCTACCGTGACCCCGCTAGAGTTTGCAACCCCAACAAAAACTTGGGCGCTGGCGCTGGCGGTATCATCTGTACTATAATAGCCATGAATAATTGTCTCTTCCAGTTCCATCGGTCCATCATTAAAAGCGTGTAATGTAGCAAATGTTGGTGCTTCGGTAGAGCCAGAGTCGGGACCATAAAAACCGGTAATCCAAGTGCTGTTTGTCATCCCATGGGTAAAACAGTCCGTACGGCTGACGTTGGGTTCTTCAAATGGAGCAGAAAGAGCTGTGGCTCTATTTGGAGACACAACAATTGGTTCCGGAAGATTACGAAAGAGAGATGAGTCGGGGTGTGTCCAATTCAGGGTAATGTCTGTAGTAGATGGTGTAAGCATCAAATTGTGTGGCCCCGGTATTGTTTCTAACATAAGATCATCAAAAGCAACACCATTACCATTGCCTGAGTTGAGGCCTCCGGTGTGTGTGTAGTGTAGTGCCAACTGGGCTTTGTCTCGGCCAGATACCAATTCACCGATGCTGGCTGAATAATCGCCCCAGCCTTCCGTATGGTCATAGCCAAAGTCAATCACAGTTATCCACGGCCCCATATCAGAGCGTAAAAGCAGCCGGGCAATGTTGTTATTTGCAAAATCACCATACACCTGCGCATAACCAGACAACTTAACTATGGCAGTAAAGTTGTCTATAAAATCAATGAATGGTGATAATAAGTAGGTCTCAAAATTTTCGTTTAAGCCGCGACCATCACTGATAAAAGCAAAGCTTGAATGGTTTGGTGCGGGCATACCGCCAAAACCAAAAGCAGAGTCGGCGGCTGCAGAATCACCAACCATCCATGTCGCCGTTGGGTTACTATAAAATGCTTCCCAGTTTTCCCAATCAAAATCATTGGCTTCAAAACTCTCACCGCCATAGGCGTTGTCTGTTACAACAACAGGCAATCCTGTGCGGGCGTCTACGGGGCCCGAATCAATGGATTCCCCTTCACCGTATACGGCCCTAACTGAATATTGATAATAAGATTCACCAGAAACCATTGCATCATCATACGAAGTGCCCGTCACGTAGGTCAATAATTCAGGGTGGCCAAACGGCCAAACCGTGCGGTAAATATTGTAGCCCGAAAGAGATCTTGTTGATGAAACAGTATAATCATGATGTACCGTAATAATAGGATAATCACGAGGGCCTTTTTCTAACTCAACCATATTACCATTGTCATCCAACACAGTTGGTCTTGGGTGTGGTTCAGACACATTTAGATCTATGTTGCCCACATTATAACTTGCGCGACCCGAACCGGTTGGCGGTTCCCATGAAATCGGTATGGTTGAACCATAATTCACCACAGAAGGTTGACTTGGAGGAGCTAAGAAAAATGGGTTCCGGGTAACAGAAATATTATCAAAAACACCGCCACTTCCAGCTATGCCTTCATCCGCAGAAAATATTATGGCTGGTGTCGCTGTTAGACTACCCATCTCTAGAGCCCAACTCATATCTATTTTGCGATGTGTCCAGCCGTCTGTGTTTCCGCTTAAAGTTCCATTGGCATTATACCGTGCAATGCCATCACCCAAGATCAGACAAATGTAGAAAAAGTCGAACCCGGCTTCAGTGTCTATGTGTATATCTAAATCAAGGTAAAGCCCTCCAACAGCATCCTCAATATCAAAAGATGAATCTGCTACCCACATAACATAATCATTATTAGCATAACCTCCGGAATCTGGAAACACTAGCATAGACATCCCAGATACTGGATTAACTGTATCGCCCCCAGCGGTGGTATGTCTATCTGTCACAGCAAAATTACTAATTCCTGTGGTAATGTTGGACGTGCCCTGGTCTTCCCCGCTTTCAAATCCTGAGGAATACACGCCAAATAAAGCAAGGGGATCCAGCGCAGCATTAATAGTAACTGTATCACCGTCAAAAAGCATGGCGCTAAAACTGGCACTATTATAGCCTTCTTTCATGAATTCAATGAACGCAAGACTATCAAGAGCGCTATAGTGACCATACTGACCATAGCTATTTGTTTCGGTGGTGCCGCTACCCACATCAACGGTGACACCCTCAAGTGCTTGTCCTGTTTCATAATCTGTCACAACACCGGCTATATATGTCATTCCACCCCCGAAAACCTCTAGCGTATCTGGGCTTGACGGGGCATCGTGTGTTAATACTATAATACCAGATTGCACGCTTCCGTCTGAAGGGGTAAAAGTCGCGGTTAGTTCTGTGGTCGCTTCAGCCAACACGGTGCTGTTAGTCAAAACAGCAGAAAAAGCAGCATTATTACTAATCAAACTACTGAAAGTCAGGGCCTCTGTTCCCATATTTGACACTACAATTGTAATGCTTTGTGATGTTGAGGGATAAACTTCACCAAAATTAATCCCTTCTTGTTCAAAAACAAGTTGGCCTGAGCCTGAAACTTGGTATGATGGCAATAAAAGATCATCTAACCTGTGATAATTATCATTGCTTCCTATGCCATCATCTACAAGCCTTATTTTTATTGTGTCCCCGCTATATGCAGACAGATCTATAGCGGCACGCTGGTTTGAGCCACCGTTAAATTGCAACGTGTTAGTGGTGGTGTAATCCTGTTGATCGCCCATCCTTTTTGCTTTTACATAAAAATTGCTGCTGTCATTAGCGCTGGATGAATTATAATAGAAAATCAGAGAATCACCAGCAACCGGCAAGAGTGTCCTGGTTTGTAATTGGTTTCCACCTCCGGGAGATCGTGCATAAAAACCTGTGGGGTTTCCTGTATAACCCGGACCAGAATATTGATAATTAAACAACCAGGAATCGCCATCGCCATCAGCGTCTTCATTAACCCAATGCCAAGGCAAGGCTCCATCAAACGCAGATCCCTGAAAATCGTCGTTACTGTCAAAACTTACATAAGAGCGCCCTGCCTCCCCAGAGAAAACGATTGTATCGGGACTGGTGTCCGCGTTATGATAAATAACCGCATTGGTTTTTGCCAGACCAAATGTTGTGGGTGACCATATAAAGTCGAGATCTACATCGCCACCCGGAGCAACGCTGTCACCAGTTGCCATTGTGGTGAGATTCACTGAAAAATCTTCATTAGCTGTAACGATGCTATCCACCGCTAACATGTTAGATCCTGAATTAAAACCAACTGTGTACGCGGCGTTTGTAGTGCTATCTCCAATAACCTGGGGCATAAAGCCTATGGCGGAATAATTTAAAGACAGCTCGGGCGTTGGAGGAACCTCTACAAAGGATATTTCATCAATAAACACATCACCAAAAAGGCTTTGCATATTTGCTCGGCCAACAAATTTAAAAATATAGGTATCGCCTACAGGTACTTCTACGGAAACAATTTTCCAACCCGTTGAACCAGAAACATAATTTTCTGTGGTATCTGAATATTCTTTGGTCCAAGTAAGGCCGCCATCGTTGGAATAAGATACATAAAACTCTTCTGTGCCAAGCTTTTTCATGTAGAATCGTAAGGCGCCTTCGACAGCGGGCGGGTCAGTATAAATGCTAGGGTCTTCGAATTCTATCGCAGGTGTTATAAGAGCGCTTGTATCTGTGCCAGAAGAACTTCCTTCAAAACTGTCAAATTCTGCTGCGTATTCACCTGCAAACACAACTGAGGAACTTGCTGTTTTTTCCCATCCATTGGCATTTATTGTTCCATCGTAGGAATAAGACATGTTCCCCTCTTGTGTCATACCAAGCGGGTGTGGCTCAGCTAGACCTATTTCTGCCGCCCACGATTCAAAATCCTGCCAGTATATAGCATCCTTACCGGCCCCCATTACCTTTATCGAATCCGGCGACGATGAACCGTTATGGGTCAAGACCACAAAGCTCGTATCGCCCTCAACCGCTGTAGGTGTGTACGTTATTGTGATTGTTTCAGCGTCACTACCGCCACCAATAAGTGTAGCCGCAGAAGACGAAACTGAAAAATCTGCGTTGTCTAAAGCAATGCTAGAAACAACAAGATCTGACGCACCATAGTTACTAATAACAAACGGTGCGCTCATGCCGCCGGTACCGGTGTTGCCAAAATCAACGGTGTTGATACTAACAGATGCAACTGGATTATCATCGATCCAAACCTGTGGACCGCTAAAATCATCAACATATAAATAAAAGCCATTAACCGTTACACACTGTATGGCGATATAAACTTCTTCCTGTCCAGCGTATGATTCTAAAGCGTATGCATAGCGCGTCCAGTCATTTGGTGCGGCAATTACACTACCAATTGTCGCGGTAAAAGCGTTTACGCTATTGTTAGTGGTGGTAGAAACTTTAACATTGAAATCTTCGAGATCGGCAGGAGAATTGGAAGAAGACTTGGCCCAAAACACAATAGAATCACCGCTTACAACATCGAGTCGAGGCGTTATTAACCAATCGTCACTCCCTTGGGGGTTTAAATATACCCTTGCAAAGTAATCCCCAGTGTGGGCATAAAAAGAATTTCCATGTGCACCCCAAGAATTGGCGTTGCCGTCATTATTGATGGTGGTCCAGTTGTCTGGTATGGCGCCTCCCTCAAAACCTTCACTAAGCGGGTTTGGTTGAGTCATTGTGTGCATCCCCAGGTAGGACCATGTGTTTTGATCGTGGACAATCCATTCTGAATCTGTGGTGTTTGTACCCGCCGAGAGTGTCCAGTTAATGTTACCGCTGGTTACAGCCCTTTTTCTTGTCAGGGTATGGTTTGCTGTGGCATCGGTGACTCCGGCCACATCCCAGGCGCCGGAAACTGGGGCTGTGCCAAAGGATCCGATGTAATCTAGAACCGTTGTGTCACCCCCCACCACTTTGATCAGAGCGCGGGCATCGTTACCGTTAAAATTTGTTATTACAGATTCTATAAGGTCGGCTTCCAACAGAATGCTGTTGTTAGCCGATGTATTGGCTATTACATAAACATCTCCGTTGGCTAGGGTGCCGCTTAACGTAGCTATGGCGTCATTCCATTGCCAGCCATCCGTGCTCTGCTTGATTAGGTAATTGCTGAGGTCGACATCGACACCTGTACCATTATAAATTTCCAGATATTTGTTGCTGCCACTGCCCTCCCCATATTCTGAGAAAAATAAATCGCTGGCACTACGAGATAACTGGCGCTGATCACTAATGCTGGGCCGCCTAGTAAACGAAGTGGTTTCAACTCTTAATTCGTTGATGTTGGCTTTTAATATTTTTGTCTCTACACCATTAAGCGGAAAACCGTTGGTGTATTTGTTTACAATCTCTTCGATTAAACTTTCATCTACATCGTTGTAAGTGGTTTTTTTTGTAGAAACAACATCTGTGGTTATGTGGGTATTGTTTTTTTGTGATGTCTTGTGTGCATTTTTTATTGTGAATCTGAGCCCGTCCACTGGTTGTGTGTACGGCTGGTGGCTTGGGTCCGCTATCTGTTCGTCTTTATCGGCAGCCTGTATATAAAACAGACTAAACCCAAGTAATAATAAGACAAATCTATTTTTAAAGTTGTACCTATTCATTTCACGCTCCAAAATTAGTTTGAAATTTTACTTGCACATGTTCCGACTTCTCTAATCGGAAAAATATTTTGCCCTAATATATACTGTGTATAATCAAAGAACAAGGTGTCACTAAAATGTGTGTTCCGCATCACGTTGGAATTAGTGGTGTAAAAATTAAAGAATGGCAAAAGATAAGTCGTCTTTTACAGTTCCCACAATGCGATTAAACCGCTTGTCTGTCTTCAGGCTGGTCCGCACTTTATTGCAAGCATATAGCGCGGTGGTGTGGTCCCTGCCTCCAAAATGCATACCAATTGTTGCCAAAGACAACCCCAGTAGATCACGACATAAATAAACAGAAAGGTGCCTAGCTTCGGTAATGTCTTTTCGCCTGCTCGGCCCAACAATATCATCAGTGCGTACATTAGTTAAATCAGCAACACGCCCTATAATATCCTCCGCAGATATATCAGTAGAAACCATATCGCCCAATCTTTCTTTTAAGACTTTTTTCACAAGTGGGAAATCTATGTCAACTTGTGAAAGCGATGCGTGCGCTAAAAGTCTAATGATAATGCTTTCCAAATCGCGGACGTTGTTTTTAATGTGGCTGGCGATGAATTCAATCACTTCATATGGTAAATTAAGGTTGTTTTGATCTGCTTTATCCATTAGGATGGCAACCCGTGTTTCGTAGTTGGGTGGCTGGATGTCTACAGACAATCCAGATTGAAAACGGCTCAGCAGTCTATCTTGCAGGCCCGACATTTCACCTGGATAGCGGTCAGCTGTCATTACGATCTGACGACCAAGTTGATATAATTCATTAAAGGTGTGGAAAAACTGTTCTTGTGTTTGCTCCTTTTTCTGAAAGAATTGAATATCATCAATCAACAACACATTGGCGTTTCTATATGATTTTGAAAATTCAGCTGTACGATTTTTTTGAATAGAAGATATAAAGTCCAACGTAAACTTCTCGCTTGAAGCAACTACGACCTTTAGTTTGGGTGCGCTATTGATTATTTCATTGCCGATGGCGTGCAGCAGGTGTGTTTTACCTAGCCCTACACCACCATAAATAACTAGCGGATTAAAAGATTGTTTTCCCGGCGATCCTGCCACTGTTTGAGCCGCCGCTTTAGCAAACTGATTGTTCGGACCTTCAATAAACCCTGAAAAGGTATATCCGACGCTTAGGCGCGGTGGTTGCATTATTTTCTTGGTACCTTTAACGGTCGGGGTATCTTCTGTTGTTTCTAATGGGCCGGCTCCTTTTGTTGATATGACATATTTGATTTCTCTAGGCCCGTCGCCCAGACCTTTAAGCGTGGAAACAATATGTTTACGATAGTGCATATCAACCCACTCTGAGAAAAACTGATTGGGAACCTGCAAAACTAGTTTGGGGCCGATTACGTCAAGTGGTTTAATTGGCTCAAACCATGTTTCAAAAGCGTGAGCTGGAAGACGGTCTTTTAGCAAGACCTTGGTCTTATTCCAAATATTACTATGATCCATAAATATGTTTTCCACAGGTTATCCACATCCACCTGTTTCATAAATTTAGGCACCATAAATAATTGTGAGCAATGAATGATTTGCAGTATTTTAAACAAACCATAATAAAAACTGTTGTTTTATAATGCTTTTAATTAAAGAGCTGTGTTCGTTATTTTTGGCGGCTTAATTATGGGACAAAAATGAAACGCACCTATCAGCCCAGCAACCGTAAAAGAAAAAACAAGCATGGATTCCGGGCACGCAAAAAAAGCGTTGGCGGGAGACGTATTTTGAACGCGCGACGACGGCGCGGCAGGAAAACCCTGTCGGCATAACATTTAATCGCTGCAACCTAATAAACAGTATGTCTCCTAATGGATAGAAATTCGCTGCTGGCATTTCTATTAATTGCGGTAATCATTTTTCTGATGCCAGAATATTATAAGCTTGTTTACCCTCCTACTCCCTTAGCCGATTCTCTTGTTGTTGTTGACAACGAAAAACGGGTTCGGACGGTGACGCCGCCTGTTGATAAAACCATACCTCCTCCAACCTACAATAAACGTGACGAGGGCGCCAGGGAGTTTGTTGTAAACACAAATTTATACACTGCTAATATCAGCTCTATTAATGGAGGTTCTATAACTTCTTTTGTTCTACATAGTTATGCGCTTAATGATTCGGAAAGTGTTGAGCTAATAGATAAAAATAATATAAACAATCTAATGGTGGCTTTTCGATCAATAGATGGAGAAGATATCTCTTTGGCTAGCGGCTGGTTATCAGACAATGAATTCGATATTAATGTCTACGACAACGAAACATCCGCCACCTTTAAAAAAACGGTTGATGGTAAACAAATAACCAAGACGCTTACTTTTTATCCAGACAAATATATAATTGATATGGTCGTGGATCTCTCGGCCATTCAACCGTGGGTTTCTCAAGGTGTTTCAAGTGTACGCTGGTCTGGTGGGCTACCATTAACCGAACCAAATAAAAATGACGAACAAACCTATTATCAAGCTATGGTTTTCCAGGGAGACGAGACATATTCTCCCAAACCAAAGGATCCTTCCCAGGCAAGATTAGAGCGAATGGATTATCCAACCGATTGGGTTGTCATAAGAACAAAGTATTTTATAACAGCCCTGGTGCCGAAAAAACAAGCTCCTGGCTCTGAGGTTCTAGCAATTGAGGAAAATGGCAATAGGCGGTATGATGTGGGTGTCTTTTTTAATGTTGACCGTCCCTTCCTATGTGCTCTTTACTTGGGCCCCCTTGAATATGGCCGCATAAAACAACTAGGAAGCAGTCTCGATCAAACAATGAATTTTGGTTGGGCTTTTATAAGACCAATATCCAAGGCTGTTCATTGGTTTTTGTTGTTTTTACACAACTACATACCAAACTATGGCTTTGTCCTTCTTTTCTTTTCTGTTTTTATTAAAATATTAGTTTATCCACTGACCAACAAGAGCTATGTATCAACAAAAAAGATGCAAGCTATTCAGCCAATGCTTAACGATCTCCGTGAAAAACATAAAAATGACCAGCGAAAATTTGCCCAGGCCCAGATGGCTTTATTTAAAGAGCACGGCGTTAACCCGCTTAGTGGTTGTGTACCCATATTATTGCAAATGCCCCTATTGTTCGCCCTGTTTACAGTTTTCAGATCTTCCATTGAGCTTCGGGGTGCACCTTTTATGCTCTGGATTAATGATCTATCCAGGCCTGACGCAGTCTTTGATTTGGGAATAAATATACCTCTTTATGGTAGCCAGGTGGCTATCCTGCCTTTGTTAATGGGTATTACTATGTTTATCCAAATGAAACTAACCCCAACACCCCAATCCGGTGGGCAACAAAAATTTATGATGTACTTTATGAATGGATTTTTTGTTTTAATTTTTAATCAATTTCCCTCAGGGTTGGTTTTGTACTACACTCTGTTTAATGTTTTAACCATACTGCAGCAGAAATACCTTACACCAGTCTCAACTCCAGGAGGCCTTGAAAAGAAAAAAAGTGTGTGACGGCGATACAGTGGTCGCCCAATCAACCCCATACGGCTATGGCGGTATTGGTGTTGTCCGTGTAACTGGCTCTGGTGCTGTAAAAATCCTTGGAAGGTTGTCGGGCATATCTAAAAATGAGCTGCAAAACATTGAGCCCCGAAAAGCGCTTAATAGGACTATTTTTGACGAAAACAGCAATCCCTTTGATGATGCGGTTGTTACTTTATACAAAAAACCAAACTCATACACAGGTGAAGATGTTTTAGAAATTTCCTGCCACGGCAGTCCATATATAATTAAATATATTATCGATCTTTGTATTAAGTATGGGGCAAGCCCCGCTGGCCCGGGCGAATTTACAAGAAGAGCATTTATTAACGGTAAAATTGATTTAATGCAGGCGGAATCTGTTTCAAACATGGTTACTGCTTCGTCACATCGAGGTGTCAATATTGCTCTTAATGGCTTGCGCGGGGCTTTGAGTAAAGAAATTGGTTTTATGCGGGATGAGCTTGTTGATATTTTAAGTTACTCGGAACACCTGCTGGACGTTTCGGAGGAGGATATCACGAGTGTTAATATTTCATATATAATCGATAAAACACAAAAAACACAAAAAATATTGCAAAATTTGATGAAAACATACGATACATGTCGCATTATGACATCTGGCGCAATTGTCGTACTGTCGGGGCCTACAAATTCTGGGAAATCAACGCTTTTTAACTCTCTTGCCGGCTATGATCGCGCCATAGTAAACCAGGCGCCAGGCACAACTAGAGACCTTTTAGAGGCCATGGTCCTTGTGGATGGTGTTCCTTTAACCATTGTAGACACAGCGGGGGTGCGAGAGTCTTCAGACAGTATTGAAAGTGAAGGAATTCGGCGAGCGAAAGAGCATATGAAAAAAGCCGATGTTATATGTGTTGTACATGATATTTCCTGTGTTAAATCATCTTCAGAAGTCTTTGATAATATTATAAATAAGAAAACCAGCGATGTTTTGATATTTAACAAAACCGATCTGATAAAAAAGAGTTTATTGAATAAATTTCGCGCGGAATTCAGTGGCGCCTTGTTTACATCTGCCCTTAATGGATTGGGGGTAGAAGAATTAAAAAAACACATACTAACGGCGCTCGATCTGAAGAATAACGACAGTGAAAGCTTTGGGATTACAACACCAAGACAATATAGTGCCATTATTAAATCTAACGCTGCCATGGTAACAGTAAAAAAAATGATTAAACAAAACCCAATACAGCTTGAGCTTATTAGTTACGAGCTACAAAACGCGTTGCGCGGCATTGAAGAGCTGTTAGGGATAAAAACAACTGATGAAATACTAGACAACATGTTTAATTCTTTTTGTGTAGGTAAATAGTTTCACGTGAAACGCGGGGTAAAATATCAAGTTATAGTTGTAGGCGCTGGTCACGCAGGTATCGAAGCATCCCTTGCTGCGGCAAGGTGTGGGTCAAGAGTTGCGTTGGTTACTTTAAGCAAAAACTCAATTGCTCGAATGTCATGTAATCCTTCAATTGGTGGATTGGCAAAGGGTCAAATCGTGAGAGAGGTTGATGCGCTTGGGGGTATAATGGGTGTGGCTACAGATTTTTCAGGTATACAATTTAAAATGTTAAACAGGTCTAAGGGTCGCGCGGTTTGGTCGCCTCGAGCTCAGGTGGATAAGCGTAAATATGAAAAATATGTGAACAGGCGAATACTTAAGGATCCCTTTATAGATCTCATAGAAGCAGAAGTTGTATCAATAGTTACAGCAAAAGGTAAAACAACAGGAGTAAAAACCGTAGACAGTGCCATTATATCCGGTGAAGCTGTTGTATTAACAAATGGCACCTTTCTAAATGGGTTAATTCATATCGGAAACATAAAAATTCCGGCCGGCCGAATGGGTGAGTCTAAATCTGTTGGAATAACCGAATCACTGGAAAGACTTGGCATGAAACATGGAAGACTAAAAACGGGCACACCGCCCAGGCTTTTCGGAAATAGTGTGGAGTGGAAAAAATTAGATAAAATATATGGCGACGATAATCCTGCGCCATTTTCACATTATCACGAGCATTTTAATCCACCAAACATGCCCTGTTATACTGCTTTAACAAACGATATTGCGCACAATATAATAAACGACAACCTAATGCGTTCTCCTATGTATTCCGGAGATATCAGCGGTGTTGGACCAAGATACTGTCCATCAATTGAAGATAAAATCAATCGATTTAAAAATAAAAATGCCCATCGTTTAATTTGCGAGCCCGAGTGGGTGGGGTCGGATCAAATATATTTAAATGGGTTTTCTACCAGTTTACCAGAAGACGTACAGCAGAAATCTCTACGGTGTTTACCGGGATTCGAAAACGTTGAGTTTGTACGGCCCGGTTATGCTATAGAATATGACTATATTTATCCACACCAACTGAAAAGAACCCTTGAAACTAAGGTGGTCCCAGGCCTTTACCTTGCTGGACAAATTAATGGAACTTCGGGATATGAAGAAGCGGCTATACAAGGTCTTATTGCTGGGGCAAACGCCGCTTTATGCTTAAGGGGGCAAGACGCCCCCCTTGTGTTGGACAGGTCTGATGCTTATGCTGGTGTTTTAATTGATGATCTAATAACAAAAAGCACCCCAGAACCATATAGAATGTTTACATCCCGAGCTGAGCACCGCTTGGTCTTGCGCTATACCAATGCGAATAGACGGTTGGGAGTAAAAGCGCTTGAGTGTGGGTTAATCGATAAACCAATGTTTTCTATTTTAAATAAACAGGTAGCGGCAACTGACAAGGCTCTTTTTGAAAGCAGGGTTTCGGTCAGCCCCACCCAGGTCAATAAAAACTTATTGAGATCTGGCGGGATTCCTATAAACCAAAAAACACCTTTAAAAACTCTATTGAGAAGACCCGAGCTGCTGTTAGCAGATTTTATGGATATAGCCATTAGCCGTCCTTTGGTTACAAAACCCTATAGAGATGAAGTTTTATTGGAAGCGGATACACTAATTAAATATAGCGGCTATATTAGGAGGACCGATAAACAAATAAAAAATATTAAATCCAGGGAGGCGGTTGAGCTTTCTTCCAATATTGATTACCGTTCTATTGATGGATTATCGGCCGAATCAAAAGAAAAGCTGTTTTCGATAAAACCTGAAACGCTTGGACAAGCAATGCGAATTTCAGGGGTGACCCCGGCAGATATATCTGTTTTAACCGTTTATGTTTCGAAACATGAGCGTGTTTCACGTGAAACATGAATGTAGACAACCTACTATTAAATAAACTTTCATCGATAGTTGAAATACGGCGTTTCTCGGATGATCTAAAAAAAAACAAAAACTCATCGTTGGTTTTGACTGGTCCGGTTGCACGCGGATATTTTATAGCAGCGCTTTCATTAACGAACAAGCTTGTTGTTGTAAGTCAGGATGCTTTTGGGCTCTATCATGAGTCTTTGGGGGTTAAGCCACTTATATTTGACTATATCCCAGCTGATGAAAATATTGATATAGTACCAAAAATATTCAATAAAAACATTTCCAGTAGAATTCAAACATATCCGTTTACAGGGAAAACAACAGGACCAAATGTGATATATACGGAGAACGACCTTAAGTCACATGTCGCAGTACGTGAATCATCAAGTGGCGGATTAGTAGATTCTTTGGTTGTTGGCGAAAACATCAACATCGGTAAGCTAATAACGACATTAAATGATCGTGGATATATAGAAAGTCATGAGGCAAAATTTTATGGTGAGTATGCACATCGTGGTGGTATAATAGATGTTTTTCCGCCAAATACAAATAACCCGGTTCGAATAGAGTTGTATGGTGATAATATTTCAAGTATCAGATTTTATAACCCTACATCTCAATTGTCTATAAAGGAGGTAGAGCGGGTATATATACCTGATTTAAGACCACCGCTAAAGGAAGCAAAAACAATAACTTATGAACAATTAATATTAGACAATAGATATGTAATCTTACATGTAAAAACGAATATAAATTCGTGCGAATTTAGCAATTTTGATCGAGCAATGGACAATAACGCCAATACACACCACTTGAAAGCATCCCGCCTTGATATAAAAGAAATTTCAGTTAACGTAGATTCATATATAAAAACGCTTTTCATTGTTGGGGGCGATAAAAAAGAAAATATTGCTTTCAAAAAAAATACTATTTTCATAGATGGGTATATAAATCAAAATTTCTTATTAAACGACACTGGTGTTGGAATAATTGGAGGGGTTAGGGGTGAAAAAGGTTATAAAACCACAAAAAGCATAAATGCATCAGAATATTACGATTATTCATGGGGTGATTATATATCTCATACAGATTACGGTGTTGGGATATATAGGGGTCTCGTAACGAAAAAGGGGAAAGACTATATCAAGTTAGAATATGGTAATAATGGAACTGTATTTGTTTCCGCACAAAGGGTTGATTTGATTGCTCCGTTGACTGGTGTTCAAAAACCTAAAATTAACAACATTGGTAGCAAGGCCTGGGCAACATATAAGAAGAAAACAAAAAAAAATATAAACGCGATTATTGAAGAGATGGTTTTAGTAAACAAAAACAGATCTTCAAGAAGAGAAATTCCATATAAACATGAAGATTACTTAGAAAAAGAGGTCGCCGATAGTTTTCCATATGTTGAAACAAACGACCAGGCTGTTGCGATAAAAGATATATACAACGATATGACAACGCCCGGGCTAATGGATAGATTAATTATAGGAGACGTGGGGTTTGGAAAAACTGAGGTTGCCCTTAGGGCGGCGGCAAAGGCTGCATTTTCGGGTGTGTTTGTTATGATGGTGGTTCCTACAACAATCCTTGCAGACCAACATTATATTTTTTTTGAAAACAGATTAAAAAGATTTGGGATTAGAGTAGAAATGATATCCCGTTTTGTGAAGAAAAATAAACAGAAAGAAATATTTGATGCTATTGACGACAAACGGGTAGATATATTGGTGGGCACACACAAGTTGTTATCAGAAAAAATCAACAAAAATAATCTAGGTCTATTAATAGTTGACGACGAACACCGGTTCGGCGTAATGCATAAAAATAAACTATTAAAAATAAAAAATTCTGTCGATGTTTTAACGCTTACAGCTACCCCAATACCACGCACCCTCCAACAATCTCTTTTAGGGCTTAAGGATGTAAGCCTAATAAATACGCCCCCGGTAAATAGGGTCCCAATAAAAACACGGGTCATTTATCAAAATTGGGTTTTCATCAAATCGGTTATTGAAAAAGAAATCAATCGGGGTGGTCAGGTATATTTCTTAAACAACAGGATTGAATCAATCCCCTTTTACAAAAAAAAGATGCAGGAGCTGTTCCCTGATGTCAAAATAGCCACCGCACATGGAGGTATGAAAAGTCAAGATCTAGAAAAAACTGTCCTTTCTTTTTTCGATGGATATATACAAATACTAATTTCAACGACAATTATAGAAGCCGGGCTGGATGTTCCTAACGCAAACACAATTATTATATCTTCATCCCATTCTTATGGTCTGTCTCAGCTGTATCAAGTTAGGGGGAGAGTTGGTCGTGGCGACAGACAGGGTTTTTGTTATTTGGTTGTACCAAAGGGGGTTTCTCTTTCAGATGAGGCCATAGAAAGACTAAAGACAATACAAGAAAACACTGATCTCGGGTCTGGATATAGAATAGCCTTGAAAGATCTCGAAATTCGCGGCGCTGGTAATGTGTTTGGATATGAACAAAGTGGCCATATTTCGAAGATTGGCTATAATCTTTATTGTCAAATGTTTAATGAAGAGCTAAACAGCGCAAGGGGGAAGCCGGGTCCTCTCAGTATACCAAAAATAACATATTTTGGTGACGCGTCATTAAAAGAAGGATATATGCCTCTATCACAAGATCGTTTGTTTTATTATCAACGACTTTCCAGCGTAAAAGTAAAAAAGGACCTGTCTAACGTAAAAAAAGAAATAAAAGATCGTTTTGGTAGGCCTGGGGCCGGTGCAAGAAATCTATATAAAATAACTGCGCTTAGATTGGCTTATACAAACACAATGATAAATAAAATCTTTGTAGAAAAAGACCGTGCCGTTCTTTTCCTAAAAGAAGGAACCAAAAAGACAACGAACGAATTGGATATAGAAAGACTAATGAAAGCGTTAGAAAACGCTAGAATAAAATATGTTTTTAAACAAAAAAATAAAGATTCCTTTGGATTGGAACTTATCTGCGGCGCAAGAGAAGAGCCTTTAAAAATGCTTATACAACATGCAGAAATATTCTATTATAATAACAATAATACTTAAGTTACAGTGGTGTTTAAGCTGTCGGGTATAGTTATCATTGTTTGTTTCTTAGCTCTCGCTGGCTGCAGTAATAAACACGACAGTGATAAGGTTCTAGCAAGGGTTGGAAATTCAGTTCTCACGAAAGAGGATGTGTTGATCTGGGCTCCAGAATATCGTGCGACGGAGGTAGAAAGCCGGGTCAAACAGTGGGTCAGCGCTGAACTGCTTTATCTTGCTGGCCTGGGTGCTGGGTTTAACAAAGATTTTACTATTATCAATAAAGTCGATGATTATCGGAAAAAGCTTATCGGACAAACATATTTAGACCTCACTCTGCAATCACGCGTACGTGTTTCTATAGAAGAAATTAAAAGTTTTTATATAGAACAAAAAGAAACCTTTAAGCGCCGGAGGGGCGAGGCCCTAGTCTACAGTTTTATAGTAAAAACCAAAAAGGACGCCAATAAAATAAGGGCGACTCTAGAAAAAGGTTCGGGCAATAAAAAACGGAATGAACTTTTTGTAAAACACGGTGTCAGCGCGGTTAGCGTTAATGAAGGAGAATTGTTTTCACCAATAAATAAACTGGTTTTTGGTGGCTCGAAAACCAACTACGTCGGCCCTATTAAAACAGGTAACGGGTTTGTAGTTGTTGAGGTAATAAAAAGATTTCCTAAGGGAACTTATCGTAGTCTAGACGATGTATATGATAGTATTTATTTGGTTATTCAAAAAAGAAAAGCAGCAATTCAATCTGCGTCTATTGTAGACAGCTTGAAGCGGGAATATTTATTCGAGCTAAACATCGGGGAACTATAAATGATATATAATTTTATTAAAGTCGCGCTTTTTTTCTCTTTCTATATATATGGACAAAATCAAGATATGCCAGTAGATGGTATTGCTGCAATAGTGGGTGAGAATATTATTTTAAAAAGCGATGTGTCTCAGGTTGTGGGAATGACAGCACTACAAAGGGGTTTGGACATAACAAGAGACCGGGTCCTTCTAGAAAAATTACAGGGAGATGTTTTAAGTTCGCTTGTTGATCAAAAAGTTATTCTCGAAATGGCAAAACTAGATTCAATTGAGGTTAATGAAAAGGATGTAGAGCGTGCATTAGAACAGCAAATAGAAACATTTATAATGCGTGCTGGTACAGAAGAATTAGCAGAGACAATGTTGGGTCAATCGCTGAACGATTTTCGAAGAGAGTACTGGTATGATATGCACGACAGACTTATAACGGAACAATATCAGCAACAATTAATTATGTCCATAAATATAAACCGAGAAGGTGTATTTAATTTTTTCACGAACTATAAAGATAGTCTACCCGTTTTCCCAGTAAAAATGAAAATTAGACACCTTCTAGTAAGAATAAAACCTAGTGAAAAAAGCCGTTTAGAGGCTCTTAAAAAAATAAAAACCTTGCGAGAAAGAATCGTTGCGGGTGAGCTTTTTTCGGATTTAGCTGAAAAGCATTCTACAGACACTGGCACAAAAATGAATGGCGGTTCGTTGGGATATATACGTAGAAATCAAATGGTAAAAGATTTTGAAACGGTAGCCTTTACTCAAAAATTAAATACAGTTAGTAATCCTGTAGAAACACAGTTTGGTTTCCATATTTTGGAAACAACGGAAAAATCCGGCGAAAAAATAAAAGTAAGGCATATTTTAATATCTCCAACAATTAAAGAAGAAGATGAAACCCGTGCTTACAATTATGCGATGACACTGCGAGACAGCTCTAATAATATTAGTTCTTTTAAAAAATTAGTGTCAAAATTTTCGGATGATGAGCAAACAAAAAAAATAGGTGGAAATTTAGGTTGGATAACCCCTACAAACTCACCAATTCCAGCAATTGCAGAGGTTTTAGGTTTATTAGAAAAAAATGAGTGTAGTCGACCTGTTAAATCAGATTATGGATATCACTTACTGTGGGTTGAAGAAGTAAAGCCTGGAGGATCCCCTTCTCTTGAAACACACTGGATAGAAATAGAAGAAATAGCTCTTAACCATAAGAGAATGATTTATTTCCAGGATTGGGTTAACGAGGCGCGATCTAAATTTTTTATAGATATAAAAAATTAAATCTTACAAAATAATTCCACTTATTTATCAACAGTTTGTCCAATAATAATTTATCTTTTTATTATAGTCTACTTTTAAACACAAATTTAAAATAATTAACAACATATAATATATTATACACATGAAGAAGTAGTTTAATTAAATCTGTATTATTTCATAATAACAAAGAATTAAATGGTACAAAAAATACTTATCCACAATCATTCCATTATATATTAATAATAGAGATTTATTTATATTATTATTTTATAGGGATTTTCATCTTTTATTGTCAACAAAATAGATAAAAATACACTTGTGAAATGGACCTGTTTTAGGTAATGTTACAACAATTATTAATTAAGAAAAAAAGTATTAAATACCTTATCCATATACCAAAAAAATAATGAAAAATTCTACCTCTAAATCCGAACTACAAAGAGCACTTCAAAAATTATCAAAAGCCACTCCAACCCGATCTACAATACCAATATTAAGTTGTGTACTAATTGAAGCAACAGAAGAAGGAACAACCCTTAGATCAACAGATCTTGAAATAACTATAATAACATCCATAGAAAGCAGTATTGAAGAATCCGGCTCTGCTGCAATACCTCTACAACCATTGTCAGAAATAACGTCTGAATTACCCGATGATACCCGCATAACAATAGATGTTAATGAGAATAATAATGTTAAAATAGTCACTGAAATTGGATCTTATGATTTAATGGGAAAACCTGCTGATGAATTTCCAGCTACACCCGAGCTTAATAAACGTTTAGATGTAGGCATAGATGCAAATATTCTGAGCGAGATGATATCAACAGTTAGTTTTGCTGTTAGTAAAGATGACTTAAAGCCTGCGCTTACGGGCGTGTACTTTAAGTTCGAAAAAGAAATGCTTACTGCAGTTGCAACTGATGGACATAGGCTTGCCAAATACGTGCGTAGTGACTTTAAGGCAGACCAGTTCCAGGGCGAAGTTATTGTTCCCAGAAAATTTTTAAATACAATTTCTTCATATATTTCTAACGACGAACCTATACAGCTTTGGTTGGGTGATAGTGTTTTTACCGCAACCATAGGCACCGATACAATATATACCCGCATTATTGATGAGCGCTTCCCAGATTATCAAAGCGTTATACCTACAGATAATGAAAAAGAAATTAAAGCAAGCTGTGCTGATTTACTTTCAGCGGTAAAAAGAGTCTCAATTTTTTCAAACAAAGCGACACACCAGATTGCTTTTCGCGCCGCTAACAATTCCGTAACAATCACCACTGAAGACCCCGAAAAAGCATCTAAGGCACAGGAAACAATAGATATTGAATATGATGGTGATTCAATTGATGTTGGTTATAATGCAGCATATTTAAAAGACATACTGGCTCACATGAAATCAGATAAAATAGTTGTAAAACTTAATACGCCGATCAGCGCCGGCCTTTTTTACCCCACATCACTTAGCAATAATGTAGAGATCACAATGCTGCTGATGCCCATTAGGTTAAATGACTGAAAAGCTATTAATTAGCGCCACATATTTAAAATGAAACCCATTAAAACTGTATTAAATACATATTTATTTAAAACGGGTCTAGAAAAAGGAGTGAGACAGCAACAGGCCCTGACTCTTTGGCCAACAGCTGTAGGTAAAAAAATAGCTGACAACACAGCCGTACAAGACGTTAAACACGGAACTTTAATTGTACACGCAAAATCTCCCGCTTGGGCCCAGGAACTACAGTTGAGGAAGAAAGAAATTTTATCAAACCTTAATTCATCCTTAGGCAAAAGAACAATTAAAGACATCAGGTTTGTATGACAGAAGCGGCAGCGGTAAAACCAACATATAGCGCAGAGAGCATTAAAGTTCTTGAGGGCTTAGAAGCGGTTCGAAAACGACCTGCCATGTATATTGGCGACGTTGGAAAGAGGGGGCTTCACCACCTTGTTTATGAGGTTGTTGATAATTCAATTGATGAGGCGCTTGCCGGTCACTGTTCAAAAATAATAGTTACTTTTAATATTGATGGATCTGTAACGGTTGAAGATAATGGTCGGGGAATACCAGTTGGTATTCACAAAGAAGAAAACAAGCCGGCTGTTGAGGTTGTTATGACCATCTTACATGCGGGTGGAAAGTTTGATAAAGACAGTTACAAGGTTTCTGGAGGGCTTCACGGAGTTGGCGTCTCTGTTGTAAACGCTTTATCCGAATGGTTGTGGGTGGAAGTAAAAAGAGACGGCAAGAAACACAAACAGGACTATAAAAAAGGAATAACACAGAACAAATTAAAAGAATCTGGCACAACGAAAAAATCGGGCACAAAAGTTTGTTTTCTTCCAGATAGTGAGGTTTTTAATGAAATTATTTTTGATTATAATATTATTGCTGAACGACTAAGGGAATTAGCGTATTTAAACCAAGGGCTTGAGATAACGCTTAAGGATTCGCGCTCAGACGAACCAAAGTCAGACACATTTAGGTTTAAGGGCGGTTTAAGTGATTTTGTAAAATATTTAGACGTAAAAAACAACCCGCTGCACAACAAAATAGTCACCGTAAAAAAAGAAAACACAGAGGTGCCCGTTGACGTCGCCCTGCGATATAGCAACACCTACAACGACAACATTCTAACCTTCGTTAACAACATTAACACTATTGAGGGAGGGACTCACCTTTCTGGTTTTCGTTCGGCACTTACAAGGTCTATGAACGTCTATGCGTCTAAGAACAATTTAATAAAAGCCAAAAAAAATGAAAAAATAACACTTAGCGGTGAAGACTTTAGAGAGGGCCTTACTGCAATTATAAGCGTGAAGGTCGCCGAGCCTCAATTTGAAGGACAAACAAAAACAAAACTGGGGAATGGAGATGTAAAAGGGGTTGTTGATAAAGCTGTATATGAGGGTATTTTAGATTTTTTAGAACAAAATCCGTCTATTGGTAGGCGTATTATTGAAAAGGCGCTTTTGGCTGCCCGTAGTCGCTCAGCCGCGAGAAAAGCGCGTGAACTTATTCGCAGAAAAAGCGCACTGGGAGGATCTTCCCTTCCGGGCAAGCTTGCAGACTGCTCAAACAGAGACCCTGTGTTTTGTGAGCTTTATTTGGTTGAAGGAGATTCTGCGGGAGGTTCGGCAAAACAAGGCAGAGACCGTCACACACAAGCCATATTGCCACTTAGGGGTAAAGTTATTAACTCGGAAAAAGCACGAGTAGACAAACTACTTTCAAACAATGAAATACAATCTATTATAACAGCACTAGGAACCGGGTTTGGGGGCGCGGAGGACGAGACAGGTGAAAGGTCTTCTGGAGATTTCGACATTGAAAAATTACGCTATCACAAGCTTATTATTATGACAGACGCGGATGTAGACGGGTCTCATATACGAACCCTTTTGCTCACTTTTTTCTATCGAAAAATGAAAGGAATTATTGATGGTGGCTACCTGTATTTGGCCCTACCGCCCCTTTATCGTGTTTCACAGGGAAAAAAAGAGGCATACGCATATGATGAAAACGAAAAAAATCTTACCGTAGAAAGAATGCAGAAAGACAACAAAAACACCAAAATAAACGTTCAGCGCTATAAGGGTTTAGGCGAAATGAACCCAGAGCAGCTTTGGACCACAACAATGGACCCGGAACGGAGAACATTAATGCAGGTTACTGTTGAAAGCGCAAGCGCAGCAACAGAAACGTTCCAAAATTTAATGGGTGCCGACGTAGAAGCTCGCCGCACCTTTATAGAGACAAACGCTAAATTTGTCGTAAACCTCGACGTTTAAAATATTATAAAATACTTATGGTAGACTACAACAGAGACAACACCCTGCCGCGCGACATAGTTGACGAAATGAACGAAAGCTATCTTAATTATTCTATGTCTGTTATTGTATCTAGGGCGCTCCCAGACGTAAGAGACGGTTTGAAGCCAATTCATAGAAGAATTCTTTTCGGCATGAACGAGCTTGGGTCGCACTGGAATCGTCCCTACAAAAAATCTGCCCGAATTGTGGGTGATGTTATGGGTAAATATCATCCCCATGGAGATGCATCTATTTATGATGCGCTGGTTAGAATGGCGCAAGACTTTTCAATGAGACATGAATTGGTTGATGGGCAAGGAAACTTCGGTTCTGTTGATGGAGACAGGGCAGCAGCCATGCGTTATACGGAATCACGAATGACAAAACTTTCTGGTGAAATGCTTAAGGACCTGGAAAAGAATACGGTCGATTTACAACCAAACTTTGATGAAACGCTAAAAGAACCCACTGTCTTACCAGCAGCTGTCCCAACCCTCTTGATTAATGGGTCAGAAGGAATTGCTGTTGGTATGGCTACGAAAATTCCTCCACACAATATGGGGGAAATAATTGACGGCCTTGTTGCCCTTATTGATGAAAAAAGTATTTCCACAAAAGAGCTAATGGAACACATAAAAGGCCCCGATTTTCCTACTGCGGGTTTGATATTGGGGGTGGACGGGCTGTTGCAGGCATACGAGACCGGTCGGGGAAAAATAAAAATGCGCGCCCGGGCACACATCGAAACAACAAAAAAAGGTAAAGACAGTATAGTTGTAACAGAAATTCCCTATCAAGTAAACAAGGCTAGTTTGATTGAAAAAATAGCAGACCTAGCAAGAAACAAAAGAATTCAAGGCATCACTGAAATCCGCGATGAGTCAGATAAAGACGGCGTTAGGGTTGTGATAGAGTCAAAAAGGGATGCCGTACCAGAGGTGATATTAAACCAACTCTATAAATACACACAACTTCAAGACACTTTTGGCATCATTTTGTTAGCCC
Organism: uncultured bacterium; assembly: GCA_964475645.1. Taxonomy (GTDB): domain Bacteria; phylum Fidelibacterota; class Marinisomatia; order Marinisomatales; family TCS55. The sequence continues at coordinate 11,243 of CAYYXU010000008.1, read as the reverse complement.
TAGTCGGGGGCGTACCAAAAATAATGCCCCTAAAAGAAGCCCTTGACCATTTTATTGATTTTAGGCATGAAATAGTTGTACGTCGCACAAAGTTCGATTTAAAAGCCGCTGAATCTCGAGCGCACATTCTTGAAGGTTTAAAAATTGCCCTTGATAACATTGACGAGGTTATAAAAATTATCCGCGCGAGCAAAGATCCCCTGGTTGCAAAGGAAGGCCTCATGAACAATTTCAATCTCTCTGAAAAACAGTCTCAAGCAATTCTGGACATGCGCTTGCAAAGACTTACCGGCCTTGAGGTAAACAAGGTTGTTGAGGAATATAAAGAAGTAATAAAGCTTATAGCCCACCTAAAAGGCATTCTTGAAAGCCGCAGTCAGAGAATGTCGATTATTAAGACAGACCTTCAGGAAATGAAGGCTCAATATGGAGATCCGCGAAGAACAGAAATTATTCCGGTTGACAGCGATTTTTCAATGGAGGACATGATTGCGGATGAGGAGGTGGTATTAACAATCACGCACGAGGGGTATATAAAGCGGACCGCACTTAATACATATCGTACCCAACGTCGCGGCGGTCGAGGCGTTCAGGGCGCGACAAGCAAAGAAGAAGATTTTGTAGAACATCTTTTCATAGCCAACACACACAATTATATGCTTTTTTTCACAGATCGAGGCAAATGCCACTGGCTGAAAGTGTATGACATTCCCCAAGGAGGCCGAGCAACGCGCGGTAGGGCAATCGTAAACCTTATCGGCTGTGAGCCCGGTGAAAAAGTTGAGGCGTTTGTTAGTGTAAAAGATTTCGACGACCAACAGTTTATTGTTATGGCCACTAGGAATGGCCTCGTTAAAAAGACAGCACTATCGGCCTACAGCAAACCACGTAAAGGCGGAATATTTGCTATCGATATTCGTGAAGGCGATACTCTAATCGAAGCGCGAATTACCAATGGTGAGAACGACATTTTGCTAGGTACTCGAGATGGAAAGTCAATTCGCTTTTCAGAAAAAAACATACGTCCCACCGGAAGAAAAACTATGGGAGTTAAGGGCATCAAACTTGGATCTAAAGAAGATTATGTTATTGCGATGTTGGTTGTAAAAAGAGAAGGAACAATATTAGTAGCAACTGAAAAAGGTCTTGGAAAAAGAACCGACGTGATTCAATACAGAACCCAAACCAGGGGAGGCAAAGGGGTTATGACAATGCGCGTCACCGAAAAAACTGGAAAAATGGTTTCTATAATGGAAGTAGTGGATGCGGATGATCTAATCGTAATTACAGATAAGGGCGTTCTTATGCGTCAACCAGTATCCAAAATAAGAACAATAGGTCGCGTAACCCAAGGGGTCAAGCTCGTTAAGCTTGATGACGGTTCAAAAATTTCATCGATTTCCCGCGTTATCAACGAAGCCGAACCCAGCGACAGTTATGACAAAACAGAAAATGAGATACTGGATAAGAGCAATGAAAAACATGTTGGTGGCGAAGAAATAGATGAACAAAAGAAAAGTAAAAATGATGAATCGTGAAACTGGTTGATAGAATTAGTTGTGTTAAAGATAAAATTGACTCTGCACTAAAACAATGCCACCGTAGCGACAGCGTCACAATTGTCGCAGCCACAAAAACAAGAAACACCAAAGCCATTGAAACATGTGTTAAAAACGGCATCGTTGATATTGGCGAGAACCGCGTTCAGGAGGCAGAAAAAAAATTTTGCGCCATAGACCCAGGTCTGGTTTATAACAAAAGGATGATTGGCCACCTTCAAACCAATAAAATCAATAAAGCGCTCCGCACTTTTGACACAATTGACTCTGTAGATAGCCTGCGTATTGCCAAACAGCTGGTGGCTAAAAACAAAAACAACAAAGAAAAGGTATCCGTGTTATTAGAGGTAAACACCAGTGGTGATAAAACAAAATTTGGCTTTGATCCAGACAACGACCAAAATCTGTTAGAATGTATAAGCCTAGACAAATTGTTTGTAGAAGGACTGATGACAATTGGCCCCGTATCACAAAACAAGGACAGTACAATTAAAGCTTTTTCGTTACTTCGAGAAATCAAAGAAAAGATTAACCGCCAGATAGAAAAAGAGAAAGAACTTGCCATCCTATCTATGGGTATGAGCAACGATTTTGAACTAGGAATATTTGAGGGCAGTACAATGGTTAGGCTAGGCACTTCCTTGTTCGGGCCCAGGGAATGAAAATCAACAAAACCGCTGGGTTATATTATTTATGTGCGGGACCAAAAGCATGGCACTTAGATATTGGAGTATCCAAAAAAAAAGCAGGACATCTTTTTGGTATTATAAATAATAGTCTAATTGTTTGGCCAAACAAGCTTTCGTCCTATAATTGTAATCCTAAAAACGTTCATACCATAAAATCATCGGTAAGACACAGAGACGTTATAATCATAGACCGCATAAAGAGCAAAACCCCAAAGGCGAGCATTGGAGACCACATAAACAGGTCGGGTGAAAACTATCTTATTGGTGTGACCCCCTATGATAATTATCCTCAGTTTCCAGACATGTCAAATATATATTTTAAAAAATCGAATCAAGAGAAAAAAACAGTACACACCCTTGGACCAAAACGGTTCAAGGGTGCAGAACTAAATAAAAAAATTATTTGGAGCGAGGCAGCTGGACTAGTCGTTCCCGTATTTCACTACATTGGTTTTAACATAAAAGGAGTCGGTTTAAATGGCGCGAATTCGTTGAAAAGCTTTTTTTATTAAATTTAGGCGATCACCAGGTTTCCAAACCCCCCAAACAAATATAAACACAACCACGCTAACTACAAGCTCACACCATCACCCCAAAGACAATTCCTTTGAAATTTGGATACCAAGCTTAACATTGTTTATAGCCAAAGACTTGTTGGTTTTCAGGCTTCTTCCTTCCGTCTTTTTAACAACCTCTTTCAGCAAAAATGGAGTCAAGTCTTTCCCTGTTATTTTATTTTCTTGCGCTAGATCAATAGCCCTATCAACAATTTTTTCTATTTCACTATTTGGGATTTCATCTTTCAAAGGAACAGGGTTAACCACCAGTGTTGACGCGTTTAATCCCACACCCATGTTTTTTCGAAAAATACTAGCAGCCTCAGCAGGGCTTTCTATTCGAAAAAGACCATAAAGCCCGGAATTGCGTGAATAAAAAGCAGGGAATTCGTTCGTCTCAAAACCAAGCACCGGAATACCCAATGTTTCCAATGTCTCTAGCGTCTTAGGGATGTCAAGAACTGACTTTGCTCCAGCCGAGACAACAACCATCGGGATTTGTGAAAGAGAAGTCAAATCTTGAGAAACGTCAAAAGTTTTTCCACCGCCTCTATGCACCCCACCAATACCGCCGGTAGAAAACACGGAAAGCCCAGACCGGTGGGCTATGTGCATGGTAGCGGAAACAGTGGTTCCACCGATCCATCTTTTTTCAATGGCCATACCTAATTCTCGCCTAGATACTTTTTTGGTAGAGGGGTTTTTTGCTATGGATTCAATCTGTCCTTTTTCTAGCCCCACACAACACTCGCCATTGACAACAGCTATTGTGGCCGGAGTAACTCCTCGCTGTCTACAAATAAATTCAGCTTTTAAGGCATGCTCAATATTGTCAGGGTGGGGCATGCCATGTGTTATAATTGTAGATTCGAGAGCCAAAACAGGTTTCCCAGCAATTAAAGAGGACTCAACTTCCGCTGAAAGACAGATTTTCATTAACAATTCAAAATATTCATTGGGTTAATTTCAACGCTGTTTTACTAAAAGACCATGAAAAGAATTAACCCTAAAAATTATAATTTGACGTCTCGAACCATCCTTTATAAAAAAACGGAAAATATTTATATAATTATTGACCGAAAAAGCAGGATTATAATGAAAGACGGCTACAGAATATCCGAACAGGCGAAATCAATTTTATCAATGGAACCAGATGTCCGCATTAGGGTTGCCACCTCTGCGCCCGTGTGTTCTAAAACAAAAGAATTTCTTCTGCGAGCTGACGTTGATATCATGGATTTAAAATCACTAAATATTTCTTTATAGTGCTGAAATTCATATTTCCACAGGACAAACCCGTTTCCAAAGAGTTGTTCACGCTGGCGTTCCCAGTAATTTTGTCAAACTTGAGCCGGGTTCTTATGAGTGTGGTTGATGTTGCCATGGTGGGCAGGCTTGGTGCTGCGGCTCTAGCAGCCACCGGCATGGGAGCCATGCTTTTTTGGGGGGCCTTGAGTCTGGTTATTGGTATCCGGACAGGAGTTCAGACCGTTGCGTCCAGGCGATTGGGACAGAAAAAATATAATCAATGCGGTACTGCTCTACATAACGGGCTGTTTATGGCGACAGTCTACGGTTTTCCAGTGTCTATCGCCGGGTGGTGGTTGGCGAAGGATTTCATCCCGTTTTTTATTAATGACATAAAAGCAACATCGCTTACCATTGAGTATTCTTCAATCATTTTCCTAGGTCTTCTTTTCTCAGCCTATAGCTTTGTTTTTCAAGGTTTTTATACTGGTGTTGAAAAAACAAAAATTCACATGAGGGTCAGCATTACTAGTAATATAGTTAATGTATATTTAAATGCTGGACTCATTTATGGTTCTGAGGGGGTAAAAATATTTTTTTCTGAGAACGTACCGTCCCTTACTTTTTTATCTCATCTTTGGCAGTGGACAGTTTTCCCAGCAATGGGAGTTAAGGGCGCTGCCATAGCAACGGTTGTTGCATCACTGTGGATGTTTGTCCATTATGGCGTATATCTTTTTTCAAAACAAATTAAATCGAGGTTTGCGGTTTTGTCGTTATCAGTAGATGGTGTAATGATGAACCGTCAACTTAGACTGGCCGCACCGCAAGGGCTGCAGGAAGTGTTTATTGCTGCTGGGTGGTCTATGTTTTATAAAATAGTTGGTATGATAGGGCTTATAGAACTGGCAACGACTGAGCTTTTGTTTACTATAATGCATGCGTCGTTTATGCCCGCACTGGGGGTGGGACAAGCCTGCTCAACCCTTGTAAGTAAATATATGGGTGAAAATAAAATAAAAAAATCTGAAGCGAGCATTAAAGAGTCAATTCGTCTGGCGGAATATATTATGGGCGTTATGGGATTAAGCTTTATTCTGTTTCCAAAATATTATTTGTTTATTTTTACTGATGATCCAGAAATTATTAGAATGGGAATATTTGGTTTGCGTATGATAGGAGCCGTACAATTTTTAGATGCCATTGGTTTTGTTCTTTGGTTTGCACTCTCTGGCGCAGGCAACACACTATTTCCTGCTGTTGTAGAGTCGTGCCTAACCTGGGGTGTTATTGTTTTAGGCAGTTATGTGTTTGGGGTTGTGCTAGGGTTGGGCTTTAAGGCTCTTTGGTTGCTGTTTCCGGTTTATATGGGTTTATTTGCAGGAATAATGATTTGGAAGATACGAAAGGGAGATTGGAAAAATATCCAAATTTGAAGCCTACTAAAAAACAATATCTTCCTTATTATAGAATTAACACAGAGGCGTTAATTTACAGACCATGTCGAGCCTAAAGAGAGAAGACGTTGACCCGCAAGGGACCCAAGAATGGATAGAGTCTCTTGAAGATGAAATTGAAGAACGCGGCTTTGAGCGCACAAGATATCTATTAGAAAAACTGGTAGATTTTGCCTCTACCCGTGGAGCGCGCCTACCCTTTAATACAAACACTCCTTTTGTAAATACTATTGTTGCAGGCCAAGAGCCTGAATTTCCAGGGAATCGAGAAACCGAAAGAAAAATAAAATCCCTTGTTAGGTGGAACGCGATGGCAATGGTGGTAAACGCAAATATAAAATCTCCAGGTATTGGCGGACATATATCAACCTATGCGTCTGCAGCTAATTTATATGAAGTAGGGTTTAATCATTATTTTAAAGGACCCAACCACCCACAAGGTAGTGATTTAGTGTATTTTCAGGGACACGCGTCTCCAGGGATATATGCACGAGCCTATTTAGAAGGAAGATTAAATAAAGAAAAGATAGACGCATTTCGTCGAGAGCTTTCACCAGATGGCGGCCTCTCATCATATCCCCACCCCTGGCTGATGCCAGATTTTTGGCAATTTGCTACAGTATCAATGGGGTTGGGACCATTATTGGCCGTTTATCAAGCTAGGTTCATGAACTATTTAATTGACCGTGGCTTAATGGAAGACACGGGTCGCAAAGTATGGGCCTTTCTTGGTGATGGTGAAATGGATGAACCGGAATCGCTAGGAGGTTTAACGCTGGCATCAAGGGAAAAACTTGATAATCTAATTTTTGTTGTCAATTGTAATTTGCAAAGGTTGGATGGGCCGGTTAGGGGAAACAGTAAGATTATCCAAGAGCTGGAGGGGTCTTTTCGTGGTGCAGGTTGGAATGTAATAAAAGTTATCTGGGGTTCAGATTTCGACCAATTACTTGAACATGAAAACAGGGAATTCTTCTTGCGCCGTGCCGAAGAGGTTGTCGATGGTGATTTGCTGAAATACGTTGTCAAGGGCGGAAGCTACCTTCGCGAACACTTTTATGGTAAATATCCAGAGCTATTAGAAATGGTAGAACACATTAACGATGAAGATCTTGGGAAAATGCGAATTGGCGGTCACGACCCAATCAAAGTGTTTGCCGCGTATTCAGAGGCAGTTAAGACAAAAGGAAAACCAACGGTTATTCTTGCTAGAACCATAAAGGGATATGGCTTGGGAGAAGCGGGAGAAGGTCGAAACATCACCCATCAACAAAAAAAACTAAACGACCAAGAATTATTATATTTTCGTGATCGTTTTGATATACCACTATCTGATTCTGAGGCATCCACAGCACCATTTTATAAGCCGGACAATAATAGCGATGAAATAATATATATTAATAACCAGCGTGAGAAATTAGGTGGATTTTTACCCCACCGTAGCAGACAAGGCCCCACCATAAAAATCCCTAATATATCGCTGTTTCAAGAGCTGTTGGATGGCTCAGGCGATCGGGAAATCTCAACCACCATGGCTTGCGTTCGAATGCTTACAATTCTAACAAAAGACAAGACAATTGGGAAGAACGTTGTTCCTATAATACCAGATGAGGCACGAACGTTTGGCATGGATCCTTTATTCAGACAACTTGGTATTTATGCTCACGGTGGTCAAGTGTATGATCCTGTTGATTCTGATCAATTTCTTTATTATAAGGAAGCCTCTGATGGGCAAATTTTGGAGGAGGGCATCAACGAAGCAGGGGCAATTTCATCTTTTGTGGCGGCAGGCACAAGCTACAGTACAAACGGCATCAACATGATACCTTTTTATGTTTATTATTCAATGTTTGGTTTTCAAAGAATTTGGGATTTCATTTGGGCTGCAAGCGACATGCGTACAAGGGGTTTTTTGGTGGGAGGCACTGCGGGTAGAACAACACTTAACGGTGAAGGCTTACAACACCAAGATGGACATAGCCATTTGGCCGCCGCCGCCACCCCCAACATTAAAGCTTATGATTTGGCCTATGGCTATGAGATTGCTACTGTAGTGCATAATGGTCTTAAAGATATGTATGAAAAAGGGTTGGATGTTATATATTATTTGACTGTTGAAAATGAAAATTACATACACCCACCCATAAAAGATGGTATAAATGAAGACATCATCAAAGGACTTTATAAGATCAAAACCACCGATAAACCAACGATAAGACTCCTTGGTAGCGGCCCCCTTATGGGAGAAACTTTAGCAGCTGCGGAACTATTAAAAAAAGACTGGGGCATAGACCCTGGAATATGGAACGTTACTAGTTTCAGTGAGTTGCGGCGGAACGCAGAAGAGACAGATCGGTGGAACCTAATTCATCCAGAAAAGGAACCAAAAAAATCCCACCTAGAGACCAAACTGAGCAAGCACAATGTACCCACAGTTGCGTCTTCTGATTATGTAAAAATGGTATCTGAGCAGATTGGTCCATATGTTCCTGGGCCGTACTATGCTTTAGGTACGGACGGGTTTGGCCGCAGTGACACCCGTGAGAATCTTCGCCATTTTTTTGAAGTGGATCGTTATTATATTGTTCTTACTGCTATCCGAGCTCTTGCGTTAGATGGGCAAATGGAGATGTCCAAAGCTGACGAAGTAATGAAGAAATATAATTTAAACCCGGAAAAACCGAGCCCTACTACGGTTTAGAAAAAAATGATTAAAGATATACTCCTCCCAGACTTAGGTGAAGGTATCGAAGGTGCTGAAGTTAGCGAAGTGGTCGTTGCTCCCGGCGACTCCGTTACAGCGGAAGATACCATCCTTGTTTTAGAATCGGATAAGGCCTCCATGGAAATTCCTGCAGAAGTCAACGGAACCGTCACAGATGTTTCTGTTGCTTCTGGAGATGAAGTAAAGACAGGGCAACTTCTGATTAAGATCGAAATTTCTGATTCCACTGAAACTGTAGAGGAAAAGCACGTTCTTTCAGAAGGAGAACAGATTTTAAAACCACTTGAAGAAAAAACCCAAGACATCACCCGATACCCAACCACAGAAACCACAGCCTCGACAGATAATATTTTTGCATCCCCTGGCGTCCGCCGGCTTGCCAGGGAATTAGGGATCAATCTTCAAATTATAAAAGGAACGGGCCCTAAAAAGCGCGTCACTAAAGACGACCTTAACGGCTATATCAAACTGCAAATGGCCATATCTGCAGATTCAATTCCAGCAACACAACCGGCGATTGACTTTTCTCAATGGGGTGATGTTGAAGCGAAAAAACTTACCAAAATTAAACAAACTGCTGGTGAACGTCTTCAACAGGCATGGCAATTAATTCCTCATGTTACGCAGTTTGACGCAGCAGACATTACCGATCTGGACATTCTAAGGAAAGAGATGAAAAAAACGGGTGCTGAAAAAGGAATTAAAGTAACTTTTTTGCCGTTTATGATGAAAGCCCTGTCAATTATTTTAAAGGAAATGCCCGAGTTCAACAGTTCATTGAGCCACACGAAGCAGAACTTAATATTAAAGAATTATTATCATTTAGGAGTCGCTGTTGATACGCCGAGTGGTCTTACTGTTCCAGTGGTTCGTAATGTGGATAAAAAATCCGTATTTGAGCTTTCGGAAGAACTCATGGATATGAGCTCTCGTGCCAGAAACAAAAAACTAAAACCCGATGAATTGAAAGGTGGAACGTTTACAATCTCCAGTTTAGGAGGAATTGGTGGCACAGGGTTTTCGCCCATTGTAAACCCCCCTGAGGTCGCCATTATGGGTATCTCTCGTAGTGCGTGGAAACAAGTTTACGATAAAGCATCCAGCGAGTTTGTTGCAAAATTTATCATGCCGTTTTCATTGTCTTATGATCATAGGGTGATTGATGGTGCAGCCGCAGCTGCATTTACATCAAGGTTTGCCGATATTTTATCAGACTTAGACCATTTTAAAGATTAGGGTCAGTGGAAAAATCAAGACAAAAAGAGATTGTTGTAATTGGTGCTGGTCCCGGCGGTTATGCTGCTGCCTTCCGCGCTGCTGACTTAGAAAAACAAGTTCTTCTTATTGATCGGGATCCAGAATTGGGCGGAGTTTGTCTCAACCGCGGCTGTATCCCATCTAAAGCGTTGCTTCATATTTCCAAGGTTATGGACGAGTCAACTAATTTAGAAAAAATGGGCGTCAAATATGGTAAACCGGAGATTGACATTAACAAGATGCGGGACCATAAAAATAAAATTGTTTCCCAACTGAATAAGAGCATTGCCCAAATGGCCAATGCAAGAAAAGTGGAAGTTGTTCAGGGACTCGCTTCATTTGTATCTGATACAGAATTAAAAATCAAAACTGGATCAGGAAATGTGTCCGTTACATTTGGCCAATGTATTATTGCCGGCGGCGCTACATCGGCCTTGATTCCTGGCGTACCCACAGAACACCCTTCTATAATAACATCCCGCACAGCCCTGGACCTAAAAGACATTCCTGAAAGATTATTGGTAATTGGCGGTGGCGTTATTGGTCTTGAGCTTGGACAGGTGTACGCTGCTCTTGGCGCAAAAGTCTCTGTTGTAGAATATTTACCAAACATCCTTCCCGGCACAGATTCAGACCTAGTAAAACCATTACAGAGAAAACTAATAAAACAGTTTGAATTTATTCAGGTTTCCTCAAAAGTGACAAAAGTTGAACCCAACAAAGACAGCACTCTAACTGTCACGATTAAAAACGAAAAAGACCTTAGCACAGAAGTATTCGATAAAGTATTGGTGTCTGTAGGACGAAAGCCGAACACCGGTTTATTGAATATTGAAGCCACAGATGTTAAAGTGAATGATCGCGGATTTATACAAGTGGATGAATACCAACGGACTTCGGTAAATAATATTTTTGCAATCGGGGATATTATTGGTAATCCTATGTTAGCACATAAAGCAACCCATGAAGGAAAAGTTGCGGCGGAGGTGGCATCAGGTCGTCCCGCAGCTTTCGATGTACGAGCTATTCCATCTGTGGTTTATACGGACCCGGAAGTGGCATGGGCAGGCCTAACAGAAACAAATGCAAAAGAAAACAAAATACCCTATGAAAAAGGAGAATTCCCTTGGTCGGCCAGCGGTAAAGCTGTTGCCATGGGAATCAATCAGGGCAAAACAAAGATTCTATTCGATCCGGAAACCAAGCGAGTGCTAGGCGTAGGCATTGTTGGCCCTGGTGCAGGCGATATGATTTCTGAAGGCGTCTTGGCAATTGAAATGGGGGCAGACGCAGAAGATATTAGCCTTACAGTGCACCCACACCCAACATTAAGCGAAACAGTAGGCCTAGCTTCAGAGGTATTTACCGGCACAATTACAGATCTCTATCTACAGAAAAGATGAAGAAACAATGTTACTAATAAAACATTTCATTAAATATTTCTTTTTCACTATATATTGTGTTGCGACTCTTGTTTTAACACCATTATCGGCCCAACAAACAAATGATACCACCACAGTTAAAATAGATACCACCGATACAAAAGAGTCAATCTCAGAACTAACACAGTCTTCACGTAGGATAGAGGGGTTGTTCACATTTTTTCAAGACACGGTTGATGGATCTGTGCAAATGCTAGTAGAGAAAAATCAACTTAATAAGGAATACATACATTTTGTTCATACACTGGATGGCGTGGTAGATGTAGGCCATTTTCGTGGCGCATATAAGACTAGTAAAATTTTCGAGAT